>CAMBTO010000028.1 GCA_945870865.1 Klebsiella pneumoniae
CAACAACAGGGCAGTGCCTTGCCTTTACTGCCACTTGAACAGGTGCTTGAGGCGGATATCATCAGCCTGCATGTCCCGTTAACAAAACAGGGCGAGCATGCGACCTGGCATATGCTTGATAGCCAGCGGTTGGCGGGCCTGCGCAAGGACGCAATACTGATAAATGCATCCCGTGGCGGCGTCATAAATGAGGCCGCGTTAATCGATTTTATAAACGATAACCCGCGATGTGCCGTTGTGCTTGATGTATGGGAAAATGAACCCGCGATAAATCCTGACTTGCTGGCGAAGACGGCCATCGCAACACCCCACATAGCCGGTTACAGCACAGATGCGAAGCTGCGTGGTACCCTGACGGTATTCAGGCAGGCGTGTCATCATTTTAATCGGGCGCCTGATGAATCCATGCTGCCTGAATTACCCATGCCCGAGCTTAACCGGATCGTTCCTGCTGATAATAAACCGCTTGAGGCAGTACAGACCGCTGTGCTTGCAAGTTACGATGTACGTGCAGACAGTGGAGCGCTAAGGCAAATGCTTGATATTAGTCCGGAACTCCGGATCTCTTATTTTTCCGAGCTGAGAAACAGTTATCCACTTCGACGTGAATTTGGATCAATGACAGTAATAATGGACGATGCCTGCTCTGTCGCCAGTAATCAGTTAAGAAGAACCGGTTTTAATGTACAGGAAAGAAGCTTGTATAAATCATATGGCTATGAATAACCTCCGACTCGGCTTTCTGGCCTCACATCGTGGCAGTAACATGCAGGCTATTATTGATGCGTGTAAGGAACGGCGGTTAAGTGCAGATCCGGTGGTGGTGATAAGTAATAATGGTTCCTCAGGCGCTCTTGATCATGCAGCCAGTGAAGGAATATCGGCTTATCATATCAGCAGCAGAAACTATCCGGATCCAGATATGTTGGATATAGCCTTACGCGACATATTGCAGAAGCACCGGGTTGATCTGGTTGTGCTTGCCGGCTATATGAAAAAAATCGGGACTAAAACACTGGCCGCCTATGCAGGCAGGATAATCAACATCCATCCCGCGTTGTTACCAAAACACGGTGGCCAGGGGATGTATGGCATGAGAGTGCATGAGCAGGTGCTGGCATCCGGAGACACTGAAACCGGTGCGACCGTGCATCTTGTAGCCGATGATTACGATACCGGCAGGATACTTGCGAGGCAAAGTGTGCCCGTGCTGGAACACGATACAGCAGAGACACTGGCTGAACGTATGTTACAAATCGAGCACCGGTTATACGTGGATACGCTGTCACGAATCGTTAATGGAGAAATCCTGCTGGATTAATCCGGAGATGTTTCCTTTATTGCCAAGCTGTACTGCGGGTAAAACCCTTCCACTGATACCTGTATCATAGTAAAAATTGTATCCACTTATCAGTTGCTTATCCTGACCAAGGCATTCTGCTATACTGGGAGTCAGGAATATGTATGCCCTGATGGTTGCCGAATATAATTTCAGTCGGCATGGGTGCAAGACCGTCGCCTGCACGCGATATTTAACTATACGTTCGATATCAATGTCAGCTTGCAGGATAGAGGAATCAGAGATGAAACAATCAGAAATAAAAATCCATAACGTGATTTCAGTCATGCTTTTATGCCTGGCGATACTTGCAGTAGCTGCCAGACCTGTCGTTGCTGCTGAAAGTGCAGCTGATGTGGTTAAAAATACTTCAACCCGGGTGCTGGAACGTCTGCATGCGGAAAAGGCCCAGCTTGAGGTCAGCCCGGGCAAGATCTATGAACTTATATATGAACTGGTTATTCCACATTTTGATTTCTATAGCATGTCCAGATTTGTACTGGGTGCTGCCTGGAAAAGCGCGACCGAGCAGCAACAAAAGGATTTTTTAGAGCAGTTCAAGACCTTACTGGTCCGGACATACACAAATGCGCTCAAGCAGTATTCAGAAAATGAAATCGTCTATCATCCTGAACAAACCAGCGAAGGATCCTCTCTGGTACTGGTCAGGACAGAAGTGAAGGGTGCAAAGGGTGCCGGGTCGATTCCGATACAGTATAGAATGCACAGTGTAGACGGGGCATGGAAGGTCGTAGATGTTTCAGTTGATGGCGTTAGCCTGGTATCAACCTACCGCGGTTCGTTTGCTTCCGAGATCAGAAGCAGTGGCCTGGACAATTTGATAACCAGACTGGTTGAAAGAAACCAGAATATCGGGGTCACCCAGACACCCTGAGGCTAAGACGACCCTGCCGGCGGAAGCAGGCAGGGTATTCGGGTCAGAGATACACATCGGCCGATAACTGGTCCCGGCCAAACGATATTGTTCACCCACAACTGTTAGTTATTTTTCCCGGATAGATTATAGTATGCGCAAACCATAGCTTATGAGGTTGAACTGAATGGATGTTGATCAAATCAGGTTAGAGATAGTCGCCGGACTGCCGGGGGCGCATGTCGAGGTGGACGGAGATGGCAGACATTTCTCTGCAATCGTGGTCAGTGATTTGTTCGCCGGGAAGTCGATGGTGCAACAGCATCAATTGGTATACAAATCTCTCGGAGGCAAGGTTGGTTCGGAAATCCATGCATTGTCGATCCGGACGCTCACACCTGACCTCTGGAACAAGGAAAAAGGCCTGCGGGTCGTTTAACCGGAAAATTTATATTAAATGGACAAGTTACTTATAACGGGTGGCAATCCCCTGCAAGGCGAGATTTCCATCTCCGGTGCAAAAAATGCGGCATTACCCATCCTGGCCTCGACCCTGTTGACGGATCAGACGATGGTGATTAGTAATGTACCTCACTTGGATGATATAACCACGACAATGGAACTGCTCGGCAGGATGGGTTCGGACCTGATGATCGATGAGCGGATGAATATTGAGATCAATAACAACAACATTACCGAATTATTTGCACCGTATGACCTGGTCAAGACCATGCGCGCCTCCATCCTTGTACTCGGTCCGTTGCTGGCACGCTACGGTCGTGCGGATGTATCCCTGCCGGGCGGTTGTGCAATTGGATCACGTCCGGTAAATATCCACATTTCCGGGTTGATGGCGATGGGGGCGGACATCAGCGTGGATGGCGGTTATATCAGGGCCAGGGCAAAACGTTTAAAGGGTACCCATCTCACTCTGGAAATGGTGACGGTGACAGGCACGGAAAACCTGATGATGGCGGCTGTTCTGGCGGAGGGTAGGACCATACTGGAAAATGCAGCGCGCGAACCCGAGGTTGTGGACCTTGCTGTCTGTTTGAACAGTATGGGCGCCAGAATCGAGGGTGCTGGTACTGACAGAATAATTATCGATGGCGTTGATGAGGTTCATGGAGCGCATCACACGATATTGCCCGACCGGATCGAGACAGGAACCTATCTGGTTGCTGCTGCTATGACGGGCGGTAACGTCAGATTGAAAAATACCTGTCCGGAACTGCTCGACGCGGTACTTTTCAAGCTGAGGGAAGCTGGGGCAAGAATCGAGATTGATGGCAACTCGATATCTTTATCGATGCCGGACGGGCGCCCCCGATCTGTGGATATACAAACCTCACCATTTCCCGGATTCCCGACAGATATGCAGGCACAGCTTACTGCGATGAACAGTATCGCAAAGGGTACGGCGATAATCAGTGAAAATGTTTTTGAAAACAGGTTTATGCATGCGCAAGAATTGCAACGTATGGGTGCCGATATCAAGCTTGAAGGCAACACGGCTATCATAACCGGTATCAACAGGTTGAAAGCCGCTCCGGTAATGGCGACTGATCTGCGCGCCTCCGCAAGCCTGGTCCTGGCCGGACTGGTTGCGGACGGTGAGACTGAGATCGACCGTATTTACCATATCGATCGGGGTTATGAGACGATTGAGGAAAAACTGCAACAGCTTGGCGCAAAGATAAAACGTATTCCGGCTCAGAAATATCCCCATGCTCTCAGTCGGGCCAAGGCAGGCAGGTAAACCCGGGAATTAAATAACTTTAATGATAGAACCACTGAATAAAAACCGGCTGACCATTGCCGTATCCAAAGGCAGGATTTTCAAGGAATTGTTGCCCTTGCTGGCGCGGGCAGGAATCAAGCCGACTGATGATCCTGATACCTCACGCAAGCTGATTCTGGAAACCACCATGCCAGGTGTCAGAATAATCATTATACGGGCGACGGATGTACCCACTTATGTTGAATACGGCGCGGCCGATGTGGGAATTACCGGCAAGGATGTCCTGCTTGAGTATGAGGGCACCGAGCTTTATGAGCCACTGGATCTCGGTATTGCCAGATGCAGGTTGATGTTGGCAGAACCTAAGGGAGCTGCCAGAAATAATGGCCGATTAAGGATAGCAACAAAATATATCAATACAACAAAAAACCACTTTGCCGCACGTGGCGTCCAAGTGGAAATTATCAAATTATACGGCTCGATGGAACTTGCACCGATGCTGGGCTTGTCTGACAAGATTGTTGATCTGGTAGATACCGGAAATACATTGCGGGCAAACGGGCTGGTGGCGGTCGAGACCATATGCGAGATTAGCTCACGCCTGATCGTGAACAAGGCGGCGATGAAGATGAAAAAGACCATGGTACGACAGTTGATAGACTCCTTTTCTGCTGCAATGAACTCATGATTAATATATTACACCTGACCCATTCAGACTGTGACTTTAAAGCAAGTCTGAATAAGCTGTTGTCAGTTAATGTGCAAATGGATGCAGAACTGACACGCATGGTCAGCAACATTATTAATGATGTCCGTGACCGGGGTGATGCTGCAGTGGTGGAGTACACCAATCGATTTGACAAGCGTAGCATTAAGATGGCAGACCTGGAAATACCCTCAGCCAGGTTGAAATCTGTCCACAATGAGATCTCACCGGAATTGCTCCGTTCGCTGGAACATGCTGCTGCCAGGATCACCAGCTATGCCGAACGCCAGAAGCTTGAGTCCTGGTCCTATACTGATGCGCAGGGTATCGTGCTGGGACAACAGATCATGCCGGTTGAACGGGCGGGCATATATGTACCTGGCGGGCGCGCATCCTACCCGTCCTCGGTTTTGATGAATGCAATACCTGCCAGGGTGGCCGGTGTTGATGAAGTTATTATGGTAGTACCTGCTCCTGGCGGCGAACTGAATCCCGCCGTACTTGCCGCCGCACAGATCGCTGGTGTGGACCGGATATTTACAATCGGTGGTGCCCAGGCCGTCGCTGCGCTCGCATTCGGTACCGAAACTGTTCCTGAAGTAGACAAGATTGTTGGTCCCGGTAATCGCTATGTAGCGGCGGCAAAACGGCTGGTATTCGGGACGGTCGGTATTGATATGATTGCAGGGCCTTCTGAAGTGCTAATAGTGACAGATGGTAGTTGTGATCCGGACTGGATCGCGATGGATCTGTTTGCACAGGCTGAACATGATGAAGATGCACGATCGATACTGGTGAGTACAGACCAGGACTATCTGGGCAGGGTTATGCAGAGTATCGAAAGGTTGCTGCCGGAGATGGAGCGTGCCGATATCATCCGGAACTCCCTGGAAAATCATGGCGCCATGATTTACGCAGAAAGTCTTGATGCGGCGGTGGAGATAGTTAACCATCTCGCACCGGAACATCTGCAATTGCCGGTAACTGATCCGGATGCTTTATTACCGAAAATTCGTAATGCAGGCGCCATTTTTCTGGGTTCGTATGCAGCTGAGTCACTCGGAGATTATTGTGTCGGCCCGAACCATGTGTTGCCGACTGCCCGGTCGGCCCGATTTTCATCACCGCTGGGTGTGTACGACTTCCAGAAACGTTCGTCCATCATCAAATGCAGCGCGGAGTCGGCATCTGCATTGGCCAGGACTGCTTCGATTCTCGCCCGGAGTGAAGGCCTGACCGCACACGCCCGTTCTGCAGAATATCGGACACGCAAGTAATTACGTGCCTGGCACTGAATAACACTGAACCGAAACCTGTTATTTGCCGGTTGATCGGATTCGGAACAATTAATTAGCGAACCAGTTTTTGGCGCTGGGAAACTTCAGTCGTAATAAACAGTTCCTGCCAGCCTCGGATTATATCCAGATTAATCATCTCGCCGGGCATGACGCCAGCCTTGGCAGCCGGACTATCATTGAAAACAGCGGTTACAAAAACACCCGAGTTCTCCAGATTCAGTACGTTGGCAATATCTGAAGGAA
Source organism: Klebsiella pneumoniae (assembly GCA_945870865.1). GTDB lineage: Bacteria > Pseudomonadota > Gammaproteobacteria > Eutrophobiales > Eutrophobiaceae > Eutrophobius. Next base: position 6,202 of record CAMBTO010000028.1, read on the forward strand.
CCGGTTGGGGGACAATACCAAGCCAGCCACGTTCAACAAACCCACGACTGATTAATTGCTGCATTACATTGATCGCAAGATTGATCGGTATGGCAAATCCAATTCCCTGCGACCCACCTGTGGAAGAGTAGGTTGCCGTGTTAATACCTATAAGTTCTCCCCGGGAACTTATCAATGCACCACCCGAATTTCCAGGATTGATTGCGGCATCCGTCTGGATGAAATCCTCAATCAGGCTGACTCCGACTCGACTGCGACGGGTCGCGCTCACGATACCCTGCGTCACGGTCTGGCCAAAGTTATAGGGATTACCAATGGCCAGAACCACATCTCCTCCGCGGAGTGATTCAGAGCTTCCGGCCAGGGCGACCGGAAGGTTCTCCAGCTGGATCCGCAGTACAGCCAAATCGGTTTCCTCATCAATACCAATGACCTCTGCACTGGTTTGACGACCATCGGTAAGTGTGATCTGGATATCCAGGGCATTTTCAATTACGTGCGCATTGGTTAAAAGGTAACCGGCCTGATTCAATATTACGCCGGAGCCCATATTATTATTTATCTGTTGTTGCTGTCCCTGTTCACTGAAAAAACGCTGGAATGCCGGATACTGAAACAAGGGGTTAATCTGACGGGTAAGTATCTGTGTGGCATAGACATTCACGACGGCCGGGGAAGTCAGTGTAATGGCGTCATGATAAGATGCAATTTCAGCAGGATTTTTATCTGCAAGCACGATATTATTTTGCTGCCTGTTAGTGACGGGTAACAGTCTGTGGGGAATACTAATAACAAAATACAGGCTGCTACTAATCCGGTCAGACTAAACCGGAACAGGAATTTCAGTGTATTTTTCAGGTGGATCAGGGATACAAGGCTGCAATTATAGCCTGTATTGCCATGTGGGTGCTGCCCGATATATACACATCTAGTCAGGACGGCAGAGTTTACTTAAACACTTGTTATATCGTGTTATAATTCTGAATTGGGTGACTGGCAACTTCATTATGTTTGGGGAAATAACGCTAATGAGTGTAGATGGAATTGATATTAACAGAAGGCGGTTTTTGACTACGACAGCATCAGTTGTAGGTGGAGCAGGTGCGGTGGCAACTACCATACCATTTATATCCACGCTGTCTCCGAGCGCCAAATCCAAGGCGATAGGCGCACCAATTGAGGTCGAGATTGGAGGGTTGCAGCCAGGTGAACTGAAGATTGTCCAGTGGCAGGGTAAACCTGTATGGATATTGCGTCGTGATGAATCCTCGTTAAATGGTATCAAAGCGCTTGACCAAGAAGTCCAGGACCCTGCCTCAGAAGAGGAACAACAGCCTGAATATGCAAAAAATGAATATCGCTCGGTCAAGCCCGAATATCTGATTGTGCTTGGATTGTGTACCCATCTGGGTTGCTCACCCACGTTTGTTGATGCCGAAGGTGGCGCCGACCATAATCTAGGGAATGCCTGGAAAGGTGGCTTTTTTTGTCCGTGTCATGGTAGTCGTTTTGATCTCGCAGGGAGAGTGTTCAAAGGTGTCCCCGCACCTACCAATCTGGTGGTGCCGCCGCATATGTATCTGAGTGAGACCAAGATATTGATTGGAGATGATTCTGGAGTACTGTCATGAATACAGCAACCAAATATCTTCTTGCCTTCCGCGACTGGATTGACGATCGTGTCCCTTTCATCGAGGAATGGAATAAACACGCTGCACAGTACTACGCGCCTAAAAACTTTAATTTCTTGTATTACTTTGGTGTGCTTGCGATGGTAGTTCTGGCCATCCAGCTCGTTACCGGCATATGGTTGACTATGAATTACAAGCCGTCTGCCGATCTGGCATTTGCATCGGTAGAATATATCATGCGGGATGTTGAGTGGGGTTGGTGGATACGCTATATGCACTCAACCGGCGCATCGGCATTTTTTATAGTGGTCTATCTGCACATGTACCGGGCGTTACTATATGGTTCATACAAAAAGCCCAGGGAACTGTTGTGGCTGATTGGCATGCTCATATACTTCACCCTGATGGGAGAGGCTTTTTTTGGCTATCTCTTGCCATGGGGTCAGATGTCCTATTGGGGTGCGCAGGTAATTATCTCATTGTTTAGTGCCTTGCCGGTGGTAGGTGAGGAACTTTCATTGTGGATACGCGGTGATTTCGTGGTATCAGATGTTACACTGAACCGATTTTTCGCATTTCATGTAATTGCCTTGCCGCTGGTTATTTGCGGACTGGTTGTTGCACATATCATCGCCCTGCATGAAGTAGGCTCTAATAATCCTGACGGAGTTGAAATCAAAAACCACAAGGATGCCAATGGTATTCCGCTGGATGGTATTCCGTTCCATCCCTATTACACAGTAAAGGATATTCCGGCTGTAGTGGTGTTCCTGATCCTGTTTGCTTCGGTGGTATTTTTCTGGCCTGAGATGAACGGTTATTTCCTTGAACATGCGAACTTTGTACCTGCAGATCCGCTAAAGACCCCCGAGCATATCGCCCCGGTATGGTACTTTACACCGTTTTACGCCATTCTAAGGGCAGTGCCAAGCCAGCTGGGTGGCGTAATCGCCATGGGGTTGGCCACGGTTCTGTTCTGTTTCCTGCCTTGGCTGGATCGCAGTCCAGTCAAGTCCATTCGTTATCGTGGATGGAAGTACAGGTTTGCGTTAACTGCATTTACCATCAGCTTCGTAGCGCTCGGCTGGCTGGGCATGCAGGCTCCAACACCATTATTTACATGGATGGCCAGGGGAGTTTCAGCAGTGTACTTCCTGTTTTTCCTGTTAATGCCATTTTATACAAGTACCGATAATGACAAACCGGTTCCGGACAGGGTGAGAATGTGATGATGCGTTACTTTCTTTTAATAATAATGTTATTTGCGGGCACGAGTGCCTGGGCAGCGGGGGCGGCCGGTGGTGGACATAAGTTTACCCCGGATCTATCCGATCAGGAGGCATTACAGAGGGGGGCCAGGACATTTATAAATTATTGTCTGAGTTGCCATTCTGCTGCCTACATGCGATATAATCGCATGGGTAAAGATCTTGGTATTCCTGACAGTGTCCTGGTGCAGAACTTCATGTTCGGCACCGACAAGGTTGGGGATACGATGACGGTAGCGATGTCCAAAGAGGACGCAATATCTTATTTCGGAATTGCTCCGCCGGATCTTTCCGTTACGGCACGTGCACGTGGTGCAGAATGGTTATATAACTACCTGCTGACGTTCTATGTGGATCCTTCAAAACCTTCCGGTGTGAATAACCTGATGTTCAAGGATGTTGCAATGCCGCATGTGTTATGGGAATTACAGGGTTGGCAAAAGCCGGTCTTGCTCGAGGAAACCGGATCTGACGGCATACCTGTGAAAAGGATTTCCCATCTGGAGCTGGTGGCACCACCTGCTGCTTTGCCGGCGGTATATCAGGGTCAGACCTATGAGCAGATTGTAGGCGATCTGGTAAATTTCATGGTGTATATGGGTGAGCCCATCAAGATGCAACGGTATTCATTCGGAATCTGGGTCATATTTTATCTGGTGTTTTTGTTAATCATTGTCTATTTCCTGAAGAAGGAATACTGGAAAGACGTGCATTAAGAGATATCCGGTCAAGGCGGTATATAAATAAAAAATTCACCCGGAAGAATATCTACAGGAGAGCAGATGATATGACGAGTGTGGCAAACAGGCGCTCAGTCATGGTCCTGTATTCTGATAGTATCAGTGCTATCGGACATGCGGTAAGGATTGTTCTGGCAGAAAAGGATATAAATGTAGATATTCATTATGTAAGCGGAGATAACTTGCCTGAAGAAATTGTCGAGTTAAACCCGTATAACACGACATTGACGCTTATAGATCGTGATCTGGTTCTCTATGATGCCCAAATCATAATGGAATATCTGGATGAACGGTTCCCTCATCCGCCACTAATGCCGGTCGATCCGGTTGCCAGGGCAAGTAACCGCCAAATCAGATTCCGGGTTATCCGTGATTTGTATTCTTCAATCGAGGATATATCCAGTGAAGATGCCTCCCTCGTGGCGTGTGCCAGGGAGAATATTCGTGACCATCTGACGGCTATATCTGCGGCTTTTACCCAGAAGCCCTTTTTTCTGTCGGATGAGTACACACTGGTTGACTGTTGTATGGCGCCGTTACTTTGGCGTCTGGATTATTTTGGAATCCGCCTGCCTGTATCAGCCAGGCCGTTGCAACACTATGCCAGCAGGTTGTTTGAACGTGAGGCGTTCCGACTTAGCCTTTCAACCCGTGAACGCGAATTACGCGCTGCCTGAATCACATGCAGGTGCGTACCTAGATGAATTCGAGCAGGCCCTACCTGATACGCGCTATCCATGAATGGATAGTTGATAACAGCCTGACCCCGCATATGCTGGTTAATGCGACTTTACCCGGCGCCAGGGTGCCGGAGCAATTGATTGAAGATGGGAAGATAGTATTAAACCTTTCGGCCTCAGCAGTTCAAGGGCTTATGTTGGGAAATGAACAGATCAGTTTTGCTGCCAGATTTGGTGGTAAAAGCCAGCCGATTTGCGTCCCTGTAAATGCCGTTATCGCCTTGTACGCCCGTGAAAATGGCAAGGGTATGGTCTTCCCTGAGGAACCTGGTATCAGTGAAACTCCAGATATGGAAACGGTAGATAAACCGAAAAAGCCGATCTTTACAGTAGTTAAATAATTACTACCCGTATCTCACGTTATGGGCTAGGTGTTATCAGTCAGAATACTGGAATAACTTGACTACCTTCTGAACTCCACCGGTAGTCCTGGCGACTTCAGTTGCCCGCTCCGCCTGACGACGTGATGACAGACCCATCAGATATACGATGCCTTTCTCGGTTACCACCTTGGTATTCATGCCGGAAACATCTTTGTCGGCCAGCAGTTTGGTCTTGACCTTGGAGGTGATGACTGAATCGCTGCTTCTTGACATCAGTGAACTGGGAGCAGCAATCGTGATTTCGTTATGGACGTGGGTTACCCGCGCAATATTCCTGACCAGTTCAACAGCTCGTTGGCGGAGTTCTTCTGTGGGTGCCTCACCAGTGAGCAGTACAACAGTATTATAGCTCGTTGTGTTGATATGGGCATTCTTATCCAGTTCCTTGTCGGCTGAAAATGCCCGACCAGCCTTGAATTCAATACTTTGATCTTCAATAACTGTACCGGTTGTGCGCGTGTCATACGCGATGGACGTGCCTGCGGCAACGCCTGTGACGGCGACAGCTGCGCAGCCATGAATTAACAATGTGGACAATATCAAGCCATACAGTTTGAGATTATGCTTTTCCATCTAGATTTACCCCTCAATTCCAAGTAGTTGGTGATCTATCAGATCACATATACAGTTTATAATGATAGTGTGTGTTTCATGAATTCTCGCTGATGACCAGCTGGGAACCCGTATTTCAATATCGTTGTCCTGCATCAAATCTGCCAGCTGTCCACCCTCACGCCCGGTCAGGGCGATTACATTCATCTCGCGTTCATGGGCGGCATCAATAGCATGGATTATATTATGCGATTCACCACTGGTTGTTATAGCCAGCAGGATATCACCGGGTTGACCAAGCGCCCTGATTTGTTTTGAAAATATATCAGCATATTGGTACTCATTGGCAATAGAGGTGAGGGTAGAAGTATCGCTGCTGAGCGAAATTGCCGGTAACCCCGGTCTTTCCACCTCGAACCTGTTGAGCATCTGACTGGAAAAGCGTTGTGCCTCAGCTGCAGAACCGCCATTGCCGCAACTGAATATTCTGTGCTCAGTGAGAAGGCAAGACGTCATCAGGTCAGAAGCCCGGGCTATGGACATAGCCAGCAAGTCACAGGACTTGAGTTTCGTCTCGATACTTTCCTTGAAGATGTCCTGAATGCGGCGTATCGGGTCCATGGTTAGCTTTTTTGTGCCATATTCGAAATGTTATTATTCAACGAAGAATGCATTTTTTATCCAGTCGATCTGTGGTGAATCAATTTTACCAGTGAGGGTGACTGCATCAAAGCGGCAACATTCATATTCACCCTTGTACCTTTGCATCAAAAACCGGCTGGTCAACACGATTTTTCTCTGCTTTCTGTAATCAATTTTTTCAAGCGGGTTCATGAAACTGTTGCTGTGTCGCGATCTGACCTCGATAAATACCAGGGCAGCTCGATCGAGCATGATCAGGTCAATTTCACCAGTACGGGACCTGAAATTACGTGCTACTTCAATCAGGCCGGACTTTTCAAGATATTCCAGTGTGGACGGTTCTGCCTGTTTGCCGAATTGGAGGGCGCTGATTTTCATTTATCCGGGGTGTGAGTGCCGATTGTCACTACCTGTGCCTGCCCATCAATAAATCTCGCCCAGGTCAGATTGCGATGAATTACACCCTGGGCGGTCAGATAAAGTAGACCCGTTTCTCCAGAGTACCTGATATTTTTATCAAGCATTAATTGACCCAGACGTGGAATCAGCCTGAATGCATCAATTCCAAATGCGTAATAGCGGGGTAGGCCCGAGCCATCTGTCTCCAGTCCTTGAGTCAGTCGGGTTCGTAGATTGCTGGATGTATTAAACAGCCAGGGCATATCCACAAATTCGACACCGTTAAGATCTATATCAGACTGTGGGTCAGGAATCCCGCTATAGACATTTGAAATTGTATAAATAGGTATTGTATCGGCCCTGAAAAATCGCAAATGCGGGACAACCTGGCGGGCCATTGCGCTGATTCCGACCATAAATATGAAATCTGCATCATTTCTTAACCTGCTCGATACACTGATGCTTCTCCCGACCCGTTTTTTTAAGAGGGCTATCCGCGCCTCGCTACTGTCTATATTCAGCAACTGTTTCACAGGTGTAATAAACTCATCAGTATAATTTTCATAACTTATACGTTCCAGTACCCTGCCACCCAGTCGTTTCCATTCATTCTGAAAGGCATTTACCACTCGGCTACCAAAGTCGTCAGCCGGGCTGATTATCAGCACACGTTTATATCCTTCCAGGATTCCGCGACGGGCAACTTCCTGTGCCTCATCTTCAGGCCGCAAACCAAACTGCAATAGACCTGGGAGTTTCGTCGATTCGCTTACATCTGCTACTGGTGACTCCCCGGATTCGATCTGGTTTAGCCCCAGCGTCCTGACAGGCAAAGGGCTCAACGCAGCTAGGGCTTTTACCGAATCCTTTTCCAGCGGTCCGACAATAAAATCTGCACCTGCATCGATAGCCTTGTTATAGAGATCGGTGATGTTTGACCCATTGGTATTGTAAATCCTGATGACGGGTTTATAAGCCTGTTCTTCAAACCAGGCCGCCAGAAATCCGTCACGTATACGCTCTGAATAGCGTTCGTAAACGCCACTCAGGGGTAACAACAGCGCGATGTGGGTGGGAGACGTGTGAAAGCTCTCACTATCAGAAAGTATCCTTGCTGTTATCTGTGGGTTGGCAGGATGATTCGGGTATACAGCTTCCCAGGTTTTTACTGCGGTTTCCAGTTCCGATTTACTGAATAACAAAGATTTGTTCAGTGCTGCCAGTTCTAACCATGGCTTCAGGTTAGTGACTGCCTTAGATGCAAGCTGTGCAAACTCACCCGGATCGGTAACTTCGAGATGTTCCCAGATTTTATTGGTGTTGTCTTCGATCACGGCAGGCTCATCGAGATAATTACCCAGTTCGATTCTGGTCAAGATAGCATCAGTACGCTGGCCCTGCATTTCTGACAGTAGTGAACGGGTCAGATACCAGACGGTGATGAAATTTACGCCTGAGTCTTGCGGTGGGGAAGGTGGTAGCAAGGAACCGGCTTGGTCAACCTCATTTCGGGTCAACGCGATTCTGGCGAGTAACAGGTTGGCAAGTGGTTGTAAGATAATATCCTTTAGGTCTGGCCCAAGACTGTTGATAGCGGATTCAGCATCTTCATATTGTTCCAACCGTATATACGCCTCAGCAGCAAATATCAGATAATGGGCAGCATTTCTGCGGTCGGTTCCCGCCAGCCGCAGATATTCAGAAGCGGCCTGTATATAGTCCCTGTTTTTATACAATGCCGCTGCCTGTGCATCTACAGGGGTGTCGGTAACGGATGTGTTGCGTACGTTCCCGGATTCGCAGCCGGAAATGATCATAAATACAATTATCGGGAGTAATGTGGCTCGCATAACAGAGCTTTATTATATACTGATTCTTACAAAACCAGACTAATCAGGTGGAATTTATTGTGTCAAATCGGTGCGGAATACTCTATATCGTGGCAACACCCATCGGTAATCTGGAAGATATAACGTCCCGCGCCCTGTCCGTCCTGAAACAGGTAGCGCTGGTTGCTGCAGAGGATACTCGTCACAGTAAACAGTTACTGACACACTTTGGCATTAATGCGCGTTTTTTGTCCTACCATGACTTTAACGAACGTGAGAGTGAAAAAGGCCTGATAGATTTGTTGCTTGCCGGAAAGGACATTGCATTAATATCGGACGCAGGTACTCCGCTGATAAACGATCCAGGCTACCGTGTGGTCAAGGCGGCCCATGAATCAGCTATACAGGTGGTTCCTGTACCAGGGCCGAGTGCCTTAATTTGTGCGTTGTCCGCCGCCGGGTTGCCTACAGACAAATTCGTGTTTGAAGGTTATCCACCGGACCGCCAGGCTGCCAGGATACGTTATTTACAATCATTAAAGGCCGAATCCAGGACACTGGTTTTTTACGAGACACCACACCGTATTGCCGGCTTTATCAAGGATGCCCTTATGGTATTTGGGCCGGACCGACCGGCCACGATCGCCAGGGAACTGACCAAAAAGTTTGAGTCTATTAAGACGGGAACTTTACAGCAACTGTGTAGCCTGATAGATCAGGATACAATCCCCCAAAAGGGCGAATTTGTTGTACTGATCCATGGCAGTACAGATGATCGTGAAATTTCATTGATAGAAAGTGAGAGAATACTGGGTCTGTTACTGGATCAGTTACCTCTGAAACAAGCGGCAGTGCTGACCTCCAGGATTACCGGAATAAACAAAAATCAGCTGTATGAACTTGGTCTGGTGTTACAGGTTAAAAAATAATTTGCATACAGCACTTTCACTGAAGATATATCGCTTGCGTGTCTTTACGTAATGATTTTAACTGTGTGTCGAGTCGGCCGGACAATCGCTCTTTCGAGGGAGGAAAGTCCGGGCTCCACAGGGCGTGACGCCAGGTAACGCCTGGGCGACGTGAGTCGACGGAAAGTGCCACAGAAAATATACCGCCCTGAAAAGGGTAAGGGTGAAATGGTGTGGTAAGAGCACACCGCGTATCTGGCAACAGATATGGCAGGGTAAACCCCGTCAGGAGCAAGGCCAAATAGGGGAACATTGGTGCGGCCCGCACCGTTCCCGGGTAGGCCGCTAGAGCCGCACGGTGACGTGCGGCCCAGATGAATGATTGTCCAAGACAGAACCCGGCTTACAGGCCGACTCAACTCGATTTTATTAAACTTTTCCCAGATCCTGACCTAGGTCTCCGGTTCTCAAAAGATTCCTGCCGCCCTGCGCAAGACCATCACAGCACCTGACAAGGCTTATTCTTGATTTTACATTAATTAAACTATTCAACTTTATGAATTAAAAGACATATTTTTTTATTCATAATTTACCTGTCTATTTTTTCAACTTTTCTTACATAAGTCACTGTAAATAAAGGCAGATTTCCATCAGAAAAACACAAGATTCGCTTGACAGTATCGTCGTGAATTTTCTATAGTTTCCAGTGGTGGGGAAATGTGGTGGAAAGTGGTTTTTTTTGATTAAAAGAGGGGTTTTTACGTGTTTCGAGGCTTTAGCTCGGTCAGTATTGATAATAAGGGACGTTTGGCCGTCCCCAGCCGGTTCCGTGAGCGATTGACTTCGATTACGGCAGGTTGCCTTGTGCAAACGCTCAGCCCTCTGGATCGGACTATCTGGTTATATCCGATTACCGAATGGGAGCTGATAGAAAATAAACTGGCTGTCCTCTCCGATTTCGACAAGCAGAGCCGCCGGGCGAAGCAGATGATGCGAGGTTATGCAACGGATTGTCAGCTCGATGCCCAGGGGCGAATCCTGCTGTCGCAGGAGCTGCGTGATTATGCCGGAATAAAACGTCAGGCGGTGATACTGGGCCAGGGTAACAAATTCGAAATATGGGATCAGACCAGCTGGCAGGAACAACGTGACCAGTGGCTGGGACAACTGGGCAGTGATGACAGTGAGCCGTCAGATGCTCTAAAGCCATTGTCCCTCTAGAAAATGCTGAAACCACATATCCAGATTGATGAATACTGACACTTATGTCCACACGCCAGTGCTTTTGGATGAGGTATTGCATGGTCTCGAAATCCAGCCGGACGGACTTTACGTTGATTGTACCTTCGGCCGTGGTGGACACAGCCGAGCAATCCTTGAACGCCTGGGAGAGAACGGGAGACTCGTTGTATTTGACAAGGACCCGGATGCAATCCGCAATGCCCGTGAATTATCTGCGCTGGACCCTCGTGTCCACGTTGTTCATGCCCCGTTTTCCGCTCTCGAAAGTAATATCACGGCGCTGGGCAAGGCTGGCCAGATTAATGGCATCCTGTTTGACCTTGGCGTTTCATCGCCGCAGCTGGATGACAGCAAGCGCGGTTTCAGTTTCAGCCGGGACGGGATCCTTGATATGAGGATGGACCCTGGAACCGGCACGAGTGCGGCCGACTGGATAAATACGGCAGAGTTGTTCGAGATAGCCAATGTCCTCAAGGTATACGGTGAGGAAAAGTTTTCAAAACGGATTGCCTCTGCCATCGTGATTGCAAGGTCAGAGAAGCCGGTTGAAACAACGGCAGAACTGGCGGGCATAATTTCAGCGGCGGTTCCCTCACGTGAATTGAAAAAACATCCCGCAACACGCACATTCCAGGCAATACGGATATATATTAATAACGAACTTAAGGAACTGGGCGTCGGACTGCTGCAGGCGTTTGAAATGCTTGCAATAAATGGGCCTCTGCTCGTTATCAGTTTCCATTCGCTTGAGGATCGTATCGTGAAGCGGTTCATGCGAGAACATGCAATCAGCGATCCGTATCCCAGGGAAGTCCCTGTTACAGCTGACATGATCAAACCCCGGATGCGTCTTGCCGGAAAGGCACTACGGCCGTCTCCTGCAGAAGTTTCGTCAAATCCGCGTGCCCGCAGTGCGGTCCTGCGGTCGGCAGTGAAATTGACCGTATGAAAATGATATTCACATTGGCGCTGGTCGCAAGTATTTTTCTCTCGGCCGTACAGGTAGTGGTATCGCAGCACCAGGCGAGACGAATATTCGGCGAATTACAGAAGCTGGAAACGACCCGCGATGAGTTGAATGAAGAATGGGGGCGACTGCAGCTTGAGCAAAGCACATGGGCAACTGACGACAGGGTTGAGCTGGTTGCACGGACACAGCTGAACATGGTTGAGCCCGAAACCAAATCAATTGTATTACTGGCCAAGTGAAACAACAGGAGACATCAATCACCTATCCATTTCGGCGCAAGCTGATAGTGGTTTTTTTTGTACTGATTTCCGGATTGCTGGTATGGCGGGCATTTTACTTGCAGATCCTGAACAAGGACTTTTTGCGCAATGAAGGTGAGAGCCGTTCGTTACGTGTGGTGAAAACACCTGCCCACAGGGGCATGATTACCGATCGCAATAACGAGCCGCTTGCCATCAGCACCCCTGTCGACTCGATCTGGGCAGTACCCAGGCAGGTCATGGACAATCCCCAGTCTGTTCCAGCGCTGGCTAGGTTAATAGATGTGGAACCAGACGCCCTGTTGCAAATGCTCAGGGAAAGGATAGGCAGGGCGTTTGTGTACCTGAAACGCCAGGTTTCACCCGAGCGTTCACGTGAAATAATGAATCTGGGGATAAACGGCGTATATCAAGAACAGGAATTCAAACGCTATTATCCGGCCGGTGAAGTGACTGCGCATCTGGTTGGCTTTACAAATGTGGATGATACGGGGCAGGAAGGAATTGAGCTTGCCTACGAGAAATGGCTGAAAGGAGTTCCGGGTGCCAAGCAGGTATTGAAGGACAGGTTGGGCAGAACAGTACGTGATGTCGAGAGTATTCAGCCTGCAAATCCGGGCAAGACTCTCGCCTTGAGTATTGATCGTCGGGTCCAGTACCTGGCTTATCGTGAGCTGGCTACCGCTGTCAGAAGCAACAATGCGCGGGGCGGCTCACTGGTCATGCTTGATTCAAATACCGGCGAAATCATGGCTATCGCAGTGTATCCGTCCTATAACCCGAATAACCGTGCCGGGCAGAAAACTGAATATTTTCGTAACCGGGCGATAACTGACGTGTTTGAGCCGGGTTCAACACTGAAGCCCTTTACGATGGCCGCTGCCCTGTTGTCCGGTATGTATGATATGGATTCGGTGATTGAAACCGCCCCGGGCCAGTTAAGGGTCAGTAATCATGTGATCAAGGACATACACAATTATGGCGCCCTTGATCTTGCCGGGATCATCCAGAAGTCGAGCAATGTTGGTGCTGGCAAGATCGGACTTGCACTCGGCCCGAAGCCATTGTGGCAGGTATTACAGGATGTGGGTTTTGGTGTACAGACCAGCAGTGGTTTTCCAGGAGAGTCACCCGGCGTGCTTTTTAATTACACTAACTGGACTGAACTGGATCTCGCTTCCATAGCATTCGGCCACAGTATGGCCGTCACTACGCTACAGCTGGCACAGGCCTATTCAGTCATTGCGTCCGGAGGTATATTACGCCCGATCTCTTTCCAGAAAGTGGATCGGGTTGAAGAAGGTACTCATGTATTGCCTGAAGAAGTCACTGCCAATCTGATGTTGATGCTTGAAAAGGTGGTTGAACCCGGCGGTACCGGGCAGAGGGCAAACGTTCCCTTATATCGGGTTGCCGGCAAGACCGGTACGGCCCATAAATCAACCAGCAGCGGTTATGCGGAAGACAAGTATCTCTCGCTGTTTGCAGGTATGGCACCGGCCAGCGCTCCGCGACTGGTTATGGCCATCGTGATTGACGAACCGTCAGGCGGCGAGCATTTTGGCGGGTTGGTTGCAGCGCCGGTCTTTTCCAGGGTCATGCAGGGAGCCCTGCGCATTCTGGATATTGCCCCGGACAAAATCCCGGAGCTTGAAAGCAGTCTGGTGACGGCAAACAGTAATGCGAATTTGCCGAAGAATACAAGATGATGGCCAGACATAACACATCTACCATGCCATCACTGACAACGCTGCTTGCCGGGATTAGTGATGTTCCCGCCACAGCAGAAAGGCAGATATCCGGTATGGAACTGGACAGCCGCAGGATCCGGCCGGGAAGTCTTTTTGTTGCGTTGGAAGGAAGTCGAACCAGTGGTACCCGGTTCATGCATGAGGCAATCGCTAACGGGGCTGCTGCGATACTGGTAGACAGTTTGATCAATCTGGAGCCCTCGTTCCTGCCTGTACCGGTATGCAAGATAACGGATCTGCAAGCGAAGACAGGGCTAATCGCGGGCCGGTTTTATGCCCACCCTTCACATGATCTGCGTGTTACCGGCATTACCGGAACCAATGGCAAGACTTCGATAGCCTGGTATCTGGGGCAGACCCTGTCTGCTGACGGCAGTACCGCTGTGGGAATTATAGGAACGCTGGGATACGGTGTATTCGGCGACCTGACCACCTCTTCCAATACCACACCGGATGCAATTTCTGTCCAGCGCATACTGGATCAGTTCCGCAGCAGTCACATCAATGATGTGGCGATGGAGGTATCTTCGCATGCCCTTGACCAGGGCAGAGTGAACGGTGTGCTGTTTGATACAGCAGTATTCACCAATCTGAGTCGTGACCATCTGGATTATCACCTTGATATGGCTGCGTATGCGAATGCAAAGAAAAAACTGTTCATGTCTGCCGGATTACAACATGCAGTCATAAACGCAGACGATGAATTTGGTGCCCGCCTGATAGCAGAGTTCTCCGGGCAGGTGAATACGGTCAGTTATGGCTTGTATGACAGTGTCAACGACAGACAGGTCCCTGCAATGGTTGAAGGCAGGATTAAAAGGCAGGACTTGAACGCGTTGCTGCTGGAGATAAACAGTCCGTGGGGTAGCGGTGAACTGTATGCGCGTTTGACCGGGAAGTTCAATGCCTGGAATCTGCTCGCTGCCCTGTCTGTACTTTGTCTGCACGGCGTGACATTTGAAAATGCGCTTGAGCGGTTGTCCCGAGCGCAGGGTGTTCCGGGGCGGATGGAATATTTCGGTAATGCAAACACCCCTGCCATCATTGTGGATTATTCGCATACACCGGATGCACTCGAGCAGGCGCTCAATTCACTACGCGGACATTGCCGGGGCAAGCTGGTATGTGTGTTTGGGTGCGGTGGTGATCGGGATCGGGGTAAACGCTCGCAAATGGGTCGGATAGCCGAGTCCGCTGCGGACAGGGTAATCCTGACCAGTGACAATCCTCGCTCCGAGATGCCGGGTGACATTATCGACGATATCAAGAAGGGGATGAGTGGTCTTGTGCCAGTAGAGGTGTACACAGATCGCGAGATGGCAATCACAACCGCCATCACTACTTCTAACCCGGATGATGTCGTTTTGATTGCTGGCAAGGGTCATGAAACCTCGCAGGAAGTCAGGGGTATAAAAGTCAGATTTAGTGACAGGGATATGGTCAGGACCATGCTGGAGCAAACGGCATGATTTCGATGAATCTGTCTGAAGCCGCAAGTCGCAGTGGCGCCAGGGTTATGAACGCGGATGTGCATTTTACCGGGTGCAGTATTGATAGCCGAACCGTACAGAAAGGTAACCTGTTTATAGCACTGCGTGGTGAGAAGTTTGACGGGCACAATTATATTAGTGCAGCTATGAAAAACGGCGCCTGTGCCGCCCTGGTTGAACAGGAAGGATCTGACAATACGATCCCGTTACTGGTTGCGAAGGATACCCGGCAGACCATGGCCAGCCTTGCAGGCTCATGGCGAAATGATTTTGATATTCCCTTGCTGGCAGTAACTGGCAGCAACGGCAAGACTACGGTCAAGGAAATGATCCGTTCTGTGCTGGGGCAGAGGGCACAGGTACTGTCCACACGAGGAAACCTTAATAATGAAATTGGTGTCCCACTGACCTTGTTTGGTCTGGGCGATGAACATGAATATGCTGTCATCGAAATGGGTGCAAACCACGCGGGCGAGATTGCCATGTTAAGCGGGCTTGCCAGGCCAGGCGTGGCAGTAATCACCCAGTGTGCGCCTGCACACCTGGAAGGTTTTGGATCCCTTGAGGGAGTTGCGAGGGCCAAGGCCGAAATCTATTCCGGACTTGGCGCGGAAGGAACGGCAGTCATAAATGCAGATGATGATTACGCCGGTTTCTGGAGAGAAGTCGCCTCACAGTTCAGGCAAATTAGTTTCGGTATAACTAACCAGGCAGATGTGTGTGCCAGCAATATTCAGGTTGATGCAGAAAATGGACATACCCGATTCTGGTTGGACACGCCGTCTAGTTCAGGTCTGGTGAAGCTGTCCTTGCAAGGTAACCATAATGTGATGAACGCGTTGGCAACGGCCGCCTGCTGCACAGCCGTAGAGGTTGCATTTGATGACATTAGACAGGGCTTTGAAAAGATATCGGCCGTGCAAGGCCGCCTGCAGTTGAAGATTACCGCTGCCGGCATCAGGGTACTTGATGATACCTATAATGCCAATCTGGCATCATTGAAGGCAGGTATCCACACGCTGACGGCTTATCCCGGAAAACACTGGCTGGTTTTCGGCGATATGGGTGAGCTGGGAGACTATTCGGTTGATATGCACAGACAGGCAGGTGAAGCTGCGCGACTGCAAGGTGTGGACAGGTTGTACGCGACTGGAACTGCCAGTAAATATGCAGTAGAGAAATTTGGTCAGGGCGCCCGCCACTTTGAGCAAATCGAGGATCTGCTGGAGGCGCTGCACAGGGAGATTGAGGCAGATGTCACCCTGCTGGTAAAGGCATCACGATTCATGGCGATGGACAGGGTAGTTACATCACTAATGGAAGGTAAGGGATAATGCTGCTCTGGCTCTCTGAATATCTGGCCCAGTACTACAGTGGATTCAATGTTTTCCAGTACATCACCTTGCGCACCATTCTGGGTGCGTTGACCTCACTGTTTATCGCGCTGATGGTAGGGCCAACGCTGATTGCATACCTCGGCAGATACAATGTGGGCCAGGTTATACGTGAAGACGGTCCGGAGACCCATCTGGGTAAGGCCGGGACACCAACGATGGGCGGATTGCTCATAATCGTATCTATCGCATTCAGCACACTTTGCTGGGCCGACCTGTCAAATCGTTATGTTGTGATCGTCTGTCTGGTTACTTTTGCGTTTGGCATCGTCGGTTATGTGGACGATTACAAAAAGGTGGTGCGTCGCAATCCCCGCGGACTGCCTGCCCGCTGGAAATATTTCTGGCAATCAATCATTGGTCTGGCTGCGGCAATGTTTCTCTATTTCACGGCGCAGACCCCTGTAGAGACCCAGCTTATCATTCCTTTTATAAAGACATTCACTCTGGATCTGGGCTGGGTCTTTATCATCCTGTCCTATCTGGTCATAGTGGGT
Organism: Klebsiella pneumoniae; assembly: GCA_945870865.1. Lineage (GTDB taxonomy): Bacteria > Pseudomonadota > Gammaproteobacteria > Eutrophobiales > Eutrophobiaceae > Eutrophobius. Next base: position 22,898 of record CAMBTO010000028.1, read on the forward strand.
TCAAGTAATGCCGTCAATCTGACCGATGGGCTGGATGGTCTGGCTATATTGCCATCGGTCATGGTCGCCGCTGCATTGGCTATTTTTGCCTACGCTGCCGGTAATGTCCTTATTGCCGGATACCTGGGTATACCTTATGTATCCGGTGTGGGTGAAATTTGTGTCTTTCTCGGTACGCTGGTCGGTTCCGGCCTGGGCTTTCTCTGGTTCAACACTTATCCCGCGCAGGTGTTTATGGGGGATATCGGCGCGCTGGCGCTCGGTGCTGCTCTGGGTATCGTCGCGATCGTGGTTCGTCAGGAGCTCGTGCTGTTTATCATGGGTGGTGTTTTTGTGATCGAGACAGTGTCGGTGATCCTGCAGGTCGGGTCGTTCAAGCTGACCGGCAAACGAATCTTCAGAATGGCCCCGTTGCATCATCATTATGAATTAAAAGGCTGGCCGGAACCCCGGGTGATAGTCCGATTCTGGATCATTACATTTATCCTTGTCCTGATTGGCCTTGCCAGTCTGAAGATCCGGTAGTCAGTAATGAATGAGAACAGTCAGCGTATGACAGACAACATCCAGGCAAAACAGACGTCGCACCAGACCATAATAATCGGTATGGGCAAGACCGGCTTGTCCTGCGCCCGGTTTATGGCAGGACGTGGAAAGTCATTTGCTATTGCTGACAGTCGCAACAGTCCCCCGGAACTGGAAAACTTTGTCAGGCAATATCCTGAAGTTGAGGTTTATACCGGAGAGTTTGATCCTGAGCTGCTCGCCGCCGCCGCCTTGCTGGTTATCAGTCCCGGTGTCCCGGTTGCGGATCCGGCGATTCAACATGCGAGATCTCAGGGGACTCAGCTCACAGGCGATATCGAACTGTTTGCAAGGCATGCGAATGCACCTATTGTTGCTATTACCGGGTCGAACGGAAAAAGTACGGTGGCATCATTAATCAGTACGATGATTACCGCATGCGGTCTGGATGTTTATCTGGGTGGAAATTTTGGTACGCCCGCTCTGGATTTTCTGGACAAGCCTGCACCTGACTTTTATGTACTTGAACTTTCCAGTTTCCAGCTCGAAACGGTTAACTCGCTTGATGCTGTCGTTTCGGTGGTACTTAATATCAGCGCTGATCATATGGATCGATATGCCGGACTCGATGAGTACGCAGGGGCCAAGCAACATATCTACGCAGGTACCGGTACGATGATAATAAACAAGGATGATGGCCGCGTCTTAGCGATGAAACTTGCTGACAGAAATACAATTGGATTTTTGCTGTCCGAGCCCGAAACCGGTGATTTCGGGCTGCGTCTGAATGCCGGGCAGGAGTGGTTGAGTCAGGGTATGTCACTGCTGATGCCGGTGGCTTCAATGATGCTGAAAGGGCGGCATAATATTGCGAATGCGCTGGCAACACTCGCGATGGGTCACGCGATAGGTCTGCCGACCGGAAAAATGATAGATGTGCTGAAATCCTATAGCGGTTTACCGCATCGTTGTGAGTGGGTTGCAGATTTCAACGGCGTTACCTGGATCAATGACTCAAAAGCGACAAACCCCGGCGCAAGCTGTGCAGCAATCGAGGGTCTCGCCCGTGATAATGACATGGTGCTGATCGCAGGCGGTGATGGTAAGGGTGCTGATTTTACTGAATTGGCTGATTCGGTGCGTGGTCGGGTACATGCAACGGTACTGATAGGCCGTGATGCAAACAGGATAGCAACTGCCCTGGCCGGAATGACGCAGGTTTATTTTGCCACGGGGATGGATGCCGCTGTCAGGACGGCGGCGGAAGTGGCGCGACCCGGAGACAAGGTACTCTTATCCCCCGCATGTGCCAGCCTGGATATGTTCAGAGACTATCAGGACCGTGGACACTGTTTTATTGAGGCTGTGATCAGTCTGCAGGGGAGGGCGCTGTGAGCAGGGCCCAGGCAAAACCGGTTGAAACCTTGCCAGGACGCAATTTGTCCGCTACACCGTATGATTTTGTGCTGGTTTGCGTCTGTCTGTTTTTACTGTTGGCCGGGTTGGTTATGGTGGCCTCATCGTCAATTACCATGGCGGAAAAAATACACGGTAGCCCGCTATATTATTTCTGGCGTCAGTTGATTTCTGTGGTGATTGGTCTTTGCGGTGCATTTTTTGTGATCAATACGCCCCTGGCAGTCTGGCAAAAACTGAGCAGCTACTTCCTGATTATGGGGTTGCTGTTGCTTGTTGCCGTACTTGTTCCCGGTATTGGCAGGGAAGTAAACGGTGGCATGCGCTGGATCAGTGTCGGACCTTTGAACCTTCAGAGTTCTGAACTCGCTAAAATCTGCGTGATTATTTACCTGGCGGGTTACATGGTGCGACATGAAGAAAAAATACGTACCACACTCTCCGGATTCATCCATCCTGTGATTGTATTGACTGTGGTGGCCGGTTTGTTATTACTTGAGCCGGATTATGGTTCGATGGTGGTCCTGTTTAGTACGGCGCTGGGCATGTTGTTTATGGGGGGTATTCCCCTTAGCCGTTTTTTCCTGTGGGTAATCGCTGCCATTGGTGCACTGTTAAGTCTTGCAGTGTTATCGCCATACCGTCTGCAGCGCCTGACCAGCTTTATGGACCCCTGGCAGGATCCTTTTAATACCGGCTTCCAGTTAAGTCAGGCCCTGATTGCCTTTGGTCGGGGTGAGTGGTTCGGGGTAGGCCTGGGTAGTAGTATCCAGAAGCTGTTTTACCTGCCGGAAGCGCACACCGATTTTGTTTATGCCGTACTGGCAGAGGAATTTGGTCTGGTCGGTACTGTATTTGTTATCACATTATATTTTCTGGTTGTCTGGCGCGCATTCCTGATCGGGGAAGCCGCACAGCAGGCGGGCAAGCTTTTTTCTGCCTATCTTGCCTATGGTATCGGTCTGATTATCGGCATCCAGTCATTTATCAATATGGGTGTTAATATGGGTGTACTGCCCACCAAGGGCCTGACTCTGCCCTTGATAAGTTACGGCAATAACAGCATGGTGATCTCCTGTGTCCTTCTGTCTTTCCTGATCCGCGTCGAGATGGAAAACAGGATGCTAAAAAAGGTACCGGCTGCAGCGAGGGCACCTGCTCATGGCTGAAAAAACCATACTTGTCATGGCAGGTGGAACAGGGGGGCACGTGTATCCCGCACTGGCGGTGGCCCAGTACCTGCGGGAACAGGGTAGCCGCCTGTTATGGATTGGTACGCGTAACGGGATCGAGGCACGCGTGGTTCCCGAAAACGGGTTTCCTCTGTTACTGATTCATATCAGGGGTCTGCGAGGCAAAACCTTGTTGCGACGGGTGACTGCACCTTTGATGCTGATGCTGGCATTGTTGCAGTCACTGGTAATCATGATTAGATATAAACCGGATGCTGTAATCGGGCTCGGCGGCTTCGTCAGTGGGCCTGGCGGGATAGCGGCCTGGTTGTTGCGTATACCACTATATATCCACGAACAAAATGCTATTGCTGGCCTGACCAATCGCCTGCTGGCCCCTCTGGCACGAACGGTGATGCTCGGGTTTCCAGGAGCGCTTGTAGGCAAGCGTGTAATAACAACGGGTAACCCGGTGCGTATGGAAATTCGGAAGCTTGATGCCCCGCAGATCAGGATCGGTAGCAGACAGCATAATCCCCTGCGTCTGCTGGTGCTGGGCGGCAGTCTGGGGGCAAAGGCATTAAACGAACTGTTACCGGAAGTGTTGTCGTCGTTATCAGATCGGGTGCAGATTGAAGTATGGCACCAGACCGGTGCGACACATATTGGCGTGACCCGTGATCTGTATGCAAGACATCAGCTACACCAAGCCAGGGTTGACGCTTATATCAATGATATGGCGGCGGCGTATTCGTGGGCAGATCTGGTTCTGTGCCGTGCCGGTGCGTCGACCATCGGCGAGATATGCACGGCGGGAATCGCGTCAATACTGGTTCCGTATCCCCATGCTGTGGACGATCATCAAACCGCCAATGCGCGCTATCTCAGCGATGCCGGGGCGGCAATCCTGATTCCACAGTCAGACCTGACAGTAAATGGCGTCAGAGATCTGTTGTCAGAATTCTTCAGTGAGCGCGCGCAATTGCTGGAGATGGCAACGATTGCAAGGAGCAAGGCCTTCCCGGATGCAACCTCTCATATTAGTCATATCTGTATGGGGGCTGGTCATGCCTGAAATGAGAGACTCAGCAATGGGAAGAACCAGACATATACACTTTGTCGGTATTGGTGGTGCAGGCATGAGTGGCATAGCCGAGATATTGCATAACCTCGGCTACAAGATTTCAGGTTCCGACATAAAGTCAGGTCTGGCAACCGAACGCCTGGAAACTATGGGTATTGACATAAGACAGGGTCACAGTGCGGAACAGGTCAGCGGTAGCGATGTTGTTGTGGTATCAAGTGCTGTGGCACTGGACAATCCCGAGGTGCTTGCTGCCCGCAGTAAGCGGATACCTGTGATCCCCAGGGCGCAAATGCTGGCAGAGATTATGCGGTTCAGGCACGGTATTGCCATCGCCGGCACCCATGGCAAAACTACCACGACCAGTCTAGTGGCGAGCCTGCTGGCAGAGGAAGGTCTCGATCCGACATTTGTTATTGGCGGGCAACTAAACAGTATTGGTTCCAATGCCAGACTCGGTAGTGGTAAATATCTGGTTGCAGAAGCGGATGAGAGTGATGCATCCTTTCTGCACCTGCAACCGGTTATGGCAATTCTGACAAATATAGACGCGGATCATCTGGAGACCTATCAGGGTGACTTTACGAAACTCAGTCAGACCTTTCTCGACTTTCTGCAACGCTTGCCATTTTACGGGTTAGCAGTCTTGTGTATGGATGACAAGGGAGTAAGGGACATTCTACCCCATCTGGGCAAACCTTTTGTCACTTACGGAATTGAACAAAAGGCTGACTTTATTGCTACAGATATCAGATATGACCGGACCCACACTGCATTTACCGTATCCGCGCCGGGCAAGCCAGAGTGGTTGCATGTCAATCTGAACCTGCCGGGCAGACATAATGTGCTTAATGCACTGGGGGCAATTGCCATAGCGGCTGAACTGGGCATTTCAGATGACTCGATCGTCCGGGCCTTACAGAATTTCCAGGGTATTG
>CAMBTO010000029.1 GCA_945870865.1 Klebsiella pneumoniae
ACAGCTGATTAGTGGGATACTCAAGCCGACACAGGGCAGGGTTCAAGTACACGGTCGCATCGCAGCGCTGCTTGAACTCGGGGCCGGGTTCAATCCGGAATTGACCGGTCGGGAGAACGTATTTTTCCAGGGAACAATGGCCGGGATGAGTCGTTCCCGTATCCAGCAACGTTTTGATGAGATAGCTGAGTTCGCCGGCATAGGTGACTTTATTGAACAGCCGTTAAGGACTTACTCAAGTGGAATGGCGATGCGACTCGCCCTGGCCTCCTCGATTTATACAGATCCCGATATCCTTATTGTTGACGAAGCCTTGTCTGTCGGCGACGCAGGTTTCCAGTTCAAATGTTATGAACGAATGAAACAGTTGGCGAACTCCGGGAAGACCATCCTTTTTGTATCGCACGATACTGCAGTGATCAAGAGTTTCTGTGATCGGGTGATTTATCTGGTAGACGGTGAAATAAAGATGACGGGTACCCCTGATATTGTAGTAGAGCAATACTACATGGACATACATCAGGAGCAAGCATTGACAGACCTGAGTATAGACAGGATTGAGCCGAATCGGTCCGTATCCGGAAGGCCCGAAGGTGTTGCTTTTGGTACGAGTCAGGGCAATATAATCAGTGCCTGTTTTGAGCCTTTTGGTCTGACCAGCCTGACCACAAAGGGCCAAACTACTGTATGTATCTATGTAGAGATGGAATACAGGGCTGATCTCACTTGCCTGGCGTTGAGGGTATTATTGCAAGATCAACGCTTGATTCCTGTTTCTGGCCGGGATTTTCCGGTGAGCAGCTACGAGTACAACGATGACCGTGCAGTAGCACATATGCGCATTGAATTCTCAGTAGATTTGGCGCCGGCCACCTATTTTATCAGCCTGCGTTTGCAGAGGGTCTCTGCCGACGGTCAGATCAGGGTCTTAGATAAACAGTCAGGTGCCCTTTCTATAACTACAGTAGCCGCAGGGCAGGATTTTTTTGGTATGCTCAATGTTGGCATGAAACGTGTGGACAATCAGGTTGATTGATATATCGCGGGTGTCAAATCAATGGCCGGTGTTTATCTCAATTACCTTCCATAGCTTCATGTTAGAACACGCAATTTACAAGTGTGTACTTGTTAGTGAACGACCCAATATCAGACCGAGGCCGCTATGTTAACGAAGCAGTTGATATGATCCAAACTGGACATAAGTCCATACTGGTGATGGGTATGCATCGCAGTGGTACCTCCGCTATGGCGGGCGCCCTGGTCAAGGCAGGACTATGTCCAGGTGATGAATCCGGACTATACCCAGCAGATGAAAATAATCAGAAAGGATTTTATGAGCAACGCAGTCTGGTTGGTATTAATGAGTCAATTCTAGTCCGCGAATTGTTACAGCTGTTTCCCGACCTGCACGAGTATGGCTGCAGTAAGGACCCGGAGGATCTTGGGGGGTTGGGATGGCTGGCAGGGGCATGGGCAGATAATCTGGTGCAGCCGATGGCCGATGAGCTGATTCAGTCTGGCATGAAAAAATTTCTTCAGTCTCTGTGGTCTGATAATCCAGACCATACAGCATACGTTATAAAGGATCCGCGCATGTCATTGACACTGCCTGCCTGGGAAACTTGCCTGAAGGACCCGCTGGTCTTGATAATGCTGCGACATCCTGCGGCTGTTGCCAGGTCACTCTGGAAAAGGGACAGGATACATCCCGGTTATGCCTACCATCTCTGGGCAGGCTATACCGGAGCAGCATTGAAGAATACCCGCCACTTGCGCAGATACCTCATAGATTACGATCAGTTCATCTCGAAACCAGAGATGAGTATACAGGCGATATTCTCTTGGCTGGTCAGTCATGGTGTTGATTTGACGGCTCAGGGTCTGGAAGATGCACTCAAGTTTGCTTCACCCGAGTTGAGACATCATCAGCCGGATGCGAACGAGGGCGTGCCGTCTGCCATATTAATGATGTATCAGAATCTTCAGCGACATGCCCTGCAGGGAGTAGATGTAGATTTTCCAGTAAAATCCACGGTTACAGAAGATTGCCGCCTGCAGACACTATTGTATCTGATTGCGAGGCGAAACCTGCGTGATACACGCTCAAAACTGGAGCCCAGATTACTGGAAGCAGAACGGGTCCATCAACGCATTCTAAAACATCCGGTAGCAGGCACTGTAGTGCGTATGCTGGCAAAAATAAAAGATGACAGTACATTTGGTCACCTGGACTATTATCAACTGCCAGAAAATACTGATACTTATAATGAGAAATGATAGTGACTGCCATACCAGAATTTATTAATCACAGCTTACGGGTAGAGGAAAGTCGATGAAGCAGGAAGTGGCGGTCCGGTATTACGATTGTGACCGTGCCGAAATGTTGCAATTTGTGCCCGGGCAGGCACGCACAACACTTGAGATTGGTTGTGCGAACGGACGATTTTCGACATCGTTAAAAAGACGCCAGAATTGTGAGGCATGGGGCATAGAATTAAATGCAGATGCGGCAGCCATTGCTGCATTGACACTCGACAAGGTCTTGTCCGGAGATGTGTTCGAAATCCTGGACGGACTTCCGGATGATTATTTTGATTGTGTAATCTGTAACGATATTCTCGAACATTTGCCAGTCCCGGAAAGAGTACTGCAAGGCTTGAAGCGGAAACTCGCCAGCAAAGGGGTCATCGTCGCATCAATACCTAATATGCGTTATCTGCCCGTGCTATATGAGTTGCTGATTAGCCGGGACTGGAAATACCGGGACTCCGGCGTGCTCGACCGAACGCATTTACGCTTTTTTACTGCAAAAAGCATGGACAAGTTGTTTGTATCATCGGGATATAAGCTGCTGCAGATTAAGGGACTGCGCATTCAGACCCGCCCGTTCTACACACTGATCTTTACATTGATTTATTTGTTAAGCCTCGGCTTTTATGGAGACACTCGCTATATCCAGTATGCCTGCGTTGCAGGAAAAGCCAGTGACTAATCTGTCTGCAAAGCAGGCCAGCGCCAGACTGATAGCCTTTTACCTCCCGCAGTTTCATGCTATCCCCGAAAATAACGACTGGTGGGGTGAGGGATTTACAGAATGGACCAGTGTCAGAAAAGCAGGGCCACTGTTCAGGGGACACAGGCAATCCAGGGTACCCCTTGATCATCAGTACCGTGATTTGTCCGACATTAAATCAATTGAGTGGCAGGTTGACCTGGCTAAACAGTATGGCATCCATGGATTCTGTCACTATCATTACTGGTTTGATGGCAAGCAGTTGTTACAAAAACCTACAAATCTTTTCATGGATGCGAAATATCTGGATCTGAAATTTTGTCTGGCCTGGGCGAATGAAACCTGGTCACGGCGATGGGATGGACAAGACCATCACATTCTTCAGTTACAGACGCACGAGCCCGAGGTGAGACTTTGGGAGCAGCATTTTAAATATCTGATAAATGCCTGGACAGATGAACGTGCGATACGCATCAACAACAAACCGGTATTTATTATTTACAGGCCGCAAAAGGTCACACAGCTTGAAAACCTGTTTGATTATTGGCAAACACGAGCACGTAGTTATGGTCTTGACGGTATACATTTCTTGACCATGAAGCAGTATGCCTTTCCAGACGAAACATGTCTGCGTCACTTCGACGGTATCATCCAGTTCCAGCCATTTGATGCGTTACATTCGATGCAAAGACCGGCACATCCCTTGTCTGCGAACAACCTGGCGCGTTCCTTGTTAGCGGGCCCGGTGCTGGGGCTGGTTGAGAAGTCGTTGTACTATCTGAAAAGCCGGTACGGTTCGCCTGCGCTACAGGACTATGATGCGGTCTGGAGCCGGATAATCCAGCAGACTGATAATCTTGATGACAGATGGATCCCGGGCGCATTTGTTGACTGGGACAATACTGCAAGATATGGCAGACGTGCGATGGTTTTTAAAGGCGTATCACCAGCGCGATTTGAGTACTGGCTGGGCAAGTTGTTGTTCACACTTCAACAGAAAAAATGTAACCAGCCGTATGTATTTATCAATGCATGGAATGAGTGGTCCGAGGGCACCTACCTTGAGCCAGATCAACACTCCAGCTATGGATACCTGGAGGCAGTCAGACGCGTGCTTGACCAGACAGGCACGGGTTAGGGACATGAATATGGCCAACGTCAGCGTGTTTGTGCTGGATCTGAATCGTGCAGAAGACACCATAGGATGTGTCAACCGGGTTCTGGCCAGTGATAACGTGACAATCACCGTATATGTGCTGACAAATGGCAGTCATGCCAGCCATCGCGACAAAATTGACCGATGTTTTGCCGGCGACAAGCGTGTTTTACTCCACCATAGCGCTGTTAACCTCGGGTTTACCGGTGGAATGAACTATCTTTACCGGCAGGTGATATCTCAGTCGGAAATTCCAGACTATCTGTTGTTGCTGAATAATGATGCCTTTGTATTTCCCGGGACCGTGATAGCAATGCAGCAGGTGCTTGATCGTAATCCGCACTTTGGGATCGCTTGCCCGACGGTGGTATCTGTCACAGACAACGACATGATAATGGAAAGCGGTTTACATATATCACTGTGGTTGATGCAACAGCGTCCATTACACGCAGGCAAACGCTTGATGAATCTAACAGCAACGGCAGTCCGGTCTATGCCGGTAGCAAATGGAACCTGCATGTTGATACGGACCAGTCTCTACACCAGACTGGGCGGTCTGGATGATAGGTATTTTGCGTATTTTGAAGACTGGGACCTGTGTCTGCGTGCCGGGGATACAGGGTCTATGACAGTGCTTGTCCCCACTGCCATCGTCTCCCATCGAGGCTCTGCTACAACAGGTCATAAATCAGGATTGTTTTGTTATTTGATGACACGGAATCGTTACTGCCTTGCATACAGGCATTTGCCTTTCCCCGTATTCATCGCTGTATTTTTGCCATATTTCATGTGCTCACGAGTAGTATTCAAATTGCTGCAACTGATGCTGGAAAGAAATCGTGAAGGTATACAAGGTGTATTCATGGCATTGGGATGGATCCTTGCGCCACCGGTTTACCGTGACCGGTTTGTCATGCAGTCCATTCAGCATATAGATATCATCTGAAACGATGCATATCTTGTTTATATGTAAACGTTACTATATGCACAAGGACCTGCTGCAGACCTACGGTCGATTCTATGAAGTTCCGGCCGGATTGGCGAAACTGGGTCACCGTGTCGATGTGGACTGTATGTCCTATTACAAAAGTCGTGGAGGAACAATAAGATCAGAATCATCGCTTGTCATCTCCAGTGATGATGCTACTGCAAATCCGCTGGCGAACCTGGTCAAACATTACCGAAAACTTGAGATCAAGATTGCCCGGGAACGGCCAGACGTCATTGTTGCTGCGTCGGATTGTTACCAGATAATCATCGGCGCGACGCTGGCGCGACGTTTTGCAATACCATTGGTAATCGATGTGTATGACAATTTTTATTCCTACCGGGCCTCACGGTTACCCGGGATATGGCCATTGTTTGTTCGTTCGCTCAAGTACGCACAGGCAATCTCAGTCGTTTCCTCACAACTGAAACTGCATCTGTCCGAAGTCTACGGACTGGAAGACAATGTACACATAATTGAAAATGCAGTTACCAGCGAGTTTTTGACCGCGGGTAATAAGGCACATGATAGAGTCCAGTTTCAGTTTGCCCCTGACAGGATCTATCTTGGAACTGCCGGAGATTTAGGAAGAAATGGTGGGAGACAAACCAGACTGTTAGTCCAGACATTCATCTCCCTGAAAAAAGAAGTGCAAAATATTACCCTGGTGTTGGCAGGTCCTGTTCATGCTCGCAATCTTATCCCTGCGCATGACGACATTCACTATCTAGGGCAATTACCGTATGCACAAATCCCTGCATTATTTCGGGCGATGGATATCGGCGTAATCAACATAAGTGACGATCATTTCGGCCGTTATTGTTTTCCACAGAAGTTCTATGAGATGGTGGCATGCAGATTGCCTGTTGTTGCTTCCAGCGTTGGTGAGTTGCGGATACTGCTGGCGGACTATCCGGAATTGTTGTTCAGACCAGACGATTTGCAGGATATGAAACGGGCCATCCTGTACCAATCAAGTCAGAGGCGCTCCCTGACCATCAATGTGCCGACCTGGCAAGCACAAGCGGAAAAATTTATGCTGATTATTGAGCGGGCCATTCGCAGGGAATAAAAACACGTAATATTCCGGCCTGTCTAGGTGGACTGAGCCAGTGCAGCCGCCAGAAGCTTTGCCATTTCCTCATGCAGTTTTCCATTTGCGGCCAGAATGTTACCTGCCTTCATATAGGTGTTGTCATTATTGACACTGGTAACAATACCGCCCGCTTCCTGTATCAACAACGCCCCTGCCGCCATGTCCCATGGCTTCAGGCCAAATTCCCAGAATCCATCGAGACGACCGCTGGCGACATAGGCCAGATCCAGCGAGGCGGCACCGGCGCGGCGTATCCCGGCCGTTATCGGAAACAGGGCTCGGAAGGTGTTGATGAAGACTTCCAGTTCGAAACTGTTACCAAACGGGAATCCGGTTCCGAGCAGTGCACCAGACAGGTTCTTGCGTTTACTGATCCGGATCCGGCGGTTATTCATATAGGCACCGTTGCCCCGGGTTGCGGTAAACAGTTCCTGACGTAACGGATCGTAAATGATTGCCTGTTCCATCGTATCGCCGTGTTTGAGCGCAATCGAGACGGCGAACTGTGGGAAACCATGCAGGTAGTTGGTGGTGCCATCCAGTGGATCGACGATCCACTGGTATTCATGTTCACCGATTAGCCCGCTCTCTTCGGCAAGGATACTGTGTTGCGGGTAGACCTTCATGATGGCATCAATAATGACGGACTCTGCCTTGCGGTCGACCTCAGTTACAAAATCATTCAGTCCTTTTTCAGTGATCTGGATATCGGAGACCTGCTCCATGCTGCGGACAATTACATCGCCGGCGGCACGTGCTGCACGGATACCTATATTTAACATCGGATGCATGATAGTTGTTCTTCCGGTCCTGGCCTGTTTGCGGGCGCAATTCTATTTCATTCGAGTACGATTGTATCTTTAATTCGTCGCAGCAGATAGATGGCGGTGCTGCTCCGGGTCTGTGGGTCCAGGTAAAATCCGGTCAGTTCATGCTCGGAGGGACGTAACCTTTGCATCGGGTAGTGTTCGGGATAATGCCGGGCCGTATCTGCGATGGGCAGTGCCAGATAATACCGGCACATTGCCGTCTGGCCCAGAAACTCTGCATCCGGGGTCTGTGGTGGTGGCAGCATACCGGAAATCCTCAATGTATATAACATCACCAATGGTGCCTGAAATGCATGGAGACATTCCTGCTCATCTATCCGGCCGCGCAGGCTGTGCAGTGTGTCAACAATAAATCGGGTGTTACGCAGGATATTCTGATTGACGTCTGCCGATAACAGCCAGGTGCGGTCATGCCGGTAAGGGGCGAGTTCCGCTGCCACCCCGGCATACGCGCGTTGGGTAAACTGGACGACGGACGGTGCTGTTATTACCAAGAGTGCAGCGATCAGTACGGTTATTACAGCAGAGTCCCCGGGCCGGTTGTGGAGCAGTTGCTGTACCCCGAGACTGGCATACAACATCAGGACAGGTAGCACAGGAAATAAAAAGCGGGACACATAATACACATCACCATACGGCCAGATCAGGATGATAAATAAATAAACGGGGATAAATACAGCATCCATTTTTCCGCAGCGGGCCCTGACAAACCACACTTTGACGGCCAGCGCGAGCAGTGGCAACAGCATCAGGCTACTGAAGAGATAATGAACTCGTCCACTATCAACACTGGCAAACAACCAGAGCAAGGACTGATACATCGCAATCAGTTTGACACTTAACAGATCCAGTAGGGTCGGGATACTGTAATCGGGTAGCGCAGTACCCAGTGCTGAGGTATAACCGGCGTTGTCACGCAACAGTTCGGCTGCAACATACCAGAGCAGAAACGGGGCTGTGCTGATAAATGCATACAGCAGTCCGGCACGAACCCGGTGCCTGTATAGCAGCAGAAAAAATGCCGGCAACAGTGCAACACCCATTGTACGTGTCAGGGTGGCCAGAGCAATCAGCACGGCCATCGCCAGCCAGTCCCGGGCCTGTAGCCGGGGGCGGGTGCCCAGTAATAGCGCACTATAGGTCAGGACCATAAACAGGAACTCACTCCAGATTTCCTGGGACAATATCAGTGTGCCCGGCAGGAAACAGAGCAGCAGCGTGATAAACACGGCAGTTGCAGGACGGGCAGATTCACGCCATAACCAGATGCCGGCAATCACAATTGAGAGCAGCAACAAACCTGTGCTGATATACGCGGCCAACGCCGGTGACTCCGAGCCGGCACCGAGCACGCCAAGTAATAACGGGAACAGCGGAGGGAACAGGCTCTGTTCCCGGATGAGTGTATATACCGGCAAGTTGGCAGTTTTATATGGGCTGTAAATGTCTGCGAGTAACAGATAGACCGCATCGTCTGAGGTAAAACCGGCGGCCAGATCATAACCACAGAAACCGGAATAAAATAACAACACAATTAACCCGCAAATGGTGAGTGCGATACTCCGGCGCATCCCTGTTCGGCCTGCATCAGTCATATAGTATAAGCTGACATGGCGCCAGCCCAGGGATAAGCTGTATTTTGTACAGGGCACTTACGTATCATATCGGGCGTGTTGGCAGGCTGTAAATCCGGTTTTATTGATGGTATTCCTTTTGCTGTGCCAAGGAATTATGATTGACAGCGTACAGGACAGCAGTATCTGGTATTGTTGCCGGAGGATAGATATCTGTATCCGGATTTTTTGGTCTCGCCTCTATACTAGCAAATTCGAAAATAGTCACAATCAGAATATACCCGGTCATAGCTGAATCATGAATAACATCACTCTGGACAGGATCCGAATCGTACTCTCGGGAACTACCCACCCTGGTAATATTGGTGCGGCTGCACGGGCCATGAAGACGATGGGGCTTGGCAGACTGGTGCTGGTGGCACCAAAACTGTTTCCCTGTGCAGAGGCCACCGCGCGTGCATCCGGTGCGGATGATATTCTGGCCAATGCGCTTGTCTATGACACGCTGCGTGATGCAGTCAGCGATTGTGTGATGGTCTACGGGACCAGCGCCAGACTGCGCACCCTCTCGGCGCCTCTGGTCGAGCCGGAACAGGCCGCTGCCGGCCTACTTGAATATGCGGGTCGGTCAGCCGATGTTGCGATTGTGTTTGGTCGCGAGCGGACAGGGTTGACCAATGAAGAACTCGATCTGTGCCACAAGATGGTTGTTATCCCCTCGAACCCGGATTTTTCCTCGTTAAATCTGGCAGCCGCGGTGCAGATTATCTGTTATGAATTATGCAAACAGGTGCAGTCAGGTAAGGTGATATCTCCGGTCGGCGATCCGGAGTGGAGCGCCCCGGTCAGTGCCGAGGCGCTGGATCACTTCTATACTCATCTGGGTGAGGTCATGGTGCAGACCGGATTTCTGGATCCATTAAAGCCACGCCGGCTGATGAGGCGGCTAAAGCAGTTGTTTAACCGCACCAATATGGATCAGAACGAATACAACATACTGCGTGGCATACTGACTTCGGTGCAGGAGTCGCTCAGCAAAAAATAACCGGGGTATCCGTTTTTTCCCGTTTACTGATTGTCCCCAGTTCCCAGGCAATCTCGCCCAGTGCATTCAGTGTGTCGATGGCCGTGCGACTGTTTGCACTGTCAACCACAAGCACGAGCCCGACACCGCAATTAAACGTGGTATACATCTCCGGCGTGTCGATATTGCCCTGCTGCTGTAACCAGGTGAACAGGGCAGGCCATTGCCAGGAGTGGGTATCTATATTGATCTGTACCGCATCCGGCAGGACGCGCGGGATATTTTCGGTCAGTCCTCCACCGGTAATATGGGCGATCCCCTTGACCGGGATCTGTTCGAACAGCTTACGCACTGGTTTTACATAGATGCGCGTTGGTTCAAGTAACACGTCAATCAGTCTGCGACCGTCCAGCAGACCATCCAGATTTGCCGAAGTAGTTGACAGTATCTTGCGTATCAGTGAATAACCGTTTGAATGTGCGCCGCTGGAAGCGAGGCAGATAGCCGTATCACCAGCACTGATAGTGCTGCCGTCGATAATCTTTTCCCGATCAACAATACCGACACAGAATCCGGCCAGATCATAATCATCCGTCTGATACATGCCCGGCATTTCGGCGGTCTCACCGCCGACCAGCGCACATCCGGCCATACGGCAACCGGCAACAATGCCCTTGATAACCGACTCTGCGACATCGACATCAAGCTTGCCACTGGCATAATAGTCCAGAAAGAACAGAGGGTCCGCGCCTTGCACCAGCAGGTCATTAACGCACATGGCGACCAGATCGATGCCAATCGTGTCATGGCGTCGGATTTCTATCGCCAGTTTAAGTTTGGTCCCCACGCCATCGGTGCCAGCAACCAGTACCGGGTTTTTGCAGGCTACCGCAGAGAGGTCAAACAACGCGCCGAAGCCGCCTATACTGCTCATTACCCCGGGTCGATTCGTGCTATTAACTAGACCCTTGATGCGACGAACCAGTTCATTTCCACGGGGTATACTGACGCCCGCAGCCTCATAATCAAGTTTTACAGGTGGTTTATTCATAGTGGGGTGCAATATTATAGAGCCTGAGCCGATGTCGCAATCCTTGACTTGTGCGGCGCAGTTGCATAGCGTGTTATTTATGAAAATCAAAGAATTACTGATGGTAGCTGGATTGTTACTTATCCCCCTTACAGTCCAGGCTGTACGGGTCCCGGGTCTGTTTGAAGCGGAAATCCCTGTGACCGGGCAGCAAGCCAATACACGCGTCCAGGCCATTGAGATGGCGATGAAGATTGTGCTGGTCAAGCTGACGGGTGATCGCAATGCACCTGTCAGGCCCGAGCTGGTTTCTATAGTCAAAACCGCGGAGAGATATGTCCAGCAGTATAGCTATGTTGAAGTGCTACCGGATACAGCTGACCCGCTTGCGGCCGAGATTCAGCTGCGGCTGAAAATCAGCTTTGATGAAGTGAATCTGGGTAATGCCCTGCGAGAAATGGGCGTGCAGATCTGGAGCCGCGAACGTCCCTCCACACTGGTATGGCTGGCGATCGAAAAGGACCAGACCCGCAAATTGTTGATTCCTGAGGAGGACAGTGACTATTTTACCACGATCAACCTTCAGTCTGCTTCACGAGGCACCGTATTGATATATCCACTGTTTGATCTTGAAGACAGTTCCAGCCTGCAGGCCAGTGATATCAGGGGAGAGTTTCAGGATACGGTAATTAATGCGTCACGGCGTTATTCACCTGACACGATCCTGACCGGATGGATTGAATCACCACTGGAGGGAATCTGGCAGGTACGTTGGACCGCTTATTTCGGGGAAGAGCTGCACAGCTGGACGACGGAGGGTTCATTTGCCGAGACTGTACTTGCCGAAGGCATTGATGGCCTCGCAGATTTACTGGCGACCCGTTATAGCCAGCCGTCTGGTACCGCCACCGGCAATACAACTATCCAGGTGCTGGACGTATATACTGTTGAACACTACACTAGGGTCATTGGATACCTGAAGACGCTGAGCCCCGTCAGCCGGGTTGAAGTGGTGGAAGTGAATCCTGGTAATATGGAGTTCCGGCTGACAGCTCATGGTGGTGAACAGGCTGTTCGCCAGGCAATCAGTTTTGGCAGAATACTTGAACCCGCTGCCACTAATGACAACCTGTACCGGTTATTACCATGAACATGACTGATTCCCAAAAATGGTTGATACTCGCCGGTACGTTTCTTGCCGGGTGGTTGTTATACAAGCTGTCTCCGGTGATTACACCGTTTCTGACAGCGGCCCTGCTTGCCTATCTGTGTGACCCGCTGGTTAACCGTCTGTCACTGCGTATGCCGAGAACGGCAGCGGTCATCGTGGTATTTTCTGCGATGCTCATTGCTTTTTTCATCATGTTACTGATCCTGGTGCCCTTGTTGCAGGAACAGATCCTCGCACTGCTCCAGCGTCTGCCGGCCTTTATTATCTGGGCACAGGACTCATTATTGCCGGCAGCAGGTTCCGCGCTGGGTGTGGATGTCAGCAGCATCAATCTTGATTCGCTCCGCGACACCCTGATGGAGAACTGGCGCAATATCGGCAATATTGCTAGCACCATTTTCAGCCGTATCAGCGACTCGGGTCAGATCATTATGGCCTGGGGGGCGTTTTTGGTGCTGGTACCGGTCGTTACATTTTATCTGTTGCGTGACTGGGACCTGTTGCTGGACAGCCTGCGTGCACTGCTTCCACGTCGTTATACGGATACGATAGTCACACTGGTGGAGGAATGTGATCGTGTGCTCTCGGAGTTTTTACGTGGCCAGTTACTGGTCATGCTTGCCCTGTCGCTGATTTATTCTACCGGATTGTGGATAGCCGGTATCGAGTTTGCCCTGTTGATAGGGATTGCTGCCGGCATGATCAGTTTTGTGCCCTATCTGGGTTCGATAATCGGAATACTGATCGCCGGAACTGTTGCCTTCATGCAGTACCATGACACGGTACATCTAATGTATGTGCTCGCTGTATTTGGTACAGGGCAGGCTCTGGAAGGAATGTTGTTGTCGCCGCTGCTGGTAGGAGACCGCATAGGCCTGCATCCGGTTGCAGTGATATTTGCGGTCATGGCCGGGGGGCAGTTGTTCGGCTTCGTCGGGGTGTTGCTGGCCTTGCCTGTTGCTGCCGTTTGTCTTGTACTGCTCAGGTTCCTGTTCGAGCAATACAAGAACAGCAGTTTATATAGCTGATAACAGCGGATTACCAGTTTGAGCCAGATACCGCTTCCATTCGGAAAATTCGACAGGTTTAATTTTGAACTGTATCAGGCTGGCCCGAATCAGCAGCTGCTGAACTGGCTGAAGCAGACAGTGACTGTCGGACCTGCTACCTGCATTTACCTGTGGGGTGATCATGGAACGGGTAAAAGCCATCTGTTACAGGCGGCGTGTACGCTGGCGGCGGCCGGACAGCAAAAGGTCATTTATATACCGTTACAGGAAAGGTCACAAATGGCGCCGGAAATCCTGAGCGGGATGGAAACGCTCGATATGGTTTGTATTGATGATATTGATGCTGTCGCGGGTGATGACGACTGGGAAATAGCCTTGTTCAACCTGTACAACCGCATGGTGGATGCACACCGGACACTGATAGTGTCGGCCCGGACCAGTCCTGGTGGTTTGTCGCTGCAGCTTCCGGATCTGAAGTCGCGCCTGGCTGCGGGGGTCGCCTGGCACATCACCGCACTGGATGAAAAGGACAGATTGGTCGCCCTGCAACAGCGTGCCGACGCACGCGGTTTTGAGTTGTCTGATGAAGTTATTGAATACCTTTCCAGACGCATTGCCCGCGACATGCACACGCTGTCCAGCTGGCTGGATCGACTGGATCAGGCCACTCTGGTTTCAAAAAAGAAACTGACAGTTCCGTTTGTACGCGAACTGCTCGATAAATAGTACAATCACGTCTGGTGAGCTTTAAGCGTCATCGCGATTGTCGCGAGTCGTTTTCCCAGCGCCAGACACAAGGTACGCTCATCATCCGTAATCGGACGTTTGCCGTCCGGGCCAGCAACGTGACTGGCGCCGTACGGAGTCCCCCCCGCAATGGTTGATGTCAGTGCCGGTTCTGAATACGGTATACCGGTGATGAGCATGCCATGATGTAGCAAGGGCAACATCATCGACAGCAAGGTACTTTCCTGTCCACCGTGCATGGTGGCAGTGCTGGTAAATACAGCGGCCGGCTTGCCAGTTAATGTCGCTGACGCCCACTCTGCCGATGTAGAGTCGAGAAAATACTTGAGTGGTGCCGCCATGTTGCCAAATCGGGTTGGGCTACCGAGTGCGAGACCATCACACTCACGTAGATCGTCGAGTGACACAAACGGCGGGCCGGATGCAGGTATTTCGGGCGCAACTGCTTCGGATACCGGCGATACTGACGGCACGGTCCTGATACGGGCAATACAGTCAGGGACGGTCGCGATACCCCGCGCAATGATGTTGGCCATTTCCGCTACGTTGCCGTACCGGCTGTAGTAAAGGACTAGGATCTCTGTCATCTTCAGAGTATCTCCAGGACATTTTCCGGAGGACGACCAATGGCGGCCTTGTCATTTGCAAGTACTATCGGGCGTTCCATCAGTATCGGGTTGTTTACTATTGCAGCGATAATCTGTGCATCGGTCAGTTTCTCATTATCCAGCCCGTTTTTCAGATAGGCGGCTTCTTTTGTCCGGAGCAGTTTGCGTGCCGGGACCCTGAGCTTTTTTACAATCGCCGTTAATGTCTTCGTGTCAGGCGGGTTCAACAGATATTCGATGATACGCGGTTTGAAACCCCGACCCTCTAACATGGCCAATGTTTCCCTGGATTTGGAACAGCGTGGGTTGTGATAAATGGTTACTGACATGGTTATAACTCCTGATTTTTCTGTACCGCAGAGTGACAGGGAGCAATTATACAGTTATTGCATGGGATCCAGTAAGAACTGTTCAAACCCGGTGGTTGATTCCAGTATCGACATGGCCCGCACGACGGTGGTGGATTTACCTTCATAAAGTTCCAGATCGCGGTTTGCAACGAACAATCCGCGGGAAGTGATTATGGATGGTTCGTTATCATTCAGGTCAGGTATCAACAATGCCCTACGGTAGCGGGTATCCATTGTGTCCCCGCTAGTGGCACGGATGGCGACCGGTTTTGCGCGGGTAGTCACCATCTGTACACCGATCTTGTATATCTGGCCCTGACGGATCATCAGCCAGCGTATTACTCCCAGCGCCCATCTGGCAGATTGGGTTCGCGTCCGGATGACTATCAAATCTCCGACCAGGGTATTGTACATGGGTTTGTCATTCTTGATTACCGCAAATCCGCGCGCACTCTGATCAACCAGACTCCACTGGTCTACCTTGTAGTTTTCTACCGGGGTGACCTCCGGGTCATGGTGTAGTACAGATTCATTCGCATCAGGATCCACAGTTATCGGGTCGATAAATTCGATCTGGTTATTGACCAGATACCAGGCCGCGTTCAGGCCGCAGGCGATTTCGATCGTACCGGCGCGTTCCTGACGCTGGTTAACCCGTTTGGGCGGTGTACCCCATACCCGCAACATGTGCCCGAGTATCAATCTGGCAAAATAAGGCGAAATAATCAGTGAGTTGTCGACCGGGCGGCTCTTCTCCAGGCTGGCAAGGTTGGTCTGAATGTGTCTGACCAGTCCGCTGGCATCGATCAGGCGGTGCTGTGCCCCGGCGCTGGTGATATTGAATTTTCCGTAAGCCAATGGACATGAATCACTGTCCAGCTTGATAACAAATATACCTGCGGAATCATCCGGGGTATTAAACCGGGTAATCTTTACGAGATTGGCCCAGGCATTCAGTTGTTCATAGATCTCCCAGATGGCGCCGAACGGCAGGTGATGCGGGTCAGCAAGTGCAGCGAGGCAGATACGGCTATAGGCCTCTGCTATTGTGGTAGTTATCGAACCGAATTTGCCTGGCGTTGTTTGCAGGGCTGTATGTTCCTGGTTCAGCGATTCTGCAAAATCATAGATAAAATTGATTTCGCGCCAGATATTTTTGGGCGTTGGTGCATATTCAAGAAAACTGAATATCATCGCATGGGAAAGATAGGTCAACGAATGTAATAAATTTACCAGGGGCGGTTTGCTTTGCCCCCACAGCATTTTTTTCTTCAGCGTCTCTTCGGCAGAAATCTTGCAGGCCAGCCCCAGGTTGATGGCTATCTTTTTCAGTATCTGGATCTGCTCCTGCAACGTATCAATCGAATGCAGCGTGTGTTGTGCACCGGTCTTGATTTGCGAGTCGATATAATACTGGTAAGGCCTGTTATATAACTCTACCAGTTCAACCCTGACCGCTGGTTTGAGCACCTGTTCATTGGTCGCACGAGTGGCTTCATACAGCAGCAGGCTGGTTTTTTTGAAATCAATATACGGCAGGGAGTCCAGCCATTCCTCAACATACAACGGGCGTGTCTCTATCTGGTCCCCGTCTGGTGTGGCCCGCATCGGTAGCGAGTAGGCATCATATTTCATTTATTGGACACTTTTTATGATTTATGAATACAACGCATCTAGTGTTCCTGTTCGCAGAATTCAGCCAGGAAGGGTTTCCAGTATCACAGTAGTCGCTGTACGCTCGCCCACGCCTGATATTACGAAATAGCGAGCGATGATACATACTGCCTGAAGTCAGCAAATTCATTCTTGTTATCGGTATTCTCAAACATTATTCACGAAAACATGCAAAATACAATTCACTTTATAGTGACCGGCCCAGCCAGTCATTCAGCTGCATCAGCGCAGGTTCATCAGCGGTGGCCATGCCTTCAACACTGCCATCAGCCAGGTTCCTTATCCAACCGGTAATCCGATCTCTGTCAGCAATGCGCTTGCATGCCGCACGAAAAAATACACCCTGGACCCGGCCATGGCCCTGAACTTGCCAGGGTGCTGAAATTGCAGATTAAAGCAGTGCCACTGCAACAGTTTGTCAGTTTTGAAGTCCGTTAGGCCGGATCAGTGAGGGGCCGACTGGCCCCTCACCTGCGGTTACAGCGCGAGTTTTTGTTTGATCAGGTCAAGAACCTGATCAATCCCGATATCAGTGCTATCAGTATCCCGTCGTCCCTTGTATTCAACCGTACCTGCATCCAGCCCATTCTCGCTGAACACGACGCGATGCGGAATACCGAGCAGTTCCATATCGGCAAACATGACGCCGGGACGTTCGCGTCGGTCATCGAGTAGCACTTCGATACCGGCCGCCTCGAATTTTTCATGGAGTGCCTCAACCGCTTCGCGTAAGCGCTGCGATTTATGCATATTGATTGGTACCAGTGCCACAGCAAAAGGTGCGATGGCCGCCGGCCAGATGATGCCGCGCTCGTCATTATTCTGTTCGATGGCTGCTGCAACGATACGACTGACGCCGATACCATAACAGCCCATAATCAGCGTGGTGGCATTGCCGGATTCGTCCTGGCAGGATACCTTCATGGCAGCACTGTATTTGGTCCCCAGCTGGAATATATGGCCTACCTCGATACCGCGTGCCAGACTGACCGGACCACTGCCGTCAGGTGATGCCTCACCCTCGCAGATATTGCGGATATCGGCTGTTTGCGGCTCGGGCAGGTCGCGACCCCAGTTGACCCCGGTCTGGTGGAAGCCATCCTGATTGGCACCACAGACAAAGTCTGCAACCAGGGCAGCGCTGTAGTCAACGATGACAGGTATCGTCAGACCGACTGGACCGAGTGAGCCGGTACCGCATCCGGTTTGTTTACGTATCTGTTCGTTCGAGGCAAATTTCAGCGGGGTCTCGACTAGGTCCAGCTTTTCTACCTTGACCTTGTTCAATTCGTGATCGCCGCGTATGACCAGTGCGACCAGTGTGTCGTTGACGCCCTGGACAACAAGGGTTTTCAGGCACTGGCTTGCAGGCACACCCATAAAATCAGTGACCTGCTGGATTGTGTGCTGGTCAGGGGTTGCTACTCTTGTCATCGGCGTTGTGCCGGCTGGACGTGGAGTGGAGGGTTTGTTGAGACCAACCATTTCGATGTTCGCTGCAAAACTGCCGGTTTCACTAAAGACGATCAGGTCTTCACCGGAATCGGCGAGTACATGGAATTCATGGGTCTTGTCACCACCGATATTGCCACTGTCAGCGACCACGGCACGATAATTCAGTCCCAGTCGGTCAAAAATTCTTGAATAGGACCGATACATATCATCATAGGTTTGTTGCAGTGATTCTTCGGTCAGGTGAAAGGAATAGGCGTCCTTCATGATGAATTCGCGCGCACGCATGATGCCGAAGCGTGGACGGATCTCGTCGCGAAACTTGGTCTGGATTTGGTAGAACGTCGTTGGCAACTGTTTGTAGCTGCGGACTTCACGGCGTACCATTTCAGTCACAATCTCTTCATGGGTAGGTCCGAGGCAGAAATGCCGGTCATGCCGATCGAGAAACCGTAATAATTCCGGGCCGTATTTTTCCCAGCGCCCGGATTCCTGCCATAACTCTGCGGGTTGCACCGCCGGCATCAGGATCTCCTGTGCCCCTGTACGGTTCATCTCTTCACGAACGATATTTTCCACCTTCCGCAGTACCCGCAGTCCGATAGGAAGCCAGGTATAAATGCCGGAGGCCAGTTGCCGGACCATGCCGGCGCGCAACATCAGTCTGTGACTGACGGTTTCAGCCTCTGCCGGGGCCTCTCTCTGGGTTGAAATCAGTAAATTTGATGTGCGCATACGGTACTCACGTCTGGTTTATAAAGCGGCTTATGTTAACTCATCCGCCTGTCAGTATCGATTTAATCGTCTGCATCGGATTCGGGGAACCACACTGATAGATGAACTAGCTTTTACTCGGGTTTGTCTTCTGTTTACCACAGCCGGTATAAAATGTATGATTTGTGCAAAGCACAACTTGACCTTGCTTCCGAATATCAGTAGTTTATTAAGGTTTATCCATCCGGAAAAATCAGGGTATAAAAGTGGCCAAATTAGTCGAAAAGTTACGCGGTGCAGATATATTCGTACGCGCGTTGAAAGATGAGGGTGTAACTCATCTTTTTGGTTATCCTGGCGGGGCAGTGCTGCATATTTACGACGCTCTGTTCAAGCAGGATGCCGTTGAGCATATCCTGGTCAGACATGAGCAGGGTGCGACCCATGCCGCTGACGGTTATGCGCGCGCGACCGGTAGACCAGGCGTGGTACTCGTTACTTCAGGTCCCGGTATGACCAATGCTGTCACCGGTATTGCCACGGCTTTTATGGATTCAATTCCTCTGGTGGTATTTTCCGGACAGGTTGCTACCCATCTGATTGGCAACGATGCATTTCAGGAAGTGGATGCGGTTGGAATTTCACGTCCTTGCGTCAAACACAATTTTCTGGTGAAAGACGTTCGTGATCTGGCAAGCACGATCAAGAAGGCGTTTCATATCGCGATGAGTGGTCGCCCAGGGCCGGTACTGGTTGATATCCCGAAGGATGTTACGGCGGATTCCTGCGACTATAGCTATCCGGACAAGATTGAAATGCGTTCGTACAGTCCGGTAAATGATGCAGATCCAGCGCAGATAGCGCGTGCTATAGACCTGTTGCTCGGCGCAAAAAAGCCGATGATTTATACGGGTGGTGGTGTCATTCTGGGCAATGCAAGTGAGGAACTGACCGCATTTACCCGCAGTCTGGGTTACCCGATTACAAATACGTTGATGGGCCTTGGCGCCTATCCTGCCTCGGACAAACAGTTTATTGGTATGCTCGGCATGCATGGCACCTATGAAGCCAACATGGCCATGCATCATTGTGACGTGCTGATTGCGATAGGTGCCCGGTTTGATGACCGTGTCACGGGCGATCTGGAGAAGTTCTGTCCATATGCGAAAATCATTCATATGGATATCGATCCGGCCTCGATTTCAAAGAACGTACCGGTAGATGTAGCGATCATAGGCAATGTGAAGAGTGTGCTGACGGCGATCAACAGGCAACTGCCTGCACAGTTACACAGGATAGATCGCGCCGCAGTAAATGAATGGTGGAAACAGATTCAGCAATGGCAGGGCATGAACTGCCTGCGCTTTGACCGCAAGTCGGACAAGATCAAACCGCAGTATGTTATTGAGACCTTACACGAACTGACCGGTGGTGATGCCTATATCACTTCAGATGTTGGACAGCACCAGATGTGGGCGGCGCAATTTTACGGATTTGACAAACCCAGGCGCTGGATTAACTCCGGTGGTCTTGGCACGATGGGTTTTGGCATGCCTGCCGCGCTGGGTGTAAAGGTTGCATTCCCCAACGAGACTGTTGCCTGTATCACCGGCGAGGCCAGTCTGGTCATGTGTATACAGGAGCTGTCCACTGCTCTGCAGTATAATCTGCCGATCAAGATTATCAATCTGAATAACCGTTATATGGGCATGGTCAGGCAGTGGCAGGAGTTTTTCTATGACAAGCGCTACTCCCATTCGTATATGGAAGCGATACCCGACTTTGTAAAACTGGCAGAAAGTTTCGGGCATACCGGCATGCGAATTGAAAATGCGCTTGATGTGAGGGACGCGCTGAAAGAGGCGCTGGCGAGAAAGGACAAACTGGTATTGATGGACTTCATAACTGATCAGACTGAAAATGTGTACCCGATGATAGCTGCAGGCAAGGGCCAGCATGAAATGCATCTCTCTCCCGAACGAGAGTTGGCGTGATGGGGCGGTCGGTATGAGACATATTATTTCACTGCTGGTTGAAAACGAGGCCGGTGCGTTGTCCAGAATAGCCGGTCTTTTCTCGGCGCGTGCCTATAATATAGAGTCATTGACGGTCGCACCGACTATCGACCCATCAATGTCGAGGATGACGATTGTTACCAGTGGCTCAGACAGTATTATTGAGCAGATCACCAAACAGGTGAACAAGCTGGTCGATGTCATCAGGGTCGTGGATCTGAATGAACAGAAACACGTTGAACGCGAATTGCTGCTAATCAAGCTGCATGTTGTTAACGATACGCGAGAGGAAATTAAGCGGATCTGTGCAGGTTTTAATGCCAGGATGATTGATGACAGTGAGAACACCTGCACGATAGAGCTGGCGGACACGAGTGAAAGGCTGGAAAATTTTATCCGTTCATTTGAAAGTAGCTATATAGTCGAAATGGTGCGGTCAGGTGTAACCGGAATTGCACTGGGCAGTACCAATATAACCAATATACAAGTCTGATAACTTCAGTAACAAGCGAGAGAACAAATGAAAATTTATTATGATAAAGACGCCGACCTTTCCCTGATCCAGAGCAAAAAAGTTGCCATTATCGGTTACGGTTCGCAGGGACATGCACATGCCAATAACCTCAAGGATTCCGGCGTGGAGGTCTGTGTCGGCCTGCGTGAAGGTTCTGCTTCTGAAAAGAAGGCGAAGGCGGCCGGTCTAAATTACAAGTCTATCGAAGCTGCTGTTGCCTTGGCCGATGTGGTTATGGTGCTGGCGCCGGATGAACATCAAGCCAGACTTTATCGTGAAAGTATCGCACCGAATATCAAAAAAGGGGCGGCAATGGTATTTGCCCATGGATTCAATATCCATTTCGGCCAGATTGAGCCGCGTAGCGATCTCGATGTTTTCATGATTGCACCTAAAGGACCCGGTCACCTGGTACGTTCAACCTACAAGCAGGGTGGTGGTGTTCCTTCATTGATTGCTATCCATCAGAATCCCTCAGGTCAGGCCAGGGAACTCGCCTTGTCCTATGCTTCCGCGAATGGTGG
The DNA here is from genome assembly GCA_945870865.1 of Klebsiella pneumoniae. Classification (GTDB taxonomy): domain Bacteria; phylum Pseudomonadota; class Gammaproteobacteria; order Eutrophobiales; family Eutrophobiaceae; genus Eutrophobius. Next base: position 21,491 of record CAMBTO010000029.1, read on the forward strand.
TGGCCGGGCTGGTGTTATCGAGACGACCTTCAAGGAAGAGACCGAGACGGATCTTTTTGGTGAACAGGCCGTACTTTGTGGCGGTATAACCGCGTTAATTCAGGCAGGTTTTGAAACGCTGGTTGATGCCGGTTATGCCCCAGAAATGGCCTACTTCGAATGTCTGCACGAAACCAAACTGATCGTTGATCTGATCTATGAAGGTGGTATTGCCAACATGCGCTACTCGATCTCAAATACAGCAGAGTACGGCGATTTTGTCAGTGGCCCGCGCGTAATTAATGATCAATCCCGTGCGGCGATGAAGCAGATACTGGAAGAGATCCAGACCGGCAAGTTTGCCCGTGACTTTATCCTAGAAAACCAGAGCGGCACCCCGGTCATGAAGGCCCTGCGCCGTCGTAGCCGTGAGCATCAGATAGAGGTGGTCGGCGAGAAGTTGCGTTCGATGATGCCCTGGATTGCAAAGGACAAGCTGGTGGACAAGGACAAGAACTAAGCCTGTATCCGGGCGGATAGTCTGAATTTACCTGTTTTCGCTACAGGCAGGCGATTCTATTCAGTATAGTTAACCTCTAACATACACTATCCATGTCACGTGGATAAGGTGCAAAATGGTCGACCGTCGTCGCGGCATATATCTGTTACCAAACCTGTTTACAACCTCAGCGTTGTTTGCAGGCTTTTATGCAATTATTGCGGCCATTGATGGTCGATTTGAAGCGGCCGCTATCGCTATTTTTGTCGCGATGATACTCGACGGCCTGGATGGGCGTATAGCACGACTTACCAATACGCAGAGCGACTTTGGTGTGCAGTATGACAGTCTCTCTGATCTGATTTCGTTTGGGCTGGCACCCTCGTTGTTAATCCACCAGTGGTCGCTGTTCAATCTGGGCAAGCTGGGATGGTCGGCCGCATTTATCTATGCAGCGGCGGCGGCATTGAGACTGGCCCGATTCAATACCCAGGCCGGGACGCAGGACAAACGCTATTTTCAGGGCTTGGCCAGTCCGGCCGCAGCAGCGCTAATTGCGGGCATGGTATGGCTGGGAGACAGTTATGGCATGTCAGATAATCGACTGGCGGTTATCTTTACCCTGCCCATGACTGTCATTGCCGGGGCATTAATGGTCAGTAATATCCGCTATAGCAGTTTCAAGCAAATCGACCTGAAAGGCCGCGTCCCGTTCGTGGCAATCATGATCCTGGTGCTGGTGTTTTTCCTGTTTTCCAGTAATCCGCCACTTGTACTGACCAGCGTCGCGGTGATCTACGCCAGTTCCGGGCCGGTCATTACGTTGTTGACCCTGCGCAAACACAGGGCTTCAAGAAAGCCGGTTGAAGAGGGAACCTCCCGGCTTGACAGTAATGAGACGGATAAGGACCACCTTTAGACGTTAAATAAGCGCTTGGAATTTATTATTACCGGCGCTATAGTTGCCAGACAATGACGCACACAAAGTCACATTTGAAGTTATCTATCAGCCAGAACCCGGTTTCCGGGGAGAGCTCTGCACGCCTGTTTCTGCTTCTTCTGCCCTGCTAGGGCAGACTATACCTTTTACATAATCCGTTTTTAGTTCTTTGTCGAAATTTGTGTCGCCAGGCGGCACCAATTCGGTTTATTGTTATTGTAATCTGGAGCAGAACCATGAAAGACAAGTTGATTATATTTGATACGACATTGCGGGACGGTGAGCAGAGCCCCGGTGCGTCGATGACCCGTGACGAGAAGGTTCGTATTGCCAAGGCACTTGAGAAGCTGAAGGTGGACATTATCGAGGCAGGTTTTCCCGTCGCCAGTCAGGGTGATTTTGAGGCAGTGAAAGCCGTTGCTGAGGCAGTGACTGACAGTGTGGTGTGTGGCCTTGCCAGGACCAGCAACGCCGATATTGATGCGGCGGCCGAGGCATTAAAACCGGCGCGGGCATTCCGTATCCATACGTTTATTGCGACCTCACCGATCCATATGGTGCATAAATTGCGTATGACGCCGGAACAGGTGGTTGAAAATGCTGTGCGTGCGGTCAAACGTGCCAGAAACTATACCGATAATGTCGAGTTTTCACCCGAAGATGCCGGGCGTTCGGAACTCGATTTTCTTTGTCATATAATTGAGTCAGTTATCAAGGCCGGGGCGACCACGATCAACGTACCGGATACTGTCGGTTACAGCGTCCCACAACAGTTTGGCGAAACCATAAGACGAATCATTGAGAGGGTGCCTAATTCCGACAAGGCTGTATTCTCGGTGCACTGTCACAATGACCTTGGGCTGGCGGTTTCCAATTCACTTGCCGCCGTATTAAATGGCGCGAGACAGGTCGAATGCACTATTAATGGGCTCGGTGAACGCGCCGGTAACGCCGCGCTCGAAGAGATCGTGATGGCGGTACGTACCCGCCGGGATATTTTTGCCTGCGATACTGATATAGATACTACCGAGATCGTCAACTGTTCGAGGCTGGTGTCGAATATCACCGGTTTTGCCGTGCAGCCGAACAAGGCGATAGTGGGTGCCAATGCGTTTGCCCATGAGTCCGGTATCCACCAGGACGGAATCATCAAGAGCCGCGAGACCTATGAAATCATGCGTGCCCAGGATGTCGGCTGGCATACCAACCGGCTGGTACTCGGTAAACATTCCGGCCGGAATGCCTTGAAGACCCGTTTGAAGGAACTGGGTTTTGAATTCAGCAGCGAGGAAGAACTGAACGAGACCTTCAAGCGGTTCAAGGATCTCGCGGATAAAAAACACGAGATCTTTGACGAGGACTTGCAGGCGCTGGTCACTGACAGCTTGCAGGATACCGCGAACGAGAGGATCAAATTCCAGTCATTGAAGGTCTCGCTTGAAACCGGAGAGGTCCCGGCAGCTGACATTACTGTCAGTGTTGATGGTGTGGAAAAACACGGTCAGGCAAGTGGAGCGGGCCCGGTAGATGCGGTGTTCCGGGCAATTGAATCAGTCATTGAGAGTGGCTGTAATCTACAGCTGTATTCGGTGAACAGTATTACCGGAGGCACCGACTCCCAGGGTGAAGTGACAGTGCGCGTTGACAAGGATGGACGTATCGTCAATGGTCGAGGTTCGGATACAGACATCATTGCTGCTTCAGCCAAGGCCTATATCAATGCGCTGAATCGCGTGCTGGAAAAGACTACGCGTGCCCATCCACAGATATGAGTCTGTCAGTCCGACAACAGGAATATTTGCAGTTACTTGGTATTGATGTCTGGGTATCGCGAGATGCACCCGCCACAGTAGCAGACAGCCACCGTGCGCCGGATGTTGCTGATACCCGGACCTCGGTTGAAGCATGGGCAGTATTACGTGAACAAGTCTCGGGATGCCGGAAATGCCAGTTGCATGAGGGCAGGACGCAGACTGTATTTGGTGCCGGCAATGACACGGCTGACTGGATGATCATTGGTGAAGCACCCGGTGCGGAGGAAGATCGGCAAGGAGAGCCGTTTGTCGGTCGTGCCGGAAAGTTGCTGGGCTCGATGCTGCAGGCGATTGGACTGGATCGTAATCAGGTGTTTATAGCAAATATCCTGAAATGCCGACCACCGGAAAATCGTGACCCTGTCGCGGAGGAGGTCGCTTCCTGCGGGGATTATCTGCACAGGCAAATCCTGCTGGTCAGACCAAAGATCATCCTCGCGGTTGGTCGTATCGCAGCGCAGAATCTACTGAAAATCGATACGCCGATCGGTAAAATGCGGGGCCAGCGCTACGAGTATGCCGCGCTGAATATTCCGGTTGTTGTTACCTACCATCCGGACTATCTGCTACGTTCACCCCGCGAGAAACGCAAGAGCTGGGATGATTTGCAGACCGCAGTCAAATTGTACCGGGAAATCAGCAAGTGAGTGCCGTTGTAAAAAACAGTGCACCTGACCTTCGACCGATGGTAGAGGATGACCTCGCCAGGATTATGGTGATAGAGAGGGATGTGTATGAGTTTCCCTGGAGTGCCACCATATTCAAGGACTGCCTGCAGGTGGGATATTGTTGCTGGGTACTGGAGGATGCAAACGGACAGGTAGAGGGCTATGGTGTCATGTCTGTGGCGGCCGGCGAGTGTCATCTCCTGAACCTGAGTGTGCGCCGTAATTCACAGGGTGCAGGTTACGGGCGTCAACTGCTGGAGTATCTGCTGGATGTTGCCATCGGTCACAAGGCAGATGTAGCGTTTCTGGAGGTGCGTCCGTCCAATACGGTTGCCAGACAGCTTTATGATACGGCGGGATTTAATGAAGTAGGTATGCGCAGGAATTATTACCCGGCCAGAACGGGCCGCGAAGATGCCATTATCATGGCCAAAACATTGATACATACATGAACCAGGTTGTACTGAAATGAATTATCCAACCATCGAAACGATTATCGGCAACACCCCGCTGGTCCGCCTGCAGCGTATTCCCGGCAAGACCAGCAATATTATTCTTGGCAAGCTGGAGGGCGATAATCCCGCCGGTTCGGTCAAGGACCGTCCTGCCTTGAGCATGATCAAATATGCCGAGTTGCGAGGCGACATCCGTCCGGGTGACACTTTGATTGAGGCTACCAGTGGCAATACCGGTATTGCTTTGGCAATGGCGGCGGCAGTCAAGGGGTACCGCATGGTACTGATTATGCCGGAACATATGAGTATTGAACGCCGTGCGACCATGAAGGCGTTTGGTGCTGATATCATACTGGTGAGCCGGGGTGACGGAATGGAAGGTGCGCGTGATCTGGCCGAGCAGATGCAACTGCAGGGCAAAGGCAAGGTGCTGAACCAGTTTGCCAATCCGGACAATCCACGTGCACATTACGAAGGCACCGGTCCCGAGATCTGGCATGATACCGGCGGCAAGGTCACTCATTTTGTCAGTGCGATGGGTACGACCGGGACGATTATGGGCGTGTCGCGGTTTCTGAAAGAGCAAAATCCTGCTATCCGGATTATTGGTGTACAACCTGAAGGTGATAGCAGTATCCCCGGGATCCGGCGCTGGCCCGAGGCTTACCTGCCCAAAATATTCGAGAAACAGCGGATAGATCGGATTATGGATGTGTCAGCTAAACAGGCAGAAGAAACGACCCGCCGACTGGCGGCTGAAGAGGGGATTTTTGCCGGGGTATCCTCGGGGGGCTCCGTTCACGCTGCGCTGCGAATATCAGCTGAAGTGGAGGATGCTGTTATTGTCGCCATTATCTGTGATCGTGGCGATCGCTATCTCTCCACCAATGTGTTTCCGGCCTAGAATTTACGGATTATGAATATACTGGTTTTTGATATTGAAACAGTCCCGGACATTGAGTCGGGCAAACGTTTGTATGATCTGGATGGGCTGTCAGACAAGGAAGTGGCTGAAGTGATGTTCTCCCGCAGACGCCAGGAGACAGATGGCACCTCGGACTTTTTGCGGCTGCACCTGCACCGGGTTGTTGCCATCTCGGTCCTGTTGAGTACACGTGACAAATTGAATGTCTGGTCACTGGGTGCGGTTGATGCAGATGAAGCGGATCTGTTGCAGCGGTTTTAT
>CAMBTO010000030.1 GCA_945870865.1 Klebsiella pneumoniae
CTGAGCTATTCCGGCAATTTCACATAAAAAACACAACTGACAGGCTAGATTGTACCACGTCCTTAATTTGACGCAGCCACCTGTCTGATCGGGAAGGCAAATTAAATTAATAAGCCGCTGATTACAAGAAGTATTTCAAACCCACAGACCGGGATCCGGGTGGATAGTTTCGATGACTATAAAAAGCGTGTTTTTTAGACTCAACCGACAGCTTACTTTATAATTATATAATAAGTGACAACATGTTACTGCTCAACAGCAAACACAGGCGATCATGAAGATACTGATAATTGACGATTCCGAGGACTTTCGCGCCTTGTTGCGGGTTTATCTCAAGAAAGACATAAAGGACGTTGAAGTTGAGGAATACCAGTTTGATCTGCTGGGCCATACACCGCCATGACTCCGGCCGCACTGATTTACCAACATGTCAATGCGGAGATCTCGCTATTACCGGCCGCGCTGAGGAAATACCTGCATATTATCGGCAAGACACTGGCCAAACATCCGGATGATCGTTACCAGTCGGCGTCAGAGCTGATAGCGGATCTCGAACAGGCCGAGCTCGACTTCAACTGATCCCGCCCCGGCCGATGGTAGACACACCCGGTATTACGACCCTGCTGGAAAGCCTGTCAGTGGCCGAGCGTGAAATCGCCGGGTTCCTGATTGCCGGCATGAACACCAGCGAGATTGCCAAACGCTTGTCCCTCCGCTATCACGAGGTAGCCGAGGCCAGCAAATCCATCCGTCAGAAACTGGGGGTCTCCAATGTGGACGAGTTGCGTCAAGTGGCGACGAGACTGACGTGCCGGACGGACGGTGGATGCTGACACTGTATCCGGTTATTGCACCTTACACGCAGATTCAGCTACAGGTCGATCCCTTGCACGGGCTGTATGTGGAGCAGAGTGGCAATCCCGAGGGTATCCCGGTTGTCTTTCTGCACGGCGGTCCCGGCGCGGGCAGTAATGAAAACCACCGCCGTTATTTTGACCCGGCCGTTTATCGCATCATCAATTTTGATCAACGCGGCTGTAACCGTTCGGCCCCCGCAGGCGAGACTCGTCAGAATACCACCGCCGACTTGCTGCTCGACATCGAACGGATACGCCAGCATCTGGGCATCGACAGCTGGCTCGTCTTCGGCGGCTCCTGGGGCGCTACGCTCGGGCTGTTATATGCGCAGCAATACTCGCAGCAGGTGCGCGGTCTGGTCCTGCGAGGTGTGTTCCTGGCACGTCGTTCCGATCGGGACTGGTTTTTTACTGATGGAGTAAACCGTCTGTTTCCGGATGCCTGGGACAAGTTCCGCCGTTTTATTCCGGGCGTACAGCCACAGGAACTGGTTGCGGCCTACTATCAATGTATGAATGCGGGAGATGAGGCTCTCGCCATTACGGCGGCCAGTCATTGGGCAGACTGGACCTCTACTATCGTCGCCTGGATGATGAATCCGAGCGGTTTCAATCCGGCGGCCGATCCTGTGCGCATGGTGAATGAGATCCGGATCGAAACCCACTATGCCCACTATGATTATTTTATTGAGGAAAACCAGATACTCCACCGCGCCGGGTCGGTTCCATGGGTACCGACTATCATCATTCATGGCAGGCGCGACCTGACTTGTACACTCGATGCCGCCTGGCAGTTGCATCAGGCCTTGCCTAGCTCGGAACTGGTCATCGTGCGGGAGGGTGGACATCTGGCCAGTGAACCGGTCATGATAGATGCATTGGTAAAAGCAACAAACACTATGGTTACGAGATTAACACGATGACAGGCCCCGGATGGCGCCCGCTGATTATGGGTATCCTCAATGTGACGCCGGACAGTTTTTCGGACGGCGGCTCCTGGACGGATACCGCGGCCGCCATCGCACACGGATTACAGATCTCAGCGCACGGGGCCGATATACTGGATGTCGGTGGTGAATCCACCCGTCCCGGCGCAACCCGCCTGCCTGCTAATATCCAGATTGAACGCGTGCTGCCGGTCATACACGGTATCAATGATTGCCTGTCTGGCAAGGTCAACCTCAGTATTGATACAACGCTAGCTACCGTGGCCGAGGCGGCGATCAACGCCGGTGTGTCTATTATTAATGATGTGTCTGCCGGGCGGGATGATCCTGAACTGTTTCGTCTGGCAGCCGATCGAAAAATCCCATTAATACTGATGCATATGCAGGGCAGCCCGACAATGATGCAACAGAACCCGGTATACGCCGATGTGGTGGAAGAGGTCCGTGCCTTTTTGCTCGAACGAGCTGATGCGGCAATGAAGGCAGGCGTGGCGGAGGAAAAAATCATCATCGACCCCGGTATCGGTTTCGGCAAGACACTCAAACACAATATCCAGCTGTTGAACAATCTGCACCGGTTGACCGACACCGGTTATCCGGTCATGCTCGGTGCCAGCCGCAAGCGGTTTCTGGGTGCGATTTGTGAGGGGTCGATGGCCTCCGATCTTGTCGGTGCCACCTGCGCCACCACGGTGCTCGGTGTGCTGGCCGGTGTCAGCCTGTTTCGGGTACACGATGTTGGCGCCAATCGCCAGACCGCCGATGTGACCTGGCGGATAATGCAGGGGAGAGCGCATCATGATCACACCGACCACGAACATTGAGCAGGTCTATGAGGAGGACGCCGTCCGCGCCTGTCTGCAAGCAGAGTTACCGCACTGGGTTGTGGAGTCCGGGCACATCCAGCGCCGTTATAAAACCGGCGGCTGGAAGGCCTCACTACTGGTCGTCAATGCAATTGGCCATCTTGCTGAAGCGGCCTGGCACCACCCCGAGATTCAGATCAGCTACGGGCATGTGCTGGTCAAATTACAGACACATTCAGCACACGGTATCACCGACAAGGATTTTGAACTGGCCAGGAAAATCGAGGAACTCATCAGCTGGCAACCGGGGGCAGATACCCGTTCGGTTCTCGAGGGTACACCGGATGATGATCGCTACACCTATATCAAATACGATTAACGCAGGTCTCTGGTTAACTGAGGCCTGCAGTTTGAATCAATCCTGACCGTCAGTTCCGCGTTGCCACAGACCCGATTTACCACCGGACTTTTCCAGCAGCCTGATCTCACCCAGCGTCATGCCACGATCAACCGCCTTGCACATGTCATAGATCGTCAGCAGACTGATCTGCACTGCCGTTAACGCCTCCATCTCCACCCCGGTCTGGTCGGTCGTCTCGACCCGGGCCGTGCACAGCACACTGTTGCTCGTCGCATCAGGCACCAGATCAATCGCGATATGTGACAGCGCCAACGGATGACACAGCGGAATCAAATCGGACGTTTTTTTCGCCGCCATGATCCCCGCGATACGGGCGATCCCCAGCACATCTCCCTTTTTGTGCCCGCCCTGCTGGATCAATGCCAGCGTCTCCGCCTGCATCGAAATCCGGCCTTCCGCAATTGCCACCCGCCGCGTGGCCGGCTTGTCGCCGACATCGACCATGTGCGCCTCACCCTGCTTGTTAAAATGCGTCAGTCTGGACATATCTGTTGTGCTCTCAGTCAATGGATACCCTATAATATGGGCAAATCCATCGGCCAAGTAAACGGGTAATGAGCATAACAGTCAAATATTTTGCCGTGTTACGTGAGCGCTACGGCAGGGCGAGCGACACCGTCGCCTGGGAGCCAGGCATGACCGTTTCGGAGGCGTGGAAGCGTGCGCTCGGCACCGAGACTATGCCCGAGCGCCTGATGATGGCAGTCAATATGGAATACACCCGCCAGGATGCGACACTAAACGACGGCGATGAAGTCGCCTTTTTCCCCGCCGTGACCGGGGGCTAGTTGTGAAGATAGAAATCCGCGAACTACCGTTCGACCCCTACGCTGAAATCACAGCGTACCAGCAACACGAATTGCCCCCTGGCCACTACGGCGCCACCGCCTGCTTCGTCGGCACCATGCGCGACTTTAATGACGGTATATCCGTCCACGGCATGACACTCGAATATTATCCCGGCATGACCGAGAAACACATCGAACGTATCTGCGTACAGGCAGCGACCCAATGGTCCTTGATCGACTGCCTCGTCATCCACCGCGCCGGACAAATCCACATCAATGACGCCATCGTCGTCATCACCACCTGGGCCACCCACCGGGGCGACGCCCTCGATGCCTGCAAGTTCATTATCGAAGACCTTAAATCAAAAGCCCCGTTCTGGAAGAAGGAAATACGCGACGAGGGAGAGGCATGGTTGCAGGGGAATACGTCGGGGTATGCGGGTGGTGAGTAGTAAGTGGTAAGTGTTGAGGAATGCACAGTGAGATAAAAAGGGATATTCCTCCCCGCCGTCATTCTGGCGAACGGGATCCACAGGATGTGGGGAATGTCGCGAGAGGACATGGATGTCCGTAGCGACCAGAATCCAGTAAAACTATCATTAGATAAATCCGATACCTATACCCCCGATGGGGTATACGAGCAGTCAGCTACAGAACGCTTACCCAATAAATCCATTATCGTACCCGGAAATATCAGCTATATTTTGTAGCGAGTAAACTACTTTCAGGTGGGGCGGGCAGAAAGATGAAAACGGATAAACTAACGGTTCAGATGAACCAGTCTTCCTGGTCTGGGGACGAAATATCATCCAAACACTTCCGTGTGTTTTGTAACAATTCTGCAAGGTTATCCAGATACTTTGGAGATATCCATACAGGAACCGCATGCTATATAATAAAATTAACTTGCAGTCAGCCTGTCAAGTTATTACATAGTTATAGCGCTTGATCTACGGTATAACCATAGTTATACTTAAGTAATATGAAAACAGCAATATCCATTCCTGATGAGATTTTCAAAGAGGCGGAACGAGCTGCGAAAAAGCTCGGGGTTTCCCGCAGTGAATTATATGCAAAAGCCGTTCTGGATTTCGTAGAGCGTTACCGCCGCGAAAGCCTTACAGAAAAACTCAATGAAGTCTATTCCAAGCATGAAGACCTCTCAGAACTCGATCCACATCTGGCCGTTCTGCAGACGCAATCTCTAAATAGAGAAGATTGGTAATGAGGCGTGGGGAAATCTGGTGGGCCGATTTACCTGCGCCCGCAGGTTCCGCGCCAGGATTCAGACGCCCGGTATTGATTGTTCAAGCCGATGAATTTAACCGGAGCAATATCCGCACCATTATCGCGGCAGTAATCACGTCAAACATTTCGCTCGCAGATGCACCGGGCAATGTAACTCTTTCAAAACGAAGCACAGGTCTGAACAAAGAATCTGTAGCCAATGTTTCGCAGATTATCACTCTCGACAAATCATTTTTGACAAATCGTGTCGGTCGTCTATCTGGAGAAAAATTGAAGGAAGTTGAAGAAGGATTGCGTCTTGTATTCGCGCTATAACCACACGCCCAAGCGCGCTGAACCAGCACCACTTTGATGGACAATCATTTTCCGTCAATCAAAGTGGTGCCAATTTACCTGTTTTACCAGAAAAGAGACGGCTATTAATTTCTTCTACCCGGTTTGCCACCAGCGCTACCCCGGTTGCCGCGCATACCTTCACCGTTTGCCCTTCGTTCTTGCCGTCTGTTTCGCATGGCCGCGCGTTGTTCGTCCGTCATTTTTTCACGTCTAGCCCTGACCTGCTCCCGTGCCGCGGCATGTTCTTCTTCAGTCATGTTTTGAACCTGTTCGCGTCTGGCTTCCCTGGCAGCTTCGCGGTCTTCCTGGGGGAGGTTCTGAAGCTCAGGCTCGCTGCTCTCCTGTGCATATACACTCTGAATATTAAAGGAAGCGGCCAGGATCAGTAGTAATGATGGCAAGATTCGTTTCATATAAATTGTGTCCTTAATGAGATAACAGATTCCAGATAGACGATGTTTCGGGATTAATGGATTTTGCATTTACCCCCTCGTTCAGGAATAACGCACAGTGAAGAACAGGGTTTACATGCTGTGCAATTACGGGACAAAAACTCCGGTATTTCAGGGTAAGGTACCGTAAACAATATTGGTTAGTGGACTGATGATTCCAGAAATGCAGTGGCACAGGCGAACGGGGAAACTCGTTATCTAGATAATCTGGATTCCGGGTTCGGCTAATGCTGTCCCGGCATGACTATTGACTGCTCACACCAGCCCATAAAACGGCACAACCTTCACCGTTTCGCCCGCCATCACCCCGTCGTTCTCGACGGGCAATACAATAAAACAATTAGCCTGGGTCATGGAACTCAGGATGCCGGATCCTTGTGCGCCGGTCTTGGTGACGGTCAACTCGCCATTCGGGTTGCGGGACAGGATGCCGCGTTGGTATTCGAGGCGGCCGGGGCGTTTTTTGAGTATGGAGGTGCAGTGCACTTTCATTGTTACCGGTGCGGTCGGGGTTTGGCCGGACAGGCGTTGCAGGGCAGGCTGGACGAATAAGTAGAAGGTCGCCATCGTCGAGACCGGGTTGCCGGGCAGGCCGAAGAACCAGGCGTTGTTAATCTTGCCGAATGCGAGCGGCCGTCCGGGTTTCATCGCCACTTTCCAGAAATTGATTGTGCCCAGTTTCTCCACCACCTCCCGGACCAGATCCGCATCACCGACCGAGACGCCACCGGAGGTGATGATCGCATCGGCAGAGTTTGCGGCGCTTAACAAGGCCTGTTCGATCGCCTGCCTGTCGTCGCGGATGATGCCGAGATCAATAATTTCAGCACCGATTCGGGTCAGCATGCCGTGCAGGGTGTAACGGTTGCTGTCATAGATCTGTCCCGGTGCGAGTGTTTGCCCGGCGGAGCGTAGTTCATCGCCGGTCATAAACATGGCGATCTTCAGTTTACGGGTAACGGCAATCTCGGCGATGCCCATAGACGCTATCACGCCGAGCGCCGCGGGTGTCAGCAGGCTACCGGCCCGCAGCAAAACATCCCCGCGTTTGCAGTCTTCCCCGATCGGTCGTACGTTGTCGCCCTTAACCGTGCGTGCATCCAGGGTGACGCGGTCAGCCGAGACCATGACGTTTTCCTGCATGATGACCGTATCGGTACCATCGGGTAATACCGCACCGGTGAGCATGCGGATACAATGGCCACGGTGCACGGTTGCCGCGTAAGGTTTACCCGCCAGCGATGTGCCGACCAGCGTTAATTGCTTCGTTCCGGTCGCCGGGATGTCGGACGAATGGACCGCATAACCGTCCATTGCGGAGTTCGCGGCAGGTGGCACATTCATCGTGGCGATCAGATCGGCGGCCAGTACCCGACCCAGCGCCTGCTGGGTCAATACGACTTCGGTCCCAGATACCGGGGTAACGCTGGCAATGATCTTTTGCAGCGCAATTTCATACGGGAGCGAATGCGGGTCGCTGTCATCGCTGCAGTCCGGTTCGGTTGTCAGCATAAGGTCACTCATCGGATCAACCGCCGGTCACATTCATGTGGCGGAAGATGACCGGTTTGACCGACAGGTCAAAATCGTGGCCCTTTGGTTTGATCTGCATCGAAGCGCGTATCGCCTGTTTTAATGCGTCGATATCATCCGGCTGGCGGCGGATGACCTCACGCAGGTCGATTGAATGTTCCTGTCCGAGGCAGAGTAACAGGCGTCCCTCACAGGTCAGTCGTACCCGGTTGCAGTCGTGGCAGAAGTTATGGCTGTGGGGCGAGATAAACCCGACCATTGACCTTGTGCCCGGAACCCTGAAATAACGTGACGGGCCGCCGGTGCTCTCGGTCGTGGGGATCAGGTTCCAGGTTTTTCCCAGGTCGGCACGGATCTGGTCGCTTGAATAATATGCCTCGGCGCGATCATGGTCGCCGATAATGCCAAGCGGCATTTCTTCGATGAAGCTGATATCAAAGCCCCGGTCGATCGCAAACCGGACCAGATCGGTCACTTCGTCGTGGTTACGGTGTTTTAGGATGACCGTGTTCAGCTTGATACGGGTAAATCCGGCGTCTTGTGCCGCCTGGATACCAGCCAGCACCGTGTCCAGTTCGCCGACGCGGGTAATCTGTCTGAATTTGTCGGCCTGCAGGGAGTCCAGGCTGATATTGATGCGGGCGACCCCGGCCTTGCGTAATTGCGGGGCCAGTCTGACCAGTTGTGAGCCGTTCGTCGTCAACACCAGCTCGCGCAGACCGGGCAATTGGCCGAGGTCCTCAAACAGCTTGATCACATTCTGGCGTACCAGCGGTTCGCCACCAGTAATCCGGATCTTGCTGACTCCGAGCTCGGTAAAGGCACGGCCTATCAGTGCCATTTCCTCCAGGCTGAGCAGCTGTTCGCGCGGCACGAACGTCATTTGCTCTTCCATGCAATAGACACAGCGAAAGTCACAGCGGTCAGTGACCGACATGCGGATATAGTTGATAGTCCGTCCGAAGTTATCAACCAGCGTTTCTGTTGGTGGCCCCACCTGTTGCATCTATCTGTCCTGCCTAGAGTAGAAAGATAACTGGCCTTCGCCAGTCCTGTAAAGCCATTCTACGAAATGCAGCGGTGACAGACCACGGTTTTCCGGTTTTATTTACAATAAATTCAGAAATCCAGGGTCTGTCCGCATGGTATTATCGTCCGATACAGCAGATCAGGATCGGATAGCAGAAACGATGTCAGAACAGGCAGTTACACAACATTACAATTGGCGCGAGGCTTTGCTGATCTATACCCGGCCACGGGTGGCGGGCATGATGCTACTCGGATTCTCCGCCGGACTACCCTTTCTGCTGGTCTTTTCCACCCTGTCTGCCTGGTTACGCGATGTCGGGATTGAACGTACCACCATCGGATATTTCAGCTGGGTCGGTATTACCTATTCGATCAAGGTGTTCTGGGCACCGGTAGTGGATCGTCTGCCTATCCCGTGGTTGACGGCGGCGCTGGGCAAGCGGCGTTCGTGGATGTTACTCGCGCAACTGACCATCATCGGTGGGCTGATCGGGATGGCACTACAGGACCCGCATGCGGATCTGTACTGGATTGCGGTGTTTGCCTTGCTGGTCGCGTTCGGATCGGCGACACAGGACATTACGGTGGATGCCTATCGAATTGAGGCGATGGATGTCCTGTATCAGGGCGCAATGGCCGCCGCGTATGTGTTTGGCTATCGTGTCGCCTTGCTCGTTGCCGGGGCCGGGGCCTTTTATATTGCCGAGGCCGCCTCCTGGACAGTCGCGTATATGGCGATGGCCGCGTTAATGGGTATTGGTCTGCTGACTACCCTGTTGATCGCCGAACCGGTACACCAACAGGATCAGGGTACAGCAGAACTGGAACAACGTCTGGAGTTCGCGATGACAGCGCATCGCCCGGGCAGTTATCTGCTCGCCATCTCACGTTGGTTTATCTCCGCTGTGCTGGGTCCGATTATCGAGTTCTTCCAGCGCAACGGCTGGCTGGCCCTGTGGTTACTGCTGTTGATCGGTTGTTACCGCATCAGTGATATCACCATGGGTGTGATGGCCAATCCATTTTATCTGGATATGGGATACAGCAAGACCGAGATCGCCAATATCACCAAGATATTCGGATTCGGCATGACCATCGCCGGGGCGGCACTTGGTGGTGTGAGTGTGCTGCGTTATGGTCTGATACGTCCGCTGCTCGGCGGTGCGATCATGGTCGCGGTGACCAACCTGTTGTTTGCCTTGCTGGCCGTTTCAAAACCCGGTCTCGGTATGCTGGCGGCGGTGATCAGTGTTGATAACCTGAGCGGTGGATTTGCGTCCTCGGTCTTTATCGCTTATCTGTCGAGTCTGACCAATACGACCTACACCGCCACCCAATACGCGCTATTCAGTTCATTGATGACCTTGCCCGGCAAGGTCATCGGCGGATTTTCCGGTGCGGTGGTTGATAGTGCAGGTTACCCGCTGTTTTTTATCTATGCCGGCCTGCTGGGAGTGCCAGCCATTCTGTTGATTATTTATCTGGGGCGACTCGGGTCGCAGAATCCGGGGAGTGCACGGCAGGTCAATTCCTCAGCAATGCCCGGGGAGCCCGGAAGCCGTAGCTGAATGCCCGTGTTGATCCGGGCAATCCGTTACCCCTGACTGGTGCAGTTCAATCTCCAGCGGGTATCAATCTGATTGCCGGGTGAAGCGTACGATCTGGCGGCGGTCGCGTTTGCTCGGACGGCCTTCGGTCTGTGGTAATAGTGGGTTATTGATTTTCAGTTGGGCCGACAAGAGTGCACGTGCCTCGTGGCTTTCGGGTGTCTCTGCATAAAGCAGCGCTGCCTCGGGGGCCGGTCCGCGGCGGGTACCGGTGGCAAGCACGCTCACTGTCCAGCTGTAGGGGTCTATGCGCAGTGTATACACTTCACCGGGCCGGACTGTTTTTGCCGGCTTGACGCGGTTGCCTGCGAGTTTGACCTTGCCGGCCTTGATTGCCTCCATGGCCAGTCCGCGTGTCTTGTAGAAGCGCGCAAACCATAACCATTTGTCTAGGCGGACGGCGCCGGAGGAATTTTCAGTATTCTCGTTCATGCCACTGTGTTTTATCACAACGGTGAATTATGATCTAATCGAAAAATAGCCGCAGGAGAACAGACATGACGAATCCAAATAATGCACCCGGTACATTAAATATCAGTGTACTGGTCATATCCGATTCCCGGACCGAAAAAACCGACAAATCCGGGCGCCTGCTGGTTGAGCGACTGGAGGCGGCAGGACATAAGCTGTATGACAAGCAAATCGTCCCGGACGATATCTATAAGATTCGTGCTGTCGTCGCCACCTGGTGTGCCGATGACAATGTTGATGTCGTATTAACGACCGGCGGTACCGGCGTGACCGGCCGTGATGGCACACCTGAGGCCATTGCCTGCCTGTTTGACAAGGAAATAGAAGGGTTTGGTGAGGTATTTCGCGCTATATCGTTCGAGGAAATCGGCACTTCCAGCCTGCAATCGCGCGCCATTGCAGGTGTTGCTAACGGAAAGTATCTGTTTTGTCTGCCCGGATCGTCGTCGGCCTGTGCAACCGCTTGGGATCGGATTGTCCGCGCACAACTGGATTACCGGACCCGGCCATGCAATCTCGTCGAATTGATGCCCAGGTTGAAAGAACGCTGATTTATATGAAGTAATACGTCGCTAACCGTATTATAATGTCTCACTAACCAACTCAAGTAACCTGAATTCATGAAAGCTAGATTACTACTGATAACGCTGTTGTTGTCCGTGACCTTTGTTTGCCGCGCCGAATTCTACGAGATGAGTATCCATGATTCCGTCGTCGGTGAGATGGCAAAGACCTATTCGCGTCAGGATCAGACCCTGCCGGACATAGCCCGTATCCATAACATCGGTTTTATGGATATCAAGCGTGCTAATCAGAAGGTCGATACCTGGATACCGGGTGAAAAAACGGAAATTGTACTGGCAAAACAGTTAGTTCTGCCAGTTGCGCCGCCCGTTGGCATTATCGTCAATATCCCTGAAATGCGTCTGTATTATTTCCCGGCTGGCCAAAAGGGTGATACGCGTCAGGTCTACTCCTATCCTATCGGTATAGGTCGTGAAGGCTGGGCCACACCGTATATCACCACGAAGATCATCCAGAAGAAGAAAGACCCGGCCTGGCATCCACCTGAATCAATCCGTGCTGAGCATGCACGTGAGGGACATCCATTACCGAAAATCGTCCCGCCCGGACCGGAAAACCCGCTGGGACAGTTTGCAATGCGACTCGGTCTGCCGTCGTATCTGATTCATGGTACGAACAAGCCCTATGGCGTCGGCCTGCGCGTCAGCTCCGGTTGTATCCGTATGTATCCGGAAGATATCAAGGCACTGTTTGGTATGGTTCCGGTGGGTACACCGGTGCGTATCGTCAACCAGCCCTACAAGGTGGGTGTACTGAATGGCAAGCTCATGCTGGAGGCCAGTCCGTATCTTGAAGAAGACACGGATCAGTTTGAAGGCAATATGACCAGTATTGTGAAGATGGTGGTCGAGGTTTCAAAGCAGCACAAGTATGAAGTCGACTGGGACCTGATCCGCAAGGTCATCACCGAGCGTGACAGTATTCCGGTCGAGATCGGCAGGGTGACGGATGAACCGCTGGAAGAATATACGGCGGCAGACAAAACCACCCATGCCGGTAGTTCCAATACGGCTACACTTTCATCTTCGCCGGTCGTCCAGCAATAACAACAGATCAGGTATCGTGCCTGATCTGTAGGGCGGGTATCTCAGGCAAAAAAAAACCCGTGTAAACACGGGTTTTTTTATTTCGATTTGACTCGAAATTACTTCTTCATTACCTGCTCAAATACCTTGTCCAGCTTGGAGGTATTAGCATCACAGCAAGACTGTGCGGCGTTGGCGGCGCTCTGCGCTGCCTTGGCTGCATCCAGTGCCTGGTTAGCAGTTGATAATGCGCTGCTGGCCTGTGAAGCTGCATTGTTGGCTGTAGACTGGGCGCCTTCAGCAATCTTGCGAACTTCTTCAAGTTGCTTGGTTGTAGCACAACCACTGGCGACAGCGAGTGCCATAGCAATGATAGTTGCCTTCATTGGTGATATTGTCATTGTTAATTTCTCCTGTTGCATTTATATAACGTTTCTGGAATTTCCCAGTTATCGTGGGAGTAATCATGACGTATTTTGCCTAACTATTCAACGATTTGATGCTGTTTCATTGTTACTACATGCAAAAAATCGCTTTTTGTGAGCTAGGACGCTGAATTGCACGCATAGAAGCAGCATTTCCGGGCGACATATCTAGCTATTGCTTGTAGAACGGCATCGGTCGTCCAGAGAACTGTGACTTGAGAAACGTCATCTGGTCGAGCAGGATACGGCGGTTCGATAACGCCAGAAATTCAGCCCAGTTCGGAACATAAGGAATCGCCAGCAGTGGCATCTTCGCATGTTCCGGTGTGCGATTGCCCTTGCGCGTATTACATTGACGGCAGGTGGCTACCACATTTGACCAGCGGTCCCGCCCGCCACGCGACAGCGGTATCACATGATCGCGTGTCAGATAACTGGCGTTAAATTCGGTGCCGCAATACATACACAGATGTGCGTCGCGCAGGAACAGTTCGCGGTTTGTCAGCGGTGGGATGCTACGTTGTATATGTCTGTGTTCTTCGGAGCGTTTGACCGCAATGATCGAATTGACCTCGACCTCGGAGCGCATGCCTGACATGCGGGACACACCTCCGTGGAAGGTGAACTGGTGATCCCCGGCCGTCCAGGCAACCATGTCCCGGCAGTACAGATTGACTGCATCCTGCCAGGAGATCCAGGTGACCGGCATGCCGGCAATATCAAGTCGCAAGATCAAGGGCGTCATGTTCTAATCCCAGTCTATAAACGTTAATGGTACGTATAAATCGGGGACATACCCGCATTTCGGATCTGTCCCTTTACTTCATTTGACCGTATTTTTATTATAAAATTCTGTGAAAATCAAGTTATTGCAATGAATATTTGGTGAATAAGTCATGAAACAAGTCGATGAGCTATTAAAGACGATGGATACGCTGCGTGATCCAATCCACGGTTGTCCGTGGGATCGGGAGCAGACACGCGAAACGATATTGCCGTACACAATTGAGGAAGTCTACGAGTTAGCCGAGGCCATTGGCCAGGGTGACCCGGCTGCTATCCGGGATGAACTTGGGGATCTGTTGTTCCAGATTGTATTTTATTCAAGGATGGCCAGCGAAGCAGGACAGTTTGATTTCGCAGCAGTGGCGGAGAGTATCAATGCCAAGTTGCGGCGTCGACATCCGCATGTGTTTGGAGATGAACGAATAGATACTGCCGATCAGCAGTCGCAATCATGGGAGAAGATCAAGGCCCGGGAACGTGCACAGTCCGGGCGTGCAGTCGGTGGCCTTCTGGATTCAGTCAGTACCGCCATGCCGGCGTTGATGTGTGCAAGCAAGTTACAGAAGAAGGCTGCGGCCGTCGGGTTTGACTGGGGAGATCCGATACCGGTGCTGGACAAGATCGAAGAGGAAATCGGTGAATTGCGAGCCGCCTTGGCACAAGGTGCGGACCCTGCCAGATCGCAGGATGAAACCGGCGATATCCTGTTCGCCTGTGTCAATCTCGCTCGTCATGTAAAGGTGGATCCCGAAACTGCCCTGATGTCGACCAATCGCAAGTTCAGAAAACGTTTTGCCTATATCGAGTCAGCGCTGGCAAAGCAGGGCAGGACGACAGAACAGGCAAGCCTGGAAGAAATGGAAGTGCTATGGCAACAGGCTAAAGGTCAATAGGTCATCAGATAGGCTTTGGGGTATCGTATGAATAACAGTTCATGTATCCACGGCAGTTCAGATTTGTCACGTCAGTATTACCGTTCCAGACACGCTGTTAATACATCCATGTACGCTCGGGCGCCGCATCCATGCGGCTAACGGTCTGTCACAGTAATACTGACGTGCCAAATCTGAACAGGATTCCTGAACTGTTATTTAGGACACATTATGAACGCAGCCCCTAACCCCGGGTCTGCCCCCATGACAACTTCGCATACGCCGAGTGATTATGTATCGACTCGAAATTCTCTGACTCAATCGTGTAGGACTGTATGCGCTCATCCTTGTTAAACAGGATCGCAATATCACGCACCATGTCCTCGACAAATTTCGGATTGTCATAGGCCTTTTCGGTAACGTACTTTTCATCGGGGCGTTTCAGCAGGCCATACAGCTCACAAGAGGCGACGCTCTCTACCATATCAACCAGATCCTCGATCCAGATCCCTTCGGCCGTGTGTACGGAGACCGTCACATGTGAACGCTGGTTATGTGCCCCGCGTTCGGAGATATCACGCGAACAGGGACACAGACTGGTGACGGGCACCACGACCTTGACAGTAATATCGTATTTGCCCTGCTTCAGTTCACCTGACAGGGTGACGTGGTAATCGAGCAGACTCTTGACGCCGGAAACCGGTGCGGCCTTTTTCACAAAAAACGGGAAAGACATCTCGATATAGCCGGTTTCGGCGTCGAGCAGATTGGTCATGTCGCTGAGCAACTTCTTGAAAGTGGGGACAGTAATACTGTAATCATGCCGGTTCAGCACCTCCACAAACCGGGACATGTGCGTACCCTTGAAGTGGTGGGACAGGCTTACATACATGTTCAGCATGGCTACCGTATTCTGGTCCTTACCACTACGGTCGCTGATCACTACCGGATGCCGGATGTCCTTGATCCCGACCTTGTCTATCGGTATTTGCCGGGTATCCTCGCTGTTTTGTACGTCAGGTATATCGTCCATCGTGAGGTCAGTCGACTGGTTCATCTGTTAATGTGTCCTTGTACCGTGAGCTATGCTCTTTGATGTAGCTATAGCTAAATTTATTTACTAGTAATTTACTAGGTTTTTGCCTCGTCTTCACCCTAAACTTACGGTATTGGATGTGAAGTTTATGTGAAGCAGGCAGAAATCGGCTTAATTTTTTCTTTGTACGATGTAATCAGCAATCTGACGGAGCAAAAGCGAATCTGCATCCAGATGATCCAGTACGCTGACTGCCTGGTCATGGAGCTGGTGCGCCACCCGTTTTGCCTCGACCATGCCGAGTATGCCGGGATAGGTCGGCTTGTTCTTTAACATGTCCGACCCCTGCGGCTTGCCCAGTGTGGCCGTGTCTGCCTCGACATCAAGGATATCGTCCTGCACCTGAAAGGCGAGGCCGATATGGCATGCAAATTCGGTGATGACCTCATATTGATCCTGCGGCAGATCCTGCCGAGACAGGGCCCCGAGTTGCAGGCTGGCGCGGATCAACATGCCGGTCTTGTGGTTATGCATGTTTTCCAGTTCGGGCAGTGTCAGTGACCGGCCAACCGAGGCGAGATCGATCACCTGACCTCCAGCCATACCGAGCGAACCACTGTTCAGTGCCAGCGTATTGATCATTTTAATCCGTTGTTCGGCGTTAACCAGAATCGCGGAGTCTGCCGCAATCACATGAAATGACAAGGCCTGGATGGCATCACCGGCCAGAATCGCGGTCGCTTCGTCAAATGCCTTGTGGCAGGTCGGTTTGCCACGCCGCAGGTCATCATCATCCATTGCGGGCAGATCATCGTGTATCAGCGAGTAGGCATGGATCATCTCCACGGCGGCCGCCAGTCCGTCCATAGCCTGCAAGGGTACGCCCAGCGTTTCGCCACATGCATACAGCAAGACCGGACGAATACGTTTGCCGCCACCGAGCGTGGCATAACGCATGGCGCGATGCAGTTTGACCGGCTCGATATCAGCGCCGGGCAGCCAGTGGTCCAGCGCGGTTTCAACACGCGACTGGTATACCGGCAATATTTCCTTCAGTGTCACCGGGCTGGCCTTACGGTTCTTCCGGCTCAAACTCGGCAAGTTCTTCCTTGCCCTGATTGCTGATCAGGATCTTCACCTTCTGTTCTGCCTCGGCCAGCGACTGCTGACACGAGCGCGCCAGCGCAATTCCGCGTTCAAAATGTTTCAGCGATTCTTCCAGGCTGAGATCACCCTGTTCCATCAACGCGACCAGCTTCTCGAGTTCTTCCAGTGATTTCTCAAATTCAAACGGTTTGGTCTTTTTATTCATTGGTCTCTTCCTAAAACTGGCCAGGGCGTGAATATTACAGCAAGTTGAACGTTGTGAATAACCTCCCTGCGACACCGACGCTCCTGCCACCCGAATCCAGGTTCACCTGGACCCGGAAAGGGCTGCCCGTTCGACTACAATCAATGCAGATGTCCGGGCCGAAGTGATGCCATGCCCATCGATATAGGAAATTGATGCATGTATCCAGCATCGATAGGAAATACCTATCTTCAGATTGCGAAATACAATGATGTATATCGTTGACTCACCGGGGGTGGCAGAGTAAAGTTGTGGGACATAAAAAGTCTGTGCCAGTTTGCATAAAAAATGCATTTTTTCAATCAGTTAGGAGATAATAACATGAGTCTAAAAGGAACCAAAACCGAACATAATCTGAAAGAGGCGTTTGCCGGAGAGTCACAGGCGAACCGCCGCTATCTGTATTTCGCACAAAAGGCTGACGTTGAAGGCTACAACGATGTGTCAACTGTGTTCCGTTCAACAGCAGAAGGCGAAACCGGACATGCGCACGGACATCTGGAATATCTCGAAGCCGTCGGTGATCCGGCGACTGGCAAGCCCATCGGTACGACCAGCCTGAACCTGCAGGCCGCCATTGCCGGTGAGACGCATGAATATACCGATATGTATCCCGGTATGGCCAAGACAGCGAGAACAGAAGGCTTTGATGAAATTGCCGACTGGTTCGAGACACTGGCTAAGGCTGAGCGTTCCCATGCCAACCGTTTCCAGAAGGCGCTGGACAGTCTCGGTTAAGTTCAGCATCGCCTGGTAACACAAAAAAGAGACCGGACCTGTCCGGTCTCTTTTTATAAGCACCAATTACGGAGAAATACAATGGCACGTGAAGGAAGTCTCGAAGCGCCGACCCGGCATCCAGTCAACTGGAAAGACCCCGAGTTCTATAACGAGAAGTCTGCACTCGATGAAATGGAACGCGTATTCGACATCTGTCATGGTTGTCGCCGTTGTGTCAGCCTGTGTAATTCGTTCCCGACCCTGTTTGACTTGGTTGATAATTCACCCACGATGGAGATGGATGGCGTCGACCGCAAGGACTACATCAAGGTGGTGGACCACTGCTATCTATGTGACCTGTGTTATATGACCAAATGCCCCTACGTACCTCCACATGAATGGAATCTGGATTTCCCGCACCTGATGTTGCGTGGCAAGGCGATTAAACATAAAAATGGTGATAATACGTTCCGCGATCGTCTGCTCACCTCGACCGATACGGTGGGTAACATCGCCGGCATACCGGTCGTGGCCCAGGTAGTTAATGCTGTCAACAAGAACGGTCTGGCCCGCAAGGCACTGGACAAGGTACTCGGCGTGCACCCTGATGCAATCATCCCTGAATTTCACAGCGATACCTTGCGCAAGCGCGAGGCGAGACGCGATGTCCCGACACTGACTGCGGTGCCGGGCGAGTTGACGAAAGGCAAGATTGCCCTGTTCAGCACCTGTTATTGCAATCGTAATGCACCGGATATCGGTCAGGATTTGATCGCCATCCTTGAACACAACGGCATACCGGTCAAGTTGGTAAATCAGGAGGTGTGTTGTGGCATGCCGAAGCTTGAACTGGGTGATCTCGAAAAGGTCGATCAAGCTATGTTGTTCAATATCCCGCAACTGGTAAACATGGTTGATGCCGGTTTTGACATCACTGCGCCTGTGCCTTCCTGTGTGTTGATGTTCAAGCAGGAGCTGCCGCTGCTGTTTCCCGACAATGCGGATGTGAAGAAGGTGGCGGACGCATTTTATGACCCGTTCGAATACCTGATGCTTCGGCACAAGGAAAAGCAGTTGAAGACCGGGTTCAAGAACTCACTTGGCAAGATTGCCTACCACGTGCCCTGTCATCAGCGCGTGCAGAACATCGGCCTGAAGACGAAGGATGTACTTGGTCTGGTGCCGGGGACCACATTCGAGGTGATCGAACGGTGTTCCGGTCATGATGGTACCTATGCGGTCAAAAGTGAATACCACGATATCGCTGCGAAGATTTGCCGACCGGTGGTAACGAAGGTAAAAAATTTCAACCCGGATCATTATGTCAGTGATTGCCCGATGGCGGGCGATCAGATCCAGCAGGGAGTAAAAGGCGATATGGCGGCCGAGTCGCCATTTACCCTGTTAAGACACGCCTACGGAGTATAAGGGAGTACATGAACCATGCAGAAACTGACCCGCGCTGACTTAGTCAGCCTGGAACAATACGCGGAATCACGCAAGGCATTCCGGGATGAGGTAATGGCACACAAGAAAAACCGGCGCCTGGCACTGGGACCGAATGCCAACCTGTATTTTGAAGACCGGATGACTATCCAGTACCAGGTACAGGAAATGTTGCGCATCGAAAAGCTGTTCGAGGCAGCCGGTATCGAGGAAGAACTCGGGGCCTACAACCCGCTGATACCCGATGGTAAAAACTGGAAGGCGACCTTCATGCTCGAATTTGAGGACGTGGATGTGCGTCGCCAGCGTCTGGCCGAGCTGATCGGTGTTGAGGCCCATGTATGGATGCAGGTCGCGGGATGTGAGCGGATCACACCCATCTATAACGAGGATATGGAGCGTTCTGATGCTGAAAAGACTGCGGCCGTGCATTTTATGCGTTTTGAGCTGAATGAGGCGATGATCAAGGCGCTGAAGGGTGGTTCGACGCTGGGTGCAGGTATTGATCATGATGCCTACCGTCAGACTATCGACCCGGTTCCAGCAAATATAGTGAACTCTTTGCTTATGGATCTGGTCTAATAACCAGACTGATTATCTCCCTCCCCCCATTCGGGAGATGTTCCTGCCGGAGTCTCTTCCTCAAGATGCAGACTCCGGACAGCCTTTTTAATGGACATTGCCGCCGAATTTTCCTACAGTTCGGTTATGGCAAACAAATTTCCGCTGAAAGGTTACCCCATACTCGCCGGCCTGTTGCTGTTGGCAGGAGGTTCGCTCCAGGCAGAGACCTTGTTAATACGGGGCGGCACGCTGATCGACATGACCGGCAACAAACCGCTACGCAACGCCAGTGTGCTCATAGAAAACGACCGCATCAAACAAATCTGGCAGGGCGATGCCGTCAACAACTATTCCGCCGACACGCAGATAATAGATGCAACCGGCCGGTATGTTATGCCGGGACTGATTGACTCCCATGTCCATTACAACTGGTATATGGGCGAGCTGTTCCTCGCACATGGCATTACTACGGTCAATGATCTTAGCAGTCGTAATGACTGGCAACGTGCGGTCCGCAACGGTTTAAACATCGGTGGTTTGCGCGGTCCGCGATATCTGTATTGCCTGCGCGTTGGCAAGGGTGAGGCCGCACAGGCAAAACAGCTCGTCGACGAAGTACGCCAACAGGCCGACTGTATCCGTTTTGATGCCGATTCCCCGGAGGCACTGACCATCGCCGTGACCACGGCGGCAGATCAGGCCGCTATTGGCGTCATCGCGCATTCGTATGATGCGGTCACCTCGGCCAGACTCGGAATAGACGGAGTAGAACATCTCGAAGGTGTCGCCCTGGCGACGATACAAGACGAACGGGGTAAGGCAGCGGTGGCGGCGCTTACACTGGAAGAAGGTCACAAGAACCCGTTACTGTATCAGTACATGGAGGCAGACCACTACGACGCTGTCATCCGCCAGTTGATCGATGCGAAGGTATTTCTGAATCCGACGTTGGTGCACGAGTGGAAAGGCGTGATTGATCGCACCGTACAGTTTGAACGGGAGGAGTTGCAGTTATTGGGCCTGCCGACGTTGCAATACGTCCCGCAGGACGAGAAGCTGGTCAGTCTCGGCCAGTATCACTGGGCCGACCCGGTCTTGTTACACCGTGGCAGTGCCGATACGGTACCACCACTTTTCGTGAACAACTCCTACGTCATACACACGCCAACACTGCGGGAACAGATCGATAACGGTTATCGCAACATACAGCAGTTCCTGCGTCAGTTCGTGCGTGCCGGTGGCAAATTGTATTCGGGTACGGATACCGCCGCCGCAAGCATACCCGGCATCTCCTTGCACCATGAAATGCAGTTGCTCGCCGATGCCGGTATATCAAACGAGGCCGTCCTCGCATCCTCCACACGCTGGGCCGCCGAGATGCTGCACATCGAGGACAGGCTGGGCACGATCACCCCCGGCAAGATTGCGGACATCATCATCCTTTCAGCCAACCCGCTGGAGGACATTGCCAACACCCGCAAGATAGAACAGGTCATCCTTGCCGGTAAACCGGTGGATACAACTTATCACGCCGACTATGAATTCCCCTTCCACCAGATAGGGACGGTCAGCAAACACCTGTATCACCAGCCGCCGGTGGTCAGCACGATTACTCCTGGTATGGCACACCAGCACAGCGCTGCTGTTATCATCGTCACTGGCGATAATTTTGTCCCTGCCTCTGTCGTCATCCTCAATGGCGTGCCAGTGCGTACAGACTGGATCAGTCCGACCGAACTCCACGCCACGCTGGGCCCGCGTGAGACCGCTTTGCCGGGCAGTTACCGCATCGGCGTCAGCACTCCGGCTCCCGGCGGTGGGCGCGATGATCCCCGTGAATTTGTGATCGACTATCCGGAATAATATTTTTCACTCGCCGTCTCGTGCTAAAATCCCGGAAATTTATCAGCTCCGGAGTCCTTAAAGTTGAACAGTAGATACGATGCAGCGGACATTGAAGTCCTGACCGGTCTGGATCCCGTCCGTAAACGGCCGGGCATGTACACCGACACCACCCGACCGAACCATCTGATACAGGAAGTGGTCGATAACAGCGTCGATGAGGCCAGTGCCGGCCATGCCGACCGCATCGAAGTCACCTTGCATAAGGACGGTTCAGTCACCGTCAGCGATAACGGCCGCGGTATGCCAGTTGACAAACATCCTGGCGAAAAGATCACCGGTGTCGAAGTCATCCTGACCCGCCTGCATTCGGGCGGCAAGTTCTCCAACAAGAATTACAAATTTTCCGGCGGTCTGCACGGCGTGGGTGTATCCGTCGTTAATGCCTTGTCAAAGCAGCTCGAAGTCTGGGTACGCCGTAACGGCAATGAATACCATATGCAGTTTGCCGGCGGCGACAAAAAAACCAGTCTGGAAGTGGTTGGCGAGGTTGGCAAGCGTAATACCGGCACGACCATCCGCTTTTGGCCAGATGCAAAATATTTCGATACAATCAAAATCGCGACTAGCAAGCTGAAACACCTGTTGCGCGCGAAGGCCGTGCTGTGTCCCGGCCTGACCGTCAAATATTTTGACGAGGCCACCGACGAGAAGATCGAATGGCATTACGAATCCGGTATCAGCACCTATTTGTCAGAGTCACTCGCCGGTGCAGAATTGTTACCGCAGGAACCGTTTATGGGTTCGATGGCCGGTGAACATGAGGCGATAGACTGGGCGTTACACTGGTTGCCCGGTGGTGAAGAATTGATCGCCGAGAGTTATGTCAACCTGGTCCCGACCGTGCAGGGCGGTACTCATGTGAACGGTCTGCGCCAGGGCCTGCTGGAGGCGATCCGTGAATTCTGCGAATCACGCAACCTGCTGCCGCGCGGTATCAAGCTGACGGCCGATGACGTGTGGGAACGTTGTGCCTACCTGTTGTCCGTGAAGATGGACAACCCGCAATTTGCGGGACAGACCAAGGAGCGCCTCAGTTCGCGTGAATGTACAACCTTCGTGACCGGTGTTATCCACGATGCATTCAGTCAGTGGCTGCACCAGCACGTCGAGACCGGCCAGAGCATCGCCGAACTTGCCATCAACCATGCACAACGACGCATGAAGGCGAGCAAGAATGTGGTGCGCAAAAAGATTTCCGGCGGCCCCGCCTTGCCCGGCAAACTGGCCGATTGCTCCATGCAGGACATCCTGGTGACTGAACTGTTCCTGGTTGAGGGTGATTCCGCCGGTGGCTCCGCCAAACAGGCACGCGACCGCGAGACCCAGGCCGTGATGCCCTTGCGTGGCAAGATCCTGAACACCTGGGAGGTAGATTCATCCGAGGTACTCGCCTCGAAGGAAGTACACGATATCACTGTCGCTATCGGTGTAGACCCCGGCTCCGACAAACTGGATCAGTTGCGCTACGGCAAGATCTGCATCCTCGCCGACGCCGACTCCGACGGTCTGCACATCGCTACCTTGTTGTGCGCCCTGTTCCTCAAACATTTCCGTCCGCTGGTAGAGCAGGGACACATCTATGTCGCGATGCCGCCCTTGTATCGCATCGACGTGGGCAAGGAAGTGTTCTACGCGCTGGATGATGCCGAGAAGGCCGGCGTACTCGATCGCATCACTGCGGAGAAGATCCGTGGCACCGTCAGTATTCAGCGCTTCAAGGGCCTCGGCGAGATGAACCCGATGCAACTGCGCGAGACCACGATGGCCGTCGCCACCCGCCGTCTCGTCAAACTAACGCTCGACGCCGGTCCAGCGGCTGATGCGATGCTCGATATGCTGCTCGCCAAAAAACGCGCCTCTGACCGCAAGGACTGGCTGGAGTCGAAGGGTAATATGGCGATGATAGAGGTCTAGAGCTCTGACCTATTGATCGTCATTCTGGCGAACACGACCCACATCCTGTCGTTATACTGGCGAACGCCAGTATCCAGTCAATTAATAGTCGCCGAAGGTCAGCTAATCGTGTGATGGAGGTCAGTGTCGCTGTAGGTGCTGTCATCATTAATCGATACAATCAGATCTTCCAGTTCCGCAGCCGTAAGCTCCGCAGAAGAGTTATTCGTCATTAGCAGATACAGACAGGAAACTGCCATAAATTTGGCAATAGCTGCATGATTTGTCATAACTACACCCTCGTTGGTTAATTCGTACCGGTGCAGTATCGGGACCCTATGTGATAGTTTTGAGACAGATTTATGATTTTTTGCTGACCGGCAGAGTAAAACCGAAGTGTTTTTGCAACTGGAGGCTGATTTGTGCGTCCGAGTCGAGTTCCCGCGTTTGTTCCTGCCCGTGATCCAGGATTGCCAGTTCATTGCCGAGCAGACTGATGCGCCCGCCCGGGGTGGGTAGCGTACAGATCCGCTGCTTCATAAACAGTGATTCAGGCGCGGTCTGATGAAAACGGCACATCGGTTCAAAATCAGCCAGCTGCCGTGTCGCAAGCGGGAACGCAAACCGTGGCAACCACTCAGCCCCCGGTTTCTTGTAGTACAGCGCATATTCCTGGTCTGTCAGCGGGCCCACTCGGTAGGCGATGTCCTCGGCCACTGAAATCTCCTCACCCGGAACCGGCATCGCCGCGTGGATAGACTGACCGTTGCCCACATCGGCCAGATACGGCTGCTCCAGATAGACCAGCAGAGCCATGTGTGAATAGCGCTGGCTGTTGATGTCGGTCAGCACCATCCGCGCCGCGATCATCTGCACATCAAAACCAAGTTGCAGCAACATCTGATAGAACAGTGTATTACACTCATAACAAAAACCACCGCGCCGCTCAATCACGATCTTCTGATAAAACCGCTTCGGGTCGAGTGTGATCGGGATACCGGCATGAATGTCCAGATTCTCGAACGGCACACTGTACAGAAACGCTTTTTGTAACGCAGACAACACATCAGCATTCACATCAAGTGAGCCGCTATAGCCTATACGTTCCAGTGTCTTTTCAAGATTCATTAATGTTGATTCTAGATCGGAATACACTCTGATTAAAGCCATGATTGCGAAACCGGATCTGCGGAACGGATAGTTATATAGCATTATCAGGACCCTGTGTTGTCATTCCATAGCTGCGTAAGCGGAACCCAAAATCCAGTCGCCATAACATCATTTCATCAGTATGACCATGTTGTTCTACACAAATGTCAAGCAATACAAAACCCGATCAGGGCTTCTTATTTACGGTCATTTCAGCGAAAATCACGCCCACGAGAATTGTCATCCTGAGCGAGCGTAGCGAGTAGAAGGATCTGGTCTGATCCCCCAACCCGCGACACATACCGGGCATGACTGAAATAACCATGACGTAGAGATAGAGATACCCACATGTCACAAAATCTGACCCTGGACTTCGACCAGAACGAGGCGCGTCCAATCCAAGAATTTTCCGAGCAGGCCTACCTGGATTATTCCATGTACGTCATCCTCGACCGCGCCTTGCCGCATATTGGCGACGGATTAAAACCGGTCCAGCGCCGCATCATCTACGCGATGTCCGAGCTCGGCCTGAAGGCCGGGGCCAAATACAAGAAGTCCGCCCGTACCATTGGTGACGTCATCGGCAAGTTCCACCCTCACGGCGATTCCGCCTGTTACGAGGCGATGGTGCTGATGGCACAGGATTTCAGCTACCGCTATCCGCTGGTCGACGGCCAGGGCAACTGGGGCTCGATGGACGACCCGAAGTCATTCGCCGCCATGCGCTATACCGAGGCCAAGCTGCGCCCATATGCTGATGTATTACTCGGCGAGGTGATGCAGGGCACGGTCGACTGGGTCCCGAACTTTGACGGCACGCTGGATGAACCCAAACTGTTACCTGCCCGGTTGCCGAACGTATTGCTGAATGGCACCACCGGTATCGCTGTCGGTATGGCGACCGACATCCCCCCGCACAATCTGCGCGAGGTCGCCACTGCCTGTATCCGCCTGCTGCAGGAACCAAACAGCACGATTCAGGAATTGTGCGAACACATCCAGGGCCCGGACTACCCGGTCGCCGCCGAGATCATCACCCCGCGTGCCGAGATCATGCAGATGTACGAGACCGGCTACGGCTCGATCAAGTTGCGCGCCGTGTGGGAGAAGGAAGAGAGTAGTATTGTAATTACCGCGCTGCCGTACCAGTGTTCCGGCAACCGTATCCTTGAGCAGATCGCCGCGCAGATGAACGCAAAAAAACTGCCGATGCTGGAAGACCTGCGTGACGAGTCCGATCATGAGAACCCGACCCGACTGGTGCTGATCCCGCGCTCCAATCGTGTGGTACCCGAAGAGCTGATGTCGCACCTGTTCGCCACCACCGATCTCGAGAAGAGCTACCGCGTTAATCTGAACATGATCGGCCTTGACGGCCGCCCGCAGGTCAAGAACCTGCGCGACATCCTGAAGGAATGGCTACAGTACCGTACGGAGACCGTGCGTCGCCGTTTACAGTACCGTCTCGACAAGGTGGAGGCCGATATCCATTTGCTCGAAGGCCTGATGATCGCCTACCTGAATATCGATGAGGTGATCCGCATCATCCGTCAGGAAGACGAGCCGAAGTTGGAGTTGATGAAACGCTTCAAGCTGTCCGACCTGCAGGCCGAGGCAATCCTGAACCTGCGTTTACGCAAACTGGCCAAACTTGAAGAGATGCAGATCCGTGGTGAAATGGATGAGTTGAACGAAGAGCGCCAGTCCTTGCAACAGATCCTCGGCTCTGCCACCCGCATGAAGACATTAATCAAGAAGGAAATTCTCACCGATGCCGAGGCCTACGGTGACGTGCGACGTTCACCGCTGGTTAAACGCAGCGAGGCGAAGGCAATCGACGAGGCCGAACTGGTCCCGACCGAGCCTATCACCGTTGTGCTGTCACAAAAAGGCTGGGTGCGCGCCGCCAAGGGCCACGAGATCGACCCGGAGGCACTGACCTATCGTGCCGGTGATGAACTCAAACAGGCCGCGAAGGGCAAAAGCAACCAGCTCGCCGTGTTTATTGACTCGACCGGGCGCTGTTATTCGATCCCGGCGCATACCTTGCCCTCCGCACGCGGTAACGGCGAATCTATCGCCAGTCGTGTCACCCCACCGGACGGCGCTAGCTTCGCCGGTGTGATGCTCGGCGAGACAGACAGTTATTTCCTGGTCGCCTCGGACGCTGGTTACGGCTTCAAGGTGAAGTTCGAGGAATTACAGACACGTAATAAAAACGGCAAGGCCGTCCTCAGCGTAACCGACGGCGCCAACGTGATGATCCCCGCACCGATCTACAACCCCGAGACCGACTTCATCGCCGCCGTCACCTCCATCGGCCGCATGCTGGTGATGGACATCAAGGAATTCCCGCTGCTCGGTAAGGGCAAGGGCCTGAAGATCATCCAGATCCCGCCCGACAAGTTAAAGACGCGTGAAGAATATATGACCGCGATTGCGAGCTTCAGCGAGGGTGACTTCTTATTACTACAATCCGGCAAACGCCACATCACACTGAAACCGGACGCCATCAACGACTACTTCGGCCAACGCGGCCTGCGGGGGAACATGCTGCCCCAGGGTTTCCGCCAGATCAGCGCGATCACCGTGGTCAGGGAGCTGGTGAAGGAGTAGGGGCTAAAAATTTGAAGAGGGTAGGCGGGTGTCACTTGATAATTGAGTGACTAACCCTGATATATATCGCATGCCTTGGGAT
>CAMBTO010000031.1 GCA_945870865.1 Klebsiella pneumoniae
GCGTATGACGTATTGGTGAGATCTCTGCTCTGACCCAGCAAGCCTCCACGATTGCGATCCGGCAGTTTCACCCTTCTAAAATGACTGCCACGTATATCCGGGATACCATAATGTTCTGCCAGGCGTTCATTAACAAAGGTATAGTCCGCCTCCAGCAGCTCCAGCAAGGGACGATCTTCCTTGATGACGTAATTGAGAAACATCTCGGTCTCAGTCCGGAAGGCCTGGCGCAGGCTGTCATTAAAGTAAGGAAATAGTTCAGCATCCGGCGCGGCCGTATTTAACCTTCCCAGATTTAGCCACTGTAAGGCAAAATTCGTTAACAGGGCATCCGACCTGGGGTCATCCAGCATACGTTTAACCTGCTGGTTTAAAACCCTGGAGTTCTTCAACTTTCCGGCACTTGCGATCTCCAGTAACTCATCATCCGGGAAACTGCTCCAGAGAAACAACGACAATCGGGTTGCCAGTTCGAGATCGGGGCTGGCAAATATCTCACCGGCCGCTATTGTTTTGGGTTGCTCTTCTATAATAAACAGGAACTCGGGGCCGGCCAGGATGCGTTCGAGAGCAAGGCCAATGCCTTCGTCAAAACTGCCCTCCACCTGCCCGCGTTTAAAGAAAACCATAAGCTCTTCTATTTCAGCAGGTATTACCTGCCGGCGATAGGCACGGGTGGCCAGTCGTGTAAGTATCGTCTTTGCGCAATCATCATCATCAACACTGGCAGGTTGACAAATATAAATCTTGTTGCGGCTGACAGTCTGAGCTATTCCAGCAGACTGGAACGGCCCGTCAAGAGAGACACTACGTACGCCAGGTTCGCCGCCTTTGTATTGCAAAAAATCATAATTGGTATGTCTGGGGTTTAAGGGCCCTTCATCAAACGAACTATCCTTCAGAAATGCAATTGTAACCTGCCGATAGCCTGCCTCAATGTTAAAACGGACATTCAGTGCATCATCGGCGGTACGTTCATAGATCTCCTGTTCTATATCACCCTGGGACGCCGTTGAAAATATTCCGGCAGATTTGCCTCGGTTTTCGCCGCCGATAGTAAAGAGTTTTATCCTGTCCCCGTCGACACGAATATCAATCTGGTGAGCACCATCCTGTAGACCACGGATGTATTCCCTCGAATTGCGTTGCAGACGAACCTGGACTTCATATTCACCGTTTACCGGGAAATAATGTCTGATAGCCAGGCCCCCGCGTGACCCAAATGGCAGATCCTCGTTCATTCTTTCTTCCTGCCAGGTGTTGTCCGAGACACGATAAAGTTCGAACAACGGCTGCATATCAGCATCCCCAATGGCCTGCTCCCTGACCTTGCGTGCGGCAGCAATATATTGCTCTGTGAGTACTGGCGACAGGGTCAACACACTTCCGATATTGTCAAAACCGTACATCGAATCATCTTGTGGCAACAGGGATTCTTCATCGATTTCAACCGCAAGCAGGTCCCGGATAACGTTGGTATACTCCGTGCGGTTGATACGGCGCATGGCAGGTCTGCCTGGAAGGGGGTTGTTTCGGGCATGCCCGTCGAGTTCAGTTTCAAGAAACTTCGCAAACTCGTCATATGTCGCAACATCTGGCCGAGGCATCCCTGCCGGCGGCATGGTTTTTACCTTTATCTTACGTAAGATCTTCTCCCAGAGTTCTGCGCCTTCACCGATATTGTCGGCGTTTACAGACGTAAGGGACAGGCCAGCCGTTTTTAACTGATCATTATGGCAGGTCACGCAATACTGATTGATAACGCCCTGAAATCTATCCGCTTCTGACTGTGCTGACACGGCCAGACTGAATACGCTTAACAGGAGCCAGTGCAATATATGAAGTGAACGCATTATCCCCCCCCGGGATTTGCCTGAAGATCATATTCAATTCAGGTGTATGGACTTGGTAGAGTATATGAAACCAGGCAGTACTTATCCAATAGTATAGGTGATATCAGGTGAATATGTTCAATCATCCTGTGTGGATGGTGATGGGGGAGTATAGATTGGTGTGGATGTGAGTGTCTAGGTTTCACATAAGGAGGCCTGCGGCGGTATTGTTTTACTGGATTCCCGCCTGCGCGGGAATGACGAGGTGGGCGCGGGGAGTGGCGGTGGGGGTTACAACTTGTCTTTTAATAACTGGTTGACCTGTTGTGGGTTGGCTTTGCCTTGTGACTTCTTCATGATCTGGCCGACGAAGTAGCCGATCAGTTTTGCTTGTTTGTCTGCCGGGCTTTCGCGGTATTGTTTGACTTGCTCCGGGCTGGCGGCGATCACTTCGTCGACGATCTTTTCGATTGCGCCGGTGTCGGTGACTTGTTGCAGGCCTTTGCTGGCGATGATGGTGTCGGCGTCGCCTTCGTGGTTCCACATGGCCTCGAATACCTGTTTCGCGATCTTGCCGGAGATGGTGTTGTCGGCGATACGTTTGATCATGCCGCCGAGTTGGGTGGCGGTGACGGGTGAGTTGGCGATGTCAAGGTTCTGTTCATTTAATGCGGCGGTCAGGTCGCCGGTGATCCAGTTGGCGCAGAGTTTCGCCTGGCCGCCAGCGGTGCGGACGGTGGTCTCGAAATAGTCGGCCAAATCCCGGCTGATGGTTAGTTGGGTGCTGTCGTAATCCGACAGGTTGTATTCACGCATGAAGCGTTCGTGTTTGTGTTCGGGTAACTCGGGCATCGCGGCGCGGATCTTTTCTATGTCATCTTCCGTGATGCGGATGGGTAACAGATCCGGATCGGGGAAGTAGCGATAGTCGTTCGCCTCTTCCTTGCTGCGCATCGGGCGGGTTTCATTACGGACCGAATCATACAGGCGGGTTTCCTGGACGATGGTCTGGCCGGATTCGAGCCGTTCGATCTGGCGTTCGATCTCGTGGTTGATCGCCATTTCGACGAAGCGGAACGAATTGATGTTCTTGATCTCGGCGCGGGTGCCGAGTTTGTCGGTGCCTTTCGGTCGGATCGACACGTTTGCATCACAGCGGAACGAGCCTTCCTGCATATTGCCGTCGGAGATCTCCAGATAACGGACCAGCGTGTGGATCTTGCGCATATAGGTGGCGGCCTCGTGCGCGGAGCGCAGGTCCGGCTCGGACACGATCTCGATCAACGGCGTACCGGCGCGGTTCAGATCGATGCCGGTGCGTCCGGCAAAGTCCTCGTGCACCGATTTTCCGGCGTCTTCTTCCAGATGCGCACGGGTGATACGGACTGTCTTCGTGCTGCCATCTTCCAGCGTGATGTCGATGGTGCCATTGCCGACCACGGGCAGTTCGTATTGACTAATCTGGTAGCCTTTCGGTAGGTCCGGGTAGAAATAGTTTTTGCGGGCGAAGATGGCCGTGGCTGCAATGTTTGCATTCACCGCCAGACCAAACTTGATCGCCATCTGCACGGCGGCCTCATTAATGACCGGCAATACGCCGGGCAGGCCGAGGTCGACCGCGCAGGCCTGTACGTTAGGCTCTGCGCCGTATTGGGTGGCGGCGCCGGAGAACAGCTTGCTCTTCGTTGCGAGCTGGACGTGGATCTCAAGACCGATGACCGGTTCCCATGACATCAGGCGAACCCTCCCGGTATCTGTTTGTGCCAGTCGGTGCGTTGCTGGTACTGATGGGCGATATTGAGCAGGCGTGACTCGCTGAAATAATCGCCGATGATCTGCAGGCCAACCGGCAGTTGTCCGGCGAATCCGGCCGGGATGGAGATGGCCGGCAGTCCGGCAAGGTTGACGGAAACAGTAAAGATATCAGACAGGTACATGCTAATCGGGTCATCCAGCAGTTCGTTCAGTTTGAAGGCGGGCATCGGTGTGGTCGGCCCCATGATCACATCGACCTGTTTCAGGGCATTCTGGAAATCGTCGCGGATCAGGCGGCGGATACGCTGGGCTTTCAGGTAATAGGCATCGAAATAACCGGCAGACAGCACATAGGTGCCGATCATGATCCGGCGTTTGACCTCGCGGCCAAAGCCCTCGGCGCGGCTGCGACTGTATAAATCGAGCAGGTCGACCGGGTTGTTGCAGCGATAACCAAAGCGGACGCCGTCAAACCGAGACAGGTTCGAGGAGGCCTCGGCGGGGGCGATTACATAATAGGCCGGGATCGACAGGTGCGTGTTCGGCAGGTCGATCTCGTGCAGGCTGGCACCGGCCTGTTCAAATTGTTTGAGAGCCTCCTGTACCTTCGTCGCGGTCTGGCTGTCGAGATCCGTGGTGAAATATTGTTTCGGGATACCGATCTTCAGGCCAGCGACCGAATCGCCCAGCGTCGCGGTATAGTCAACGGCCGGTCTGTCCAGCGAGGTCGAGTCGCGGCGGTCAAACCCGACCATCGCATTCATCAGCAGGGCGGCATCCTCGGCCGTCTGGGTCATCGGGCCACCCTGATCCAGACTGGAGGCAAAGGCGATCATGCCGTAGCGGGAAACGAGGCCATATGTGGGTTTCAGGCCAGTAATACCACACAGCGCAGCTGGTTGGCGGATAGACCCACCGGTATCGGTGCCGGTCGCGGCCGGGGCCAGTCGGGCGGCCACGGCGCTGCCGGAGCCACCGGAGGACCCGCCGGGGACCCGGCTTGTGTCCCACGGATTGGTCGAGGGGCCGTAAAAGCTGGTCTCGGTCGATGAACCCATCGCAAATTCGTCCATATTGGTCTTGCCGATCGTGACCATACCGGCCTCGTTCAGGCGCTCGACTACGGTCGCGTTATACGGGGCGATGAAATTATCCAGCATCTTCGATCCACAGGAGGTACGGGTGCCGTCGAGGCAGAAGATGTCCTTGTGCGCTATCGGTATACCGGTTAGCGGGCCATGTTGTTGCTTGCTGATCCGCTGGTCTGCGGTCGCGGCCTGGGTCAGCGCGAGCTCGGGGGTGGTATTGATATAGCAGTTTAATAGCGGATTATGACGCTCGGCACGGGCCAGATACTGGTTTGTCAGCTCGACACTGCTGATTTTTCCGGTATTCAGCAGTCGGGACAGCTCTGCGAGCGTGTGTTGATGCATTCTTGGGGCCTTTCTGGTCAGTCTATGGGCAAATAAGGGCGAATCGTGGTGATTATTGTCTGTTTATTTGATCACGGGATTATTCAATCACGCGGGGCACGAGATAGAAGCCGTTTTCGGTTTCCGGGGCGATCTGCTGGAATTTCTCACGCTGATCAGTTTCGCTGACCGCATCAGGACGCAAACGTGCACCGATTTCAAGTGGATGTGCCAGCGGTTCGATGCCATCGGTATTGACCGCCTGCATCTGTTCGACCAGTCCGAGGATGTTACCGAGTGCTTGCTGGTACTCCGGTATTTGCTCCTCTCTGACAGTGAGCCGTGCGAGTCTCGCGATCGTCCTAATTTCTGACTGTTGTAGCGACATCAAACTGTTCCTTTTTTGTCCTTGTTTCTTGAGGTATTTATCATATCTGATTACTTGCTCAACAGGCTAGCCACTGTTACAGTATTGCATCTAAATCAGGCAGTTGTGGCCTGTTTTTGCAGAAGTTTGAGATAGCCTGTGGAAATTTATGTTCATATGCAACAAAACCTGTCCGGCGCTCATGTCTTTTAGATGTTTACAGTATCCCATATCTGTAACGATAAAGAACTTTTCAATCCGTATTAATAATTACAGCGCGATGCTGTGAGGTTTTCTAATAAATGTTAAACAGTATCAGAGGTTTTTTTTCCAACGATTTATCCATCGATCTGGGCACAGCGAATACGCTTATTTATGTGCGCGGTAAAGGTATCGTTCTTAACGAACCCTCCGTTGTTGCGATACGCAAGGAAGGTCACGCCATCAATGCGAAGTCGATACTGGCAGTTGGTTCCGAGGCGAAGCGCATGTTGGGACGCACACCCGGACATATCATCGCCATTCGTCCGTTGAAGGACGGTGTGATCGCCGACTTTACTATCACTGAAAAGATGTTGCAGCATTTTATTCGTATGGTTCATGGCAACACAATGTTTAAACCGAGCCCGCGTGTGATCGTGTGTGTGCCTTGCGGATCAACGCAGGTTGAGCGACGTGCCATCAAGGAATCCGCACTCGGCGCAGGCGCACGCACAGTGCATCTGATCCAGGAGCCGATGGCGGCGGCGATTGGTGCGGGTATGCCGGTCAGTGATGCGCGTGGCACGATGGTGCTGGACATCGGTGGTGGTACGACTGAGGTCGCGGTCATTTCATTAAACGGTATCGTCTATTCTGATTCCGTCAGGATCGGTGGCGATCGTTTTGACGAGGCGATCATCAACTACGTCCGCCGCAATTACGGCACGCTGATTGGTGAGGCGACCGCCGAACGGATCAAGTTCGAGATCGGTTGTGCGTATCCCGGCAACGAGGTGCGCGAGATAGAAGTGCGTGGCAGAAACCTCGCAGAAGGAATACCGCGCAGCTTCATGCTGAACAGTAACGAGATACTCGAGGCCTTGCAGGAGCCGTTGACCGGTATTGTCGAGGCAGTGAAAAAGGCGCTGGAGCAGACACCGCCGGAACTCGGTTCGGATGTGGCCGAGCGCGGCATGGTGTTGACCGGTGGTGGTGCTCTGTTGCGTGACATCGATCGTCTGTTCATGGAAGAGACAGGATTGCCAGTCATTATTGCCGAGGACCCGCTGACCTGTGTCGCACGTGGTGGTGGTCGTTATCTGGAAATGATTGATGAGTACGGTACAGACATTCTGATGTCAGAATAGTATCCGGACACGGGGAATTTACTATTAAAACAATGTTCCTGAAACGTCCTTCGACGAATGTAAAAACAGTATTATTCATTCTGATCTCGATCAGTCTGATGATTGTTGACCACAGGCAGGGCCATCTCGAATCCGTACGGATCGTGTTGTCTACCGTTGTCTATCCACTGCAATACGTGGTCAATATGCCGCTACAAGCCAGCCGCCTGATTTCCCAGTCTGTCGTTTCACAAAAAAAACTGATCGAGGAAAACAACCGTCTGCGTGAGGAGCAGTTGTTGCTCAATTCTAGGCTGCAACGTTTTGATGTACTCCTTGAGGAAAATAATCGCCTGCGCAAACTGCTCGAATCATCGGTCAATCTGGGCGAGCGTGTGGAGAAGGTGCTGATTGCCGAGCTGGTTGCGGTAGAGATGGAATCGTTTCGCAAACAGATCCTCATCAACAAGGGCCAGCGCGAGAACATCTACAGTGGCCAGCCTGTCGTTGATGCGAACGGCATCATGGGCCAAGTGTTGCACGTTAACCCATTTTCCAGTTCGGTCATCCTCATTACCGATTCCACCCATGCGATGCCGGTGCAGCTCAACCGCAACGGTCTGCGTGCTGTGGCTGTTGGCACCGGGGAAGACGATCGGTTGTTACTGGAAAACCTGCAGACCAATGCGGACATTGTGGTCGGCGACCTCGTCATCTCCTCCGGTCTGGGTGACCGTTTCCCCAAGGGATATCCTGTAGGCACCATCAGCAAGATCACCATCGTCCCCGGCGAGGCGTTTTCCTCGGTGGAGGTGAAGCCGAGTGCAAGGCTGGAGCAGAGTCGTGAAGTATTGCTGGTCTGGCCGAACAACGAACATGTGGCCGTGCCCGTCGAACCCGCTGTGGTGCCCATGCCATGAGTAAAAGACATAATGGCGGCGCCGTGATTATCTTCAGTTTTATCATTGCGCACATGCTGACGGCGATGCCGCTGCCGGAGTGGGCGCTGAACTGGCGGCCCGCCTGGGTCATCATTGTGTTGATCTACTGGTGTATGGCCATACCGGAACGTGTGAGTATCGGCATCGGCTGGACGTTGGGTCTGTTACTTGATGTGCAGCAGGGGACGGTGTTTGGCCAGAATGCGATTGCGCTGACGATCATCGCCTGGATTATCGTCAAGCTGCATCAGCGCATCCGTGTGTTTCCGCTGGTGCAACAGGCCTTGCTGGTATGTGTGCTGTTATTGCTTGCGCAGCTTTTTACGCTGTGGATCCGCACGATGATGGGGTTTTCGGCCCAGCACTGGACCTACTGGGCGCCGGCCTTTACCAGTATGGTGATCTGGCCCTGGCTGTTTATTATCCTCCGCGATGTGCGGCGGAAGTTCCACGTCTATTGATCGGGTAACACCAGCCTATGCCGAGATGGTCACTAATCAAGAACGCTGATCATTAGTCTACAATGATCAACCGACGTATTGCGGTTTCAGGCACGCTGATGCTGTTATGTTTTCTCGCGATCCTGAGCCGCGTGTTTTACCTGCAGATTGTACTGCATGACCATTACAGCACCCTTTCGGAATCCAACCGGGTCAAGGTCGTGCCGATTGCCCCGACCCGTGGACTGATCTTCAGCCATGATGGAGTAATACTGGCAGATAACCGTCCGTCTTTCAGCCTGGAGATTGTGCCGGAAAAGGTGGAGGACCTGGATACACTGATAGAACAGTTGGCCGTGATCATGGCGCTGGATGAGAGTGACATCAGCCAGTTTCGTGCCCGGCTGAAACAGAAGCGTCGCTTCGAGAGTGTGCCGCTGGTGTTCAATCTGAGCGATGAGGAAGTGGCCCGGATTTCTGTTGACCTGCACCGCTTCCCCGGCGTTGATGTGGTGGCGCGACTGAACCGCTATTACCCTCTGGGCGCAAACACCTCGCATGTGATTGGTTATGTTGGGATGATCAACGAACAAGAATTACAGCAGATAGACACATCAAATTACAGCGCCACCAGCCATATCGGCAAACTCGGTATCGAGAAGGCTTTTGAAGACATCCTGCATGGCCGGGTTGGCTACCAGCAGGTCGAGGTGAATGCGCAGGGCAAGGTGGTCAGGGTACTCGACCGCACCCCGCCGGTACCTGGTCGTAATTTTTATCTGACACTCGATTCGTCGTTGCAGAATCTCGCCGTACAGTCCCTGGCAGGCAAACGCGGTACCATCGTGGCGATGGACCCTGTAACCGGCGGTGTGCTGGCGATGGTCAGCTCACCTGGCTATGATCCAAACCTGTTTGTAAACGGGATAGATTCAAAGACATACAAGCAATATCTGTCCTCTGTTGATACCCCGTTGCTGAACCGCGTCCTGCAGGGCAAATATCCACCCGGTTCCACCATCAAACCGATGCTCGGACTGGCGGCACTGCATTACGGTGTGCGTACCGCCACCGACTCCACCTGGTGTCCGGGCTGGTATATCCTCAAGGGCACCAGCGTGCGCAAGGGCGACTGGAAACGCGACGGTCATG
This sequence comes from Klebsiella pneumoniae, assembly GCA_945870865.1. Lineage (GTDB taxonomy): Bacteria > Pseudomonadota > Gammaproteobacteria > Eutrophobiales > Eutrophobiaceae > Eutrophobius. The sequence goes on from CAMBTO010000031.1 coordinate 9,228, forward strand.
GACATACCAATCTGACCAAGTCGATTGCTGAATCCTGTGATGTCTATTTTTACTCACTCGCACATGATCTCGGTATTGATCGTATCTATGAAGCACTCTACCAGTTTGGCCTTGGACAAAAGACCGGCATCGATATTCCCGGAGAATCCGCCGCCCTGTTGCCCTCACGCGAATGGAAGCGCAAGACCTATAACGAGGCCTGGTATCCCGGCGAGACGGTCAACATCGGCATAGGTCAGGGGACGATATTGACCACGCCATTACAACTGGCTGTTGCCACGGCGGGTATCGCCAACCGGGGCAAGGTAATGAAGCCGAGATTATTAGCCGAGGTACGAGACCCGGTCACAGACAAGATAGTCCGGCAGGGGGAACCTGAGCTGTTACACACGGTCAGTAATACGGAAGAGCAGTGGGATCAGATCATCTCGGCGATGAATGATGTTGTGCATGCGCCGAACGGTACTGCCCGGCGTATCAGCGAGGGCGCCGCTTACCTGTTCGCCGGAAAATCCGGAACCGCACAGGTGTTCAGTCTGGCCAGAGACGAGAAGTATGAGGCAGACAAGCTGGCGAAGGAGTTGCATGACCACGCACTGTTTGTGGCGTTTGCTCCACTGGAAAGACCGAGAATAGCCGTCTCTATCATACTGGAGAACGGCGGGGGTGGATCGGCGAATGCAGCGCCGATAGCACGAATGTTATTTGATGATTATTTGAACCGGCTGGAGCCGGTGCAGGGACCAGTGTCGTATGAAACAGCAGACCCTCTTTGAACGTATACATGTGGATGTCCCCTTGTTGTGTGGACTGCTGGTGCTGTGTGCGTTCGGGCTGGTAATTCTTTATAGCGCCAGTGGTCAGGAAATCAGCACGGTCTATCAGCAGGCCATGCGTATGGGTCTGGCCTTTGTACTGATGATTGCAATCGCCCAGCTCACTCCGACGCAGATGGCGAGAATGTCCATCTGGATATTTATAGCCGGTGTGGTGTTGCTGCTGCTGGTACTGATTATGGGATATATCGGTAAGGGCGCCCAACGCTGGCTGGACCTTGGCGTCATCCGGTTCCAGCCTTCCGAGTTGATGAAGCTGGCCGTGCCGATGTTATTGTCCTGGTATCTGGCCGAACGCGCCTTGCCACCTTCTTTCGGTCAGATATTCATGACCATCATGTTGATCCTGGTACCGGCCATGTTGATCGTCAAGCAACCCGATTTGGGTACGGCCATACTCGTCAGTATCGCCGGTTTCTCGACGCTGTTTGTCGCCGGCATGAGCTGGCGTTATTTTGCCAGTGTCGGACTGCTGGCGGCGCTGCTTGCCCCGGTGTCATGGCTGTTTATGTATCAATACCAGCGTCAGCGTGTATTGACCTTTATGGATCCTGAGCAGGACCCGCTCGGCGCGGGTTATCATATTATCCAGTCGATGATCGCGATAGGCTCGGGTGGCATGTATGGCAAGGGCTGGCTGAACGGCACCCAGTCCCATCTGCAATTCCTGCCGGAGCGATCTACCGATTTTATCTTTGCTGTACTGTGTGAAGAATTCGGTTTTACCGGCGTGCTGGTGTTACTGGGCATTTATCTGTTCATCATCTACCGTGGTCTGTTTCTGTCTATGAATGCACAACAGACCTTCGGCAAAATCCTTGGTACCAGCATCATTCTGACATTTTTTTTCTATATTGTTGTCAATATCGGCATGGTTTCGGGACAGTTACCTGTGGTGGGTATCCCCATGCCGCTGATCAGTTACGGGGGAACGTCGATGGTGACCCTGATGATTGGTTTTGGAATAATAATGAGTGTAAATACCCATCGTCGATTTTTATCGGATTAATAAACATGAAAAAAATAGCCATCACATTGTTGTGTTTCGCGGGCCTGGCGCTGGTACAGGCATCTGTACATGCCCAGATCGAACAAGAGGCAGATGTGAGAAAGTTTGTCGGCGAGATGGTCAGCCGCCACGGATTTAAAGAGTCTCAGTTGTTGTCCATGTTCAGCCAGGCGCAGGTATCCACTACAATACTCGAAGCGATATCCCGTCCGGCCGAGGCCAAGCCTTGGTATAAATACCGGCCGATATTTATCCAGGACGAGCGGATACGCTTGGGACGCGAGTTTCTGGTACAACACCGCGCGATACTGGATCGGGCCGAACAGCAGTTCGGTGTCCCGCGCGAGATAATCGCCGCCATCATCGGCGTCGAGACGCGTTACGGCAAGCATACCGGGTCTTACAATGTCATCGATTCACTGGTGACACTGGGATTCAGATATCCGAAACGTGGCGAGTTTTTCCGCAGTGAGCTGGAACAGTTTCTGTTGCTGACCCGTGAACAACAGCTGGATCCGCATTCGCTAAAGGGCTCCTATGCCGGTGCGATGGGTATCCCACAGTTTATCTCCAGCAGTTACCGCAACTTTGCAGTCGATTTTGACGGTGATAAACACATTGATATCTGGAACAATCCGGCCGATGCGATCGGCAGTGTCGCGAATTATTTCAGTGAACATGGCTGGGTCAGTGGTGAAGAGATCGCCGTCCGTGCAGACGTGTCCGGAGATCGTTACCTTATGCTGATAAACAAGGATCTGAAACCGGAGTTGACGCTGGCGCAGATGGCCGAATACGGCGTGTCCACCCCGCCGGATCGCAAGCCGGAGATGCCAGCCAAGTTGTTGAGTTACGAACTTGAAAACGGCGTTGAGTTATGGCTCGGGTTCATCAATTTTTATGTCATTACCCGTTACAATCACAGTCCGTTGTATGCAATGGCCGTGTTCCAGCTTGCCGGTGAAATTACCGCCGGGCAGGGTGACCCGGCAGCACAGGTGCAGGAATAATATGGTAAACCAGGATTGTAAAAGCTCGGCACAACCGAGCATGCGCCTGTGGCAGACACTGTTGATGGTCGTGGTGTCGGTATTCATTCATGGCTGCGGTGGCGGCGGTATACTCCCCCGCGTCAGCCTGCCGAATCCGGATCAGGATCGGGGCCCACGGCCCGGCAGCGTGGATGTGTCTTCCATACCGGATGCTGTCCCCCGGGACGAGCCCAGAAGCAAATATGGCAATCCTCCTTCGTATGTAGTTAACGGCAAAACCTACCACGTAATGAACAGCAGCGAGGATTTCAGCGAGAGGGGAATAGCCTCCTGGTACGGCGAAAAATTTCACGGGCGCCGCACCTCCAGCGGTGAGACCTATGATATGTATGGCATGACTGCCGCACACAAATCGCTGCCCTTGCCGACCTATGCTGAAGTGACCAACCTGCAGACCGGCAAGCGCATTGTTGTCAAGGTGAATGACCGTGGACCATTCCATGACAACCGGGTGATTGATCTGTCCTATTCCGCCGCCTCCAAGCTTGGCATCCTCGGTAAGGGGACCGGCGTGGTCGAGGTGCGGGCGATTGATACCAGTTATGTCGCGGCAACTTCCACGGAAAATCCACCGTCAAAAACCACGCCTGCAACCTCACCGTTACAGGCGCCGGTCAGAATGGTGACCATACCGGTGACGCTACCAGTCAGCCGCGTCAGTAGTGCGGGTTTTTATATCCAGGTCGGTGCATTTTCACAATTGGCCAATGCACAGAAAATGTATGATAAACTTGGCGTTCTCGCGAACAACCTGACAAATATCAGCGAGGCCGAGTTCAACGGCAGTCGTGTTTATCGGGTCAGAATTGGTCCGATAGACGATGTTTCTGTTGCTGACCGGATCGTTTCCGAACTGGGTTCACTGGGTATCAGTGAACACCAGATTACCACTGACTAGACTATGCCGTTCTGGCGTACAAGACCGGACAAATGATATGTATTTGAACAAGATAAAACTCCTGGTTTCATCCCTTCTTGTCGTTACCTGCTGGCAGCAGGCTGGCGCGGCAATCGTCCCCGCTGCACCGGACATTGATGCCACCGCGTATCTGGTGATGGACTATAACTCCGGACGCATCCTCGCCGAGAAAGAGATCGATAAACATGTGGAACCGGCCAGTCTGACCAAGATGATGACCACTTATGTGGTTACCAACGAGATAGACGAAGGCAACATCAAGATGGGCGACCTCGTCATGATCAGCGAGAAAGCTTGGCGCATGGAAGGCTCGCGCATGTTTGTCGAGGTGAACAAGCAGGTCACTGTCGAGGAGCTGCTCAAGGGTGTCATTATCCAGTCCGGCAATGATGCCAGTGTGGCGCTGGCCGAACATATCGCCGGTACCGAAGAGGTATTCGCTGAGGTCATGAACCAGTATGCCGCGAAGCTCGGCATGGCCAACACCCATTTTACCAACAGCACTGGTCTGCCGGACCCGAATCATTACACGACGGCGCGTGACCTGTCATTACTGGCGAGTGCAATGATACGGGATCATCCGGATATCTATGTCTGGCACTCCCAGAAAGAATTTATGTTCAACGGTATTACCCAGCCGAATCGCAACCTGTTGTTATGGCGCGATAACAGCGTTGATGGCATCAAGACCGGCCATACGGAAACCGCCGGGTTTTGTCTGGTGTCTTCCGCTGTACGCGAAGATATGCGCCTGATTACCGTAGTGATGGGGTCGGCCAGTATGGAGTCGCGTGCGCGGGGATCAGGTGCGCTGCTGAACTTCGCATTCCGGTTTTTTGAGACACACAAGTTATACAGTCCGGGTGAAATGATTACGACCAGCCCGGTCTGGAAAGGCGAGACGGATACGCTGAATCTGGGCGTCAATGAAGAAGTCTGGGTGACCGTGCCGCGGGGCCAGTACAAACAGTTAAAACCGGTGACTGAATTCGAGCCGACTATCATTGCGCCGGTCAGCAGCGGTGCGGTACTTGGCAAGGTCAAGTTCATGCTGGACACAGAGGAGTTGGCCAGTCGTCCACTGGTCGCGCTTGAGGCAATCAACGAGGGCAGTATTATCGACAGGGTCAAGGACGAAGTCAGGTTGTTTTTGCAGTGAGCGCACAGGATTTCACCGTATTCCTGAACGGCAGTTACATGCCGGTTCAGCAGGCAAACATCTCCGTACTCGACAGGGGCTTCCTGTTTGGTGATGGCGTCTATGAAGTTATTCCGGTCTATGGCAGCACCGTGTTCCGGCTTGCGGAGCATCTGATCAGACTTGAGAACAGTCTGGCGGCGATCGATATAAAAAATCCGCACTCGACCAGCGAATGGGAAGACATATTCAACGAGCTGGTCCGGCGTAATCCTGCCGGGACAGACAGGTCAATCTACCTGGAGGTGACCCGCGGTGCCGGCCCGGGCAGGGATCACCTCTATGATGCAACGCTGGTGCCTACGGTGTTTGTCATGTGTCGTCCGGTGACACCAAAGATTTATGACAAGGGCATCTCTGTGATTACGCATGAGGACATCCGCTGGAAGTACTGCAATATCAAGGCAGTGACCTTGTTACCGAACATCCTGCTAAAACAGATCGCCCTGAAGACCGACGGCTCGGCCGAGGCCATCCTGCTGCGTGATGGCATGGTCACCGAAGGCTCGGCGAGTAATGTATTTATTGTCAGTAATGGCAAGGTAACGACACCGCCGAAGGACAGGACGATCCTGCCCGGTGTGACCCGCGATCTGCTGGTCGAACTGTTGCATCAGGCCGGCATGCCTTGTGAGGAAGCACCACTCACAGAACAACAGTTACGCAGTGCAGATGAAGTATGGATCACCGGCTCACTGGCGGGTATCGCACCGGTGGTGCAGCTCGATGGTCACAAGGTGGGTAGTGGTGTCCCCGGCGTACACTGGAAGTCTGCTGTGCAACTGTTCAATGATTTCAAACAGGGCCTGCAACAGGCCGGATCGGGGTTGATGGCATAACCATGCAGGTATTCAAGGAATTCCAGATCGAGTCGGCACACCTGTTGCCGAACCTGCCGGAGGAACACAAATGCCGACGGTTGCACGGCCACTCTTTCCGGATCCTGGTGACTATTGAGGGTGATCTGGATCCAAAATACGGTTGGGTCATCGATTTTGCCGATATCGGCAAGGCGTTCAGGCCGTTATTTGAGATGCTGGACCATCGTTATCTGAATGACATCAGCGGCCTGGAAAATCCAACCAGTGAAAACCTGGCCCGCTGGATATGGGGCAGGCTGGTTAACGTATTGCCAGGACTGACGTCGGTACAAGTGAAGGAAACCTGCACCGCCGGTTGTATATATCGTGGAGATTAAAATGCGGGTAGAACACGGTTTATAAAACCTGAGGCCGTGAACTGTTCCTCTTGTGTCTTCCTGTTATCAATCAGCAATAAACCAACCTTGGTAAGCATGCTAATGCCGGCCCACATGGGTACGATGCCCCATGGTTTCTATTTGACAGGCTTGTCAAGATTTGCAGCCCGCTTATGGTGTAGGATAATCCTGAATTACCAATCAGGGGGAAGTATGAAACAGGCTCTTGGTCTGCTGATCTTGATGTTGTTATGCAATTTATCGGTGTTTGCCCAGGACTGGCACATGCCCTCCGACGCCCAGCGCTGTCCCTCAAAATGGGGCGCGGGCGACCAGCGCGGGGCGGCGAACATGATGACACCGCAGTCGGTGCTGGCGGCCATGCAGTTGGTCCGGACCGGCGAGGTCTTTGAACTCGGGGAAGTGCTGACGACAGACCCGGATGAGTCCTACATCAACCGCGGTCGTGTATTTAACATTTATCCCAAACCGGTCATTCCGATACCGGACAAACGCGTCTCGCATGAAGAACTGGTCATTACCGAGCTCGGTCAGGTCGGCACCCAGCTCGACGGTTTTGCCCACCAGATGTACGGCGAGAGTTTTTACAACTGTTTCCAGTACAAGGACATCATGACCCGCAATGGTTTCAAAAAGCTGGGTATTGAAAATGTCGGTTCACTGATCACGCGCGGCGTGTTGATAGACATAGCGGCGTTCAAGGGTGTAGACATCTTGCCGCAGGATTATGAAATTACCGATACCGATCTGAAGCAGGCTTTGCAGAAGCAGGGTGTGGTGTTGCAGCCGGGTGATACCGTGCTGTTTTATACTGGCTGGGGCAAACATCGTGGCAAGGACAATGGTCTGTATGGCTCGGACAATCCCGGCATCGGTATCGCTGCCGGTGCCTGGCTGGTTGAGCAACAGGTGATGACTGTCGGTGCGGATAATTGCTGTATCGAGTTTCGCTCTACCGAACGCGATGAACTGCCGATCCATTCGATGTTGCTGATCCAGAACGGGATCTACATGGTGGAAAATATGGAATTGCAGGCACTGGCCGAGGCGCAGGTGTATGAGTTCGCCTTTGTCATGCAGCCACTCAAACTGAAAGGGGCGACCGGCGCGGCTGTGGCACCGATTGCAATACGCTAGTCATGGTTGATCGGACAGTTATGACTACACATAACATGTTCCTGGCGGCAGTGGCGCTGGTGCTGCCATACACTCTCTCAGGCCAGCCTGTTGCAGACAATCAATCCGGCGGTCACGGTGAGGAAAGCCGTAATATGGCGCTGGTCGGTTACCACGACCTGCAAGGACGACCGGCGTATCAGCCGGAGATTGTGAAACAGGGCGACCGCTGGATTGCCTACGTCGGTCTGATCGGCGGCAAATTGCTCAATGATGTCAGCGGTGAAATCGAGGCGAATGGTACCATTATTCTTGATGTGACCGACCCGCGTAAGCCGGTAACACTCTCGCATATCGCCGGCAGTGCAGACGAGGCCAACCGTGAGGGCAGCGGCGCACAGATGAACCGTGTGTGTACGCTGAACAAGCGGTCCTATCTGTTACGCAGTTTTGGCAGCAGCAGGCACGAACTGTGGGAAGTCACCAATCCACGTGAGCCGAAGTTTGTTATCAATGTGGCCGATGATATCGACAGTGTGCATAAAAACTGGTGGGAGTGTGATACCGGTATCGCCTATGTTGTTTCCGGTGACAAGGACTGGCGTTCGCGTTATACCCGTATCTATGACCTGTCTGACCCTGCCCATCCGCGACTGATCCGGAACTACGGTATCCCCGGTCAGCAACCCGACTCCACACTGGAACCGGTGCCGACCGATCTGCATGGACCGATTGTAATGAATAACCGTGTCTATTTTGGTTATGGCTCTTCACGGGATGGCATCATCCAGATTGTCGATCGTGACCGTCTGTTAAATGGCGAGCCAGAGCCGACCGTGGCAAATCTGGAAGCACCGGAGATCAGCCGCTACTACCTCGCCCCGAATTACGGTGCGCATACGGTGTTCCCGTTGCTCGGTGTGCCGATAGCTGATTACAGTGACAATATCGAGGGTAGCGTGCGGGACTTTCTGATCGTCCCGTCAGAATCGACTCGCAATGAATGTACCGAATCCCGCGACGCGGTACTGATACTGGATATCACCCAGCCCGAACAACCGATGGGCGTAGCCAGTTACCAGGTGCGTGAAGCCGATGGTGAATTTTGCCAGCGAGGCGGGCGTTTCGGACCACATGCGGTGAACGAATCCACCAACCCGATGTATTACAAAAAGATCGTCTTCGTCTCCTACTTTAATGCCGGTGTGCGGGCGGTGGATATACGCAATCCCTATGCGCCTGACGAGGTTGGCTTTTACATCCCGGCCACCACAGACAAGACCACGCCGAGTTGTCTGACTGTCGATGGCGAGCGCCGCTGCAAGACAGCGGTGCAAACGAATAATGTCGAGATAGATGATCGTGGGTATATCTACATTGTGGATCGGAACAGTACCGGCATGCATATACTGGAGCTGACCGGAACGGCGAAGGCGATCACCGCGGCGAATTAGCGAGGTGTTACCGGCTCGGTGGCGCTACTTGTCGGGGCTATCGACTCGGTTGTATACGCATGTAATATTCCGTATACATTCGAACTGATGACAATCTCGCCTTCACGGCTGATCGCAATGATGGCACCGCTGGCGAGATCGGTGCCACCAATCAGGTCATGGACCATATGGTTTGTTGCATCCTTTAACGACATGCTGGTCAGGCCTGCACTCATGGCAATCGCATGGGTTGCAGTGCGGCGGATAAAATACTCACCCTTGCCGGTGGCAGACAGTGCAAAGCGGTCATTGGCAAACGTACTTGCACCTATGATGCAGGAATCACTGACACGGCCCGGAAGTTTACCGCGTGTGCCTCCTGTTGAGGTACCTGCTGCGAGTTTTCCATGCCGATCCAGCGCGACGGCCCCCACAGTGCCTTCGGTGGTGGCTTTGGCGGTATCTTGATCGACAGGTACAAAATAACGTCCTGGGTCATCCACAGCCACGGCACCCAGACCAATCAATACACGCTCCCCCTCCGGCCCGGCAAAAAATACATGCGGTGTCTGTTCCATCACGAGGTGGGCCGCCTGAATCGGATTTTTGATTCGCTGCATCACAGCAACGGCACCGGCCCGACCGGTAAAACCATCCATCAACGAGGCATCGGTTTCTGCAAACCCGGCCTGGTTCAGATACGAACCTTTTCCAGCATCAAACAGTCCACTGTCTTCCATGCGGCTAATGGCTTGTACCACGACCTCGAGTCCAGTGGCGCCCGCCGCCAGATGGGAGCCACCCTCGGCAGCAATCTGTGTTAGCAGCGACAGTTGTTCGGGCGTTACACTCTCCGGATTGGTAACTGTACCGCCGTGGATCAGCAGCGTGTAACGTACACCGGTATTTGTCATGATGGAATCCGCTGCTGTTATCAATTAAAGTAATTTTACCGGGGAGAAGTGATACTGCAATATGAAAAATATTACATTTTCAGCAAGACTGATGCTGGCGACCGTATTATTAATGCCTGTGACCATGCAGGCACAGACGGCCACGCCCGCTTTAATCAGTCTGGATACGGCCGTCAGTGAGGCGGCCACCCTGCCGAGGTTGTATGGTTTGCTGGCCAGTTATAAAGGGGAAATCATTCTTGAACACTACTTTAACGGCAGCGGTCCGGACAAGGTGGTCAATGTAAAGTCCGTATCTAAAAGTGTTATTTCGGCGCTGGTCGGTATCGCGATTGCCAACGGTCATATTAGCGGGACGGATAAATCGCTGGGCGATTATTTTGCTGACCGACTGGCAGATAAGAAAGAAATCGCCAAACGCGAGATTACTGTACGCGACCTGTTGACGATGCAGGCTGGCCTTGCATCTACCAGCAGTCGTAACTATGGTGCCTGGGTCCAGAGCAAGGACTGGCTAAGCTATGCGCTGAAACAACCCTTGCAGGCACCTCCTGGCACACTGATGCAATACAGTACCGGTAATACCCATCTATTATCGGCTATCCTGACCCAATCGAGCGGTATGAGCACGCTGGAGTTTGCGCGCAAGGTGCTGGGTGAACCGCTCGGCTTTCATCTCGCTGCCTGGCCGAAGGATCCACAGGGGATTTATTTCGGTGGCAATGATATGGAGATGACCGCCAGACAAATGCTGGCCTTTGGTCAGTTGTATCTGGACGGCGGGAAATTCGGGGGTAATCAGATTATTCCGGCCGCATGGGTGGATCTCTCACTGCAGCGCCATGCCGAATCGACCCGTGAACACGGCCGATTTTACGGCTATGGCTGGTGGATACACGAAATGGCCGGGTTTGAGGTTAAATATGCCTGGGGATTTGGTGGCCAGTTTATTGTGCTGGTGCCGGCCCTGGATCTGGTAGTCGTTACGACCTCCTCCAGCCATCCCGATCCGGAACGTCGTGCCCATCGGCGTGCCGTTGATGAATTAATAGAAACCCATATCATTCGGGCGGTAGCAGACCGTCTGAATCTGTCGAGGCTCACGCAGCAATAATCAAAAGTAATCAAAATGATCAGTGTCGATTGATACGGTAGTTCACCCTATATTGACTATATCAATTGACACTGTTCATTTTGAATTACTGTCCCGGCGGTGGCGGGGCTTTTGGATCCATCGTGTCACGGCTGGTTGTGGTCGCACCGAGTTTGACCAGCAGCGCGGCGGTACTCTCATGGGTGCCGTACAGTCCGCGATACCGCAGTACCGGGCTGATACCGGAGGCCATGCTCCACGGTGTTTCTCCGTATTTGTCCTTCACATTGATGTCGGCACCTTGATCGGCAAGATACTGGACTACTGCATCCGCACCGGTGAAAGCGGCCATGTGCATGGCAGTCTGACCGTCACTGTTTTTGGCATTAATATCAATACCCATGTCGACAGCGGCCTTGACCGCATTCAGTGCGATGTCAACTTCTTCCAGGCTGGCATGATTGCCGCCGGCAAACGCACAGGATCCGGTACAGGCGGCACGTGCAGCCGCCATCAACGGAGTGATATCACCTGGACCGGTAAGCCTGGGGTCTGCCTCGAAGTCTTCCATCAGAGTCATCAGCTTCACATCTGCCGAGATTGCCGCCAGTAACAAGGGAGTCGCCTCTGCCATTTCAAACGGGCTGCCGTCCGGACCGAGGCTTTGGGAGTTCTTGATCTTCACATTCGGATCCGCCCCGGTCTCGAGCAGGGCGCGGGCAAGTTTCAACAAATTTGGAGGACGTATGCGATAGGAGGCGTCATAACGGACGCCATTCAGTGCAGACAGTCCGTTGCGGGCTGAATGATGCAGGGCGGTGATACCATCCTCATCTGCGGCATTCGGGTTGGCTCCGGCCTTTAATAACAGCAATGCCAGTTCCTCATGACCACCGGCACTGGCAATCACCAGTGCAGTGCCATGTTTCCCGGTTGCCTCATCCACGTTTGCACCGGCATCCAGCAACAAGCGGGCCGATTCTGCATCGCCGGAGCGGGCCGCATATAACAACGGGGTAAAACCACCGGCCGATTTGGCATGGATGTCAGCGCCACTTTTTAACAGCAAGGCTGTGATTTCCTGATGGTTACCGGCAACTGCCCACATCAACGCCGTCTGGCCTTTTTTCGATTCACTTGCATTTACATCGGCGCCATGTTCCAGCAATGCCTTTACCGCATCGACCGTGCCGGTTTGTGCACATTTCATCAGTACCGTTTCGCCGGTCCACAGCGCGTCACTGGCATTCGCTCCCGCATCCAGCAAACTTTTTACCAGGTCAGCATTCTGGTTGGTACAGGCCAGCCAGGCGGGCGTTACACCGTAGTCATTCGCTGCATCCGGTTTTGCCTTTGCCTTCAATAACAGGCCTGCCAGTTCATTATCATTGCGGTGTGCCGCGAAGTGCAGCGCGGTTGTACCATCCGCTGCTGCGAGATTGACGTTGGACTTTTGTTGAATAAATGCCTGAACTGCATCGCGGTTGCCATCGCGGGCCGCGTCGATCAGTTGCAAATCCTCACCTGCGGCAGCGATCGATGACATCAGTATCAGCGTTGAACTACACCATCTTCGATATATCTTCATAATTTACAGGGCTCGCAATTTTGTCAGCGGACTCAGGCGCCGGACAGCAGGTTAATCTGACCGGTGCTGTCACCGAATTTCTCGACCGGGATATCCAGTTTATCAAGCAGGGTAAGGTACAGGTTTGAAATCGGCGTTTCCGCAGGGAAGCGCAGATGTTGTCCACCCTGAAGCTTGCCGGAACCACCACCGAGCAAGACAACCGGCAGGTCCTGTAACAGGTGGTCATTACCATCACTCATCGAACTGGCATACATCAGGATCATATTGTCGAGCAGTGTACCGTCACCTTCCGTGGTGGCCTTCAGCTTGTCTACAAAATACGAGAGCAACTCGGTGTGATAAACATTGATTTTGAATATCTTCTCCAGCTTCTCCGGGTCGTTCTGGTGGTGCGACAGCGAATGGTGTACATCGGCAATACCTATCTCGCGATACGTGCGGTTGCTCTGTTCCGGGCCCATCATGAATGTAATTACCCGGGTCATATCGGTTTGAAACGCGAGTAATTGCAAATCAAACATCAGTTTGACGTGATCGGCAAACTCCGATGGGATGCCGACTGGACGTTCTACCGAGGGGATTTCGCGGGACGACTGTTGTTCCGCCATCTGGATACGTCGTTCTACATCACGCATACCGTCCAGATATTCAACCAGTCTGGCCTTGTCTTCCGGACCAACAGCACGCATCATTCTTTCTGTGGCTTCCGTGACCGAGTCCAGCAGGCTCTTCTCCTTGCGGATACGATCGAGGCGGACAGCCAGGTCGGTACTGCTGCTGTCGCCAAACAGGCGTTCGAACACCGCCCGGGGACGGTATTCAATCGGTAATGGCGTGGTGGGCGTGCGCCAGGACAAGGTCATCCGGTAGGCGCAGCTCCAGCCCTTTTCACAATTACCGACCGTGTCGGTATTGTGCAGGCCCAGTTCCAGTGAGGCGAGTTGGGTCTGTTTGCCCAGATTCTGGGCAATAATCTGGTCGATCGACGTGCCGGTATTACCCTCGCGCAGAGGATGCACGCCGGTGAGGAATACACCGCCCGCACGCTCGTGAGGTGCAGACTCACCCTCACCCGGTAGCGCATCTCCTGCGCTGTTGTTCAGGCCGCTGATGAACAGCATCTGATCGCGGTGGGCGGCCAGCGGTTTCAATATCGGGGTGACCTCAAAGGCCTTGCCGGTGGCTGCCGGTGTCCATAACGCCATGTTCATGCCGTTGGGTGCGTATGCCAGGGCAAACCGTTTTGGTGCGTCGATGGTCTTGCCCAGCGCCGGCGTCATCGCATCAAGCATAGGTAGGGCGACAGTTGCGCCCAGTCCTTGTAGAAACGTCCTGCGCGGTAAGGATTTTTTAAATATCAGCATGGCCAGTTGCCCTCCGGGTCTGAAAAGGTGAACTCTCAATGATTGCCATAATCAGCGATGACAACCGGTATTCGTCAGGTGCGGTCTTATGCAAGAGCTCGCGTACCACAGGTGCATCAGCATAGGTGACACCGCGACCGATAGCGTAAGTCAGCAGCTTCTCGGCTGCAGTCAGTACAAAATCATCCCGGCGTTTTTGCAGTAATACCTCGCGTAGTTCTGCCATACCCGCAAACGTGGTGCCGTCAGGTAACGCACCGGAATTATCAATCGCTGATCCGGATGCGGCATCCACAGTCCGCCATTTGCCGATGGCATCATAGTTTTCCAGTGCGAAGCCAAGCGGGTCCATAACCTTGTGACAGCTGGCGCAGACCGGATTGGCACGGTGTTGTTCCATGCGTCCACGCATCGACAGGATCTTGCCCTGCGCATTTTTATCCTTCAGGCCAGGGATATTTGCCGGAGGTGGCGGTGGCGGCGCGCCGAGAATATTTTCCAGTATCCACTTGCCGCGTATCGTCGGTGCAGTGCGGTTGGCATACGAGGTCACCGTCAGCAGGCTACCCTGACCGAGGATGCCACCGCGTGTACCGTCCTTCAGCTTGACCTTGCGGAAATGACTGCCATAGACATCCGGGATCTCATAATGACGGGCGAGGCGATCATTGAGAAAGGTGTAGTCCGCGTTCAATAATTCGAGAAGGGGACGATCCTCGCGCAGGATATATTCAACAAATAGACGCGTTTCCTGCCCGAAAGCCAGACGCAGGTTTTCATCAAAATACGGAAACAGTGTGCCGTCGGGCAGTGCGGCATTGAGGTTACCCAGGTTCAGCCACTGTGAGGCAAAGTTGTCTACCAGCGCCTTTGACCGCGGGTCTGCCAGCATGCGCGATACCTGTTTTTTCAGCTCGTCGGGTTTGCCCAGTTTGCCTGCCTCGGCGACTGCAAGCAGTTCCTCATCGGGAATACTGCTCCAGAGAAAAAACGACAGTCGCGTTGCCAGATCCAGATCGGTAATCCTATGGATCTCGCCAGCAGCGACGCTGGCAGGAGTCGTTTCGACACGGAATAAAAATTCCGGTCCAGCGAGGACACGTTCTATCGCCATACCGATGCCGGTTTCGAAATCGCCTTCCTGTTGGCCCTGTTTAAAAAAGACCATCAGGTCGTCCATGTCCTGATCCGTTACCGGGCGACGGTATGCCCGGTGTGCGAGCGTGGACAGGATACGCCGGGCGCAGTCGGTATCATTAATGCTGGCGGGCTTGCAGACAAATATTCGGTCATGGCTTGCTGTGGTGGTCGATCCTTTGGCATTGTATGGACCGCCAATCGCAACTGTGCGAACGGCCGGTTCACCACCCTTGTACTGCGCGTAGTCATACAGCGTATGGGCCTGGTATAGCGGTTCTTCAGGTACAGTCGTCTCTTTCATAAAGGCAACCGTGACCAGTCGGGAGCCAGCACGCGCCGGGAAACGCACATTCAGCGCCTTGTCGGCCGTGCGTTCGTAATGTTCCTGCTCGACATCACCTGAAGTCCCGCTCGAGAAAATAGCGGCGGACTTGCCATGTACTTCTCCACCGATGGCAAATTGTTTGACCCGTTCTCCGTCCACCCGGATATCCAGTTGGTGCGGTTCCGTCAAGCCACGGATGTATTCACGTGAATTCTTTTGCAGCTCGACCTGGATTTCATATTCGCCATCCAACGGAAAATTATGATGTATTGCAATTCCACCACGTGAGCCAAATGGCAGCTCCTCACTGACACGTTCTTCCTGCATCAGGTAACCGGAGAGGGTATAGAAATCAAATACCGGTTGCATCTCCTTGTCGCTGATGGCCTGACGGCGGATCTTGCGCGCAGCACCGATGTATTGTTCAGTCAGCAGCGGGGAGAGGGTGAGCACCTCTCCGATATTGTCAAAACCGTACATCGTGTCATCTGCGGGTAACAGGTCTGCGGGATTGTTGATTTCAACCGCGAGCATGTCGCGCACAGCGTTGACGTATTCGGTGCGGTTCAGACGCCGCAAGGTAGATTTGCCTGAATAAGGATTGGCCAGTGCGTACTGATCCAGACTTGTTTGCAGGTAATCTGCGAATGCGTTATATGTGGCATCGTCCGGGCGCGGCATGCCGGACGGGGGCATCGTACGTGAGCGCAATTTGCGCAGGACCTTTTCCCAGATGACCAGTGATTCGCCCGGATTGCTCAGGCTGGCCTGTTCCAGTGACAGACCTGCGGTTTTCATCGCATCATTATGGCATCCCAGGCAATAGGTGCTGACGACCTGGCCATGTTCCGAAGCTTTATCCGTGACGGGATTTTGTTGCGCAGCACAATAACTGACAGACAGAAACAGCACCAGTGCTGTATATATTCGAACGGATTTAAGCATTGGATGATTTCCCCTCCATCCACTCGCGTTGATAAATTTTTACAGCGGTAAACCTTCACTAAGGTTAGCACATCAGGAACAGGTAATGTAGTCGCTGGTTTGGATTAAACAGAAAATTGTGTTGTGTTGGCTTTGGATAAGAACCGTTAGCATCCAACTTGACAAAACCGGGGGTATAGTTCAATTTTCACAACGTATAGCGTGCGCCGATTCCTGTGTGTGACGCATTTGCGGGCAGGCCTTTCAAAAACATAAGCGAGGGGAAGATGAGTCAGGACAAAGACGAAAACAGCAAGATCAGTCGTCGTGATTTTGTAAGGGGGGCAGGTGCCAGCGCCGCCGCACTGGTTGGTGGGGCCGCAGTGCCGACTCAACCGGTACAGGCGCAGGTACAGCCGAACATCTGTAATATACCAACCAGCTGGGATCTTGAGGCAGATGTTGTTGTCATCGGCTCAGGACCTACCGGACTTCTGGCCGCACTGCGTGCGCATGATGCCGGCGCTTCTGTCCTGATAGTCGAAGCTAATTATGACGCGGGTGGTCATGGTGTCATGAACGGCGGCACCATCCAGCTCGGTGGTGGTACCCGTCTGCAAAAGAAGTTTGGGGTCAAGGATGATCCGGACACCTTCTTTCGTGATCTGACCGACTGGTCGGTCGTCGAGACAACCGGTATGCCAGAATACCGCTATAATGATCGTGCCGTGCAGCGCGCCCTCGCAGATAACAGCGCGCTGGCCTTCGATTATATGGAAGCCAATGGGGTCAAGTTCGAGGAGATCCATCCCTCTTCAGAAGGTGCACATGCAACAGGTCTGTCCGCATTTCGTGCACATGAAGTGACGTACGACGGTGGTCCAGGCGCTGAAAGCCCGCGAGGTGACGGTGGTACAGGTATATACCGTCCGCTGGAACGGACTGCCCGCAGCAAGGGGATAAAATTCCTGCTGAACTACCATATGGATATTATCTATCGGGAAACGCCAACCTCCGGCAAGGTACTCGGTATGCAGGCGAGTTACCGTCCGCGCTTTCTTCCCGGCCAGACCGAACCGATGAAGAGCTTCCATTCGGAAGGCAATATCAATATGACGCAGGAACAGGTCACGGTCAGGGCGAAAAAGGCGATAGTCATAGGTACCGGTGGCAGCACGGGCAACGAACATTTTCGTCGTATGTATGACTCGCGCATGACCGATGTCTATCAACTCGCCGCCGGTTTGTATTCCAACCAGGACGGCAGTGGCGAGATCGCAGCCATGTCGATCGGTGCAGCACTCGGCGGATTGTTCAACGCGGCCTTTGAACGCAACGGCTATTTCCGTAAACGCAATATTATTGGTTGCCAGTACACTTATGTGAAATGGGTACCGAAGAGCATCCTGTTCCCGTTCGCCCGTGCCAGTGGTCTGGATGTCGAGGACTGGTCAGATGTAATCCTGGTCAACCAGATGG
>CAMBTO010000032.1 GCA_945870865.1 Klebsiella pneumoniae
AATCTGATCCAGCAGGGGCCAACCATGCTGACGGATAATGATGACGCTGACTTTCTTCCAAATGCCATCCAGGATCAAACCAGAGGTCCATCGCATATCGAGAACACGACCTATTCGATTTTCGGCGATATCACGAAATCCCTGACCGATACCATCTCTGTGTTTGGCGGCCTTCGTTATACACACGAAATAATTGACGGCCATCTCAATAACACCCGCCACAACGTGAACCTGCTTAACTATAACGGGACCAACTATATCACCGGCACTTTGAACTCGGCCTTAACCTATGTACTGGTTAATGGCGATACAATTGTGGTGCCGAATGTACTGAATCAGCCGCTGACCCTTAACACCGGGAATAACGCACAGTACCCGAAGGCTGTTGATCTAGACGTTGGTGAAACGTATGACAACCTTTCCGGGCGTGTCGGCCTGAGCTGGCAGCCGACCGATCAGCAACACTATTTTATAAGCGCAGCCAGAGGGTATAAGGGCCCCAGTGCGGACATGGATTTTAATGCTGTAGTTAATGCTATAGCTGACGAGGAGCTGGCCACCGCGTTCGAGGGCGGGTTCAAGGGAAAGTTTGGTGACGGACACACATTCGGGCTTGGCGTCTACACTACCAAGATAGATGACTTGCAACAGAATACCTCTGTTCCCGGCGCAGTACCTCCGCAAACCATTCTGTCAAACATTGGTGACCTGAGAACGTACGGGTTTGATACGGATTTCGTATTCCGCGTAACCGATAATTTTGATCTGTCCGGCTCGATCGCCTATACGCATGCCAGAATGTTATCAGGGAACTTTGCATGTTACTCGGGTCAGACTGATGCAGATGGTTGCAATATTGTCCTCGCTCCGGGATCGAACCCGGTGCAATCGTTGGAAGGGCTGCAGCCTGTAAACGCACCGGACTGGCGCTACCGGGTTGCGGGTTACTACTCCCTGCCGCTGGCTGATATGCCCTGGGATGGTTATGCGAATATGTCGTACACCTGGCAGGACGAACAGGTTTACGAAATGACCGGTGACCCGTTCCAGATAGGCAAACCCTATGGCCTGCTTGATTTTACCCTCGGTATGGAGGCCAAATCAGGGCGCTATCTGGTTGAAGTATTCGGCAAGAATGCACTGAACAACTGGTATCCGGGGACTATCGGGTCGACTTCTCCGTTGTATGCAAAGCAGCTTTTTATCGCAACCCGCGGTCAGCATGCCTACTTTGGTTTGCGTGTCCGTGTAAATCTGTTCTGAACAGAGCATGCATAGAATTGGGTACCAGATTGGGTACCCAGATGGGTAATGGAGATGAGACATGGCTGAAAAAATTCTTAGTGCCCCTCAATGTAATGCGGCTAAACCGACTAATAAGCTTTATTACCTAAATGATGGCGCAGGGTTGAGGCTTCGCATTAGGCCCGATGGTAGTAGAAGCTGGATTTACCGATATAGGTTAAATGGGAAAGAGAAAAGTATTGGATTAGGTCCGTATCCGACGGTTTCTTTAACAATAGCAAGAGAAAAAGCTGCCGAAAATTGTTCGCTGGTAAAAAACGGTAGTAATCCGCAGTTAGTAAGACGATTAAAAAGGGTTAATGATGCAGTTAAGGAAGGACAAACTTTTTCTACTGTAGCCAAAGAATGGCTTGAGCATAATACACAGGAATGGAGCAGGAATTACTTCATACGTAATGAAGGCCTACTCAGGCGTTTTCTCCTCCCTGACCTTGGCTGAGTGCCAATCCATGAAATAACCGAAAGCTATCTATTTTCAGTCCTGAAGCCACATTCAGTACTTGCCTCTAATCCAGCAGTTGCATCGAAACATGCAAGTACACCGACCCACAGAGCAATGGTCCACAGAGCAATGAACTGGAGGTTTTTGTTATGAATAATAAACTTTATGTTGTATCCGTCCTGGTGGTGATACTGTTTTGGACCAGCATAACGCTCAGTCAGGATGTCCCAAGTGTGTCGGCGTCCTTGCAAGGCGTGGTACGTTCCGACGCTGAGGGATTAATGGAAGGGGTGCTGATCAGGGCGAAGGAAGCGGGGGGCACGATCACAGTAACAGTAGTCAGTGATGCCCAGGGACAATATCGTTTCCCCTCGAATCGACTCGGCAGTGGTACCTATCAGCTCAGTGTGCGGGCGGCCGGCTACGAGGTGAGCGGACCGGCAGAGGTAGAGGTGGTTGCCAGCAAAACCGCGCAATGGGACCTGAAACTGATGAAGACTAGGGACCTGGTATCACAGTTGATGAATGCCGAATGGCTGCTGAGCGTGGAGATGGCGGGCCGTAAAGAGAACGTCGATAAGTTAAGCGGATGTGTGGGCTGCCATTCTTTGACGCGGGTGATGACCAGCAAGCATGACGCCAATAGTTGGCCCGCTGTTTTGCAGCGAATGAACACTTACGGGGCCGGGGGTCAAAAGCTGCCTTATGATATTTCCACGCATCCAAATACTAAATATAGTTCTGCGAGCCGCGTGGACGAGGAATTTGCCAAGTATCTGAGTTCCATCAACCTGAGTACAGATGACAAGCATGCCTATGACTTGAAGACATTTCCACGGCCGACGGGCCATGCAACCCGAGTGGTGATTACCGAGTACGATCTGCCGATTGATGGTTTTGAACCGCATGAGGTCCTGGTTGATCCCGAGGGCATGGTCTGGACGACAGACTTTGTCGGGCCCAATATGCTTAGGATGAATTCAGCTACGGGCGAATTCACCGCATATGAGATGCCGATCCTCAAGCCGGGGTTTCCCCCGGGCAACAATACGCTGCACCTGGATAAGACCGGAAGCTTGTGGTGGACCGGTTTAAAACAGGGAGGGATCTATAAATTCGACACGAAGACTAAGAAATTTTCAGCCTGGATGTTGCCAACCGGGCACAGCCTATACTCCCATAACGGCTGTTCAGCTCCATCCCCCGATGGCACGGTCTGGGCCAATGAGCAGTATCTGCCACAAATCCAGCAATTGCATCCGGACACAGGCAAGTACACTGTATACGAACCTTTCCCTGAAGAAATGACGATTGTTCCGGCCATCAACCCGCAGCCCCAAGGCATCGGTTTTCTTGGCGGGGGGTCGACCCTTGGGCCAGACTATGCAGAACTGGAAAAGGCACATAGCATGTACGGTTGTATAGTCGATTCAAAAGGGACTTACTATGTTGCTGATATTGGGGCTGGGTATATCATGAAGATAGACCCCTACACCAAGGCTGTAACCCTGTACCAGACACCCACCCCCAATTCGGGTCCACGCAAGATAAGGATAGATAGCCAGGACCGGTTGTGGATTGGAGAATACCGTGCCGGCAAGATCGCCATGTTCGATACGAAGACGACGGAGTTCAATGAGTGGGACTTAAGAACGCCTTATGCGGGTGTCTATGACGCCGATATCGACAAGGCAGGCGATGTCTGGTCTGGCGGGATGCATACTGATTATCTTTATCGCCTGGATCCCGATACTGGCGAGGTGACAAAATATCTGCTTCCCAGTGTAAATGTAAATATCCGCAATATGGGGGGAGTAGATAACCGGACGACACCAGTGAGCATCTGGGTTGGTGAGAACCACCAGAACAAAATTGCCAGGGTCGAATTTCTGGATTAATAAACGGAACTTGTGCTATCCGGGTCAAGGTAGATGGTTCGGCAAGGCAGGTGCTGGATACATGTAAACAAAACGACGCCGCAGCGACCCGACTTTCATTACTGCAATGGGGCAAACTCGCCTGGCCGAAAAATCCACCGTTCAGTCTGATCGACATCGGTGCGCGTACCGGTAGCGAGATGGCCACAGAAATCAAGTCGCTGAATGATGCCCTGTACGGCAAGGACAGCAAGTCTTGGTCCGGCGAGAATCTCGCCCGCATATTTGCAGTGGAGTCGGCACGAATTGTGGTGGAGAAAAAAACGGGCGAACCGGGCAAGCTGGAGCCGTTGTACCGGTTATAAATTCGACATTCCAGAGCTGCGATTACCTTACGAGATGTCACTGACTACATCGTCGGTTTCTACAACAGCGTACGCTTGCATTCGAAACTGGGCTATCTGCCGCCCACTACCTATGAACACAAAATGGCAGCCAAACAATCTATCAACGTGTCTGAAATTGCTTGACCACTACAGTTCCTAATCTATAGTTTTTTCACATCTTTATATTACCAACTACTCCCCCTCCTCCGCCTCCCCTCTACTCAACCTCCGATAATACTCCGCCACCGCATCCTTATACTCATCCGCAACCGGTTCAGTAGCGGTGGTTCTCACCTTTTCCGGTTGGTCAGCATTGGCGCCGGCGTCGAGTTTCAGTTCGAGTTGTTCGAGCAGGGTTAATGCCTCGATGTATTGCTGTTGCAGGATCTCCTGGTTTTTGCCGGTATCCGCGAGGGTGACGCGTTGTTCGAGTTGCTGGGTGAGGTTGCGGATCTCGTTCAGTTCATCGGCGCTGAGGTTGCGGTTGCGCAATTCGGGCAGGGTGTCGCGGATGTTGCGGGCGGTGTCGGTCAGGTTGCGGCTGTAGCGCTCCCAGTCGGCCGGGTTTATGCGGCCGCGATTGCCGTAGCCGTTCCATTGTCCGTAGGGGCCTGCGCCGTCTCTCTGATCTGATCCGGTCTGGGGTCCGGCGGCCTGTTGTTGTCCGCCTTGTTGCTGGCCGTTCTGGTTTGGCGGGCCGTTTTGTCCCTGTTGCCCTTGTTGTCCCTGCTGGGCGGGCTGGCCCTGACCTTGCTGATCCGATTGTGCCTGTTCTCCGGTTTGTCCTTGCTGACCCTCTTGTCCTTGTTGTCCCTGCTGGCCATTCTGTGCATTCGAGTTGGCCAGTTGTTCCAGCTCGCGGCGGAGCGAACGGGCCTCAGCGAGTGTACGCTCGACATTATCATCATCCGAAAAGTCATTGCCCATCGCGTCGGACTCGGCCTGGCGCAGGCGTTCGCCGATCTCGTTTAACGCATTGGTGACCGCGCTCTCGCTACCGGCGATATACGGTGCGGCGCCGTAGGAGATATATTCGGCGGCCACGTTCAGGCGCTCTTCCAGTTGCGACTGGCTGATCACATCGCGCGCCTGGTTCAGCTGGTCGACGGCCTCGGGGGTCTGCTCGCGGAATTGTCCGGCGGATTTCTGGATATCGCGTTGCAACTGTTGCAGCTCGGAGGTCATCTCGCGTTTTTCGGTTGCCAGACGTTCTTCCTGATCCTTGCTCAGACCGCTGGTGACCTCGCCGGTCTGGTCGCGGGTGGCAAGTGCGCGGCGTACCGCATCCTGTAGCTCACGTTCCATACCTATCTGGTTTTCGTACATGCGGTCAGCGCGGTCGGACATGTCGGCAAACGATTGTTGCAACGACTGCTGCTGATCCTCGGCGATCTGATCACGCGCACCTTCGAGTTGCCTGCCGGCCTCCTCGGCGGCACGCTCCAGTTGTTCGCGCTGGGCGGGGTCACGCATCGCCTCGGTCATTTCATCCATCGCGCGGATCGCGCTTTCCAGACGTCGGCTGGTCTCGGACTGGCCGGCACCGCTGCCGCTCTGGCCGCCTTGTGACGGGTTCGTGGAGGGATCATTCGAGGCGGTCTGCTCGCCCTGTTGTCCTTGTTCTCCCTGCTGGCCTTGCTGGCCCTGTTGCCCCTGCTGTCCTTGTTGACCGGCCTGTTGCTGGCGGTCCAGTTGTTCACGCAACTGCTCGGCCTCACGCCGCAACATCTCCTGCTGCCAGCGTTGAGCCTCGGTCAAGTCCTGCTGGTTGCGCATATTATTGGCCAGCTGTTGCTGGCGTTTTGCCAGCTCTTCCAGCTTGTCCATCGTGTCATCGGTCTGCTGCGCCTCGGCCTCCGGCGTCGCCGGGCTGCCGGTTTCATACTGGTTCTTTTTCAGGTCCATCTCCAGCTCGAACATCTCGGCCAGATCCTGTCCGGCACGACCACCGCCACCCCCGCCGCCACCCTGCTGCTGCATCGCGACCTGCATATCGGTAAACACGGCCTCGGCGCGGAGCAGATGCTGCAAGGCCTCCTGTTCCGGTTTGATCGCCTCTTCCAGGCTGAGCTCACCCAGTTTTTCTGACGCGGGTCCCATCGCCTCGGCGGCCTTGTCCAGATGTTCTACAAAGGTGGCGATCTGTTCATCCGCATTCAGCTCTCTGGCGCGGGTACGCTCGGCCAGTGTGCGCGCCTGTTCGGCCAGCGTGGTCTGCAGGCCCGACAACAACACCGCATTGTCCTTCGTCGTGTCCTGCACCTCGCCACCGGCTTCGGCCTTCTCGCGGATCAGGTTCCAGGTGGAGACGATGATCTCTTTCTGCCGTTGCGAGATCTCCGCCTGCTCCGAGCCCTGCTGTCCGGCCGCGCCGCCCTGTTGTGACTGGGTGTAACGACGGTCAAACGGCTGCACCTGGATAAAATACATATCGGTACTGGTGGTCTTTTCCTTGTCCTTCGCCTCGGCGTAATAGGTAATGAGGTCACCGGCCTGCAGGTTCACATCGGCGTCCTGCATCTGCTCGAGCAAGAACACATGATCAAGCTGCACCTGCTGGCCCTCTGCGCTTAACGGCACCGACTGCCAGTCACCGCCATTCACGGCATAACGCAGTTGCAAGGATTCCAGCGCATAATCATCGCTCGCCTCGACCTGCACGGTCACTTCCTCGATGCTGCTCGCGTTCCAGTCGCGGCCCGGTCGGACCAGTTTTATCTCCGGCCTGCCGTCTTCCAGTATCTTGATGAAATAATCATCGGTCAGGCGCACCAGTTCGCTGCCGACGCGGGCGGCGACATAATATTGTCCGTCCTCACTGACCTCAAACCGGCCGGTACCGGTCTGTTCGGTGATATTCAGCGACTGCGACTCACCGTTTAATACAATGACACCGGATGGCAACGGTGCGTTGGTGCGAACCTCGATTTCAATCCCGGTGCCGATGATCGTGCGGATATCGCCACCAGGCTCAAACACCTGCGGTTCCTTTTTGGTCCACTCGGGATAGTGGTAAGTCAGTTTCAGGTTTTCGAGTTCAGGCAGTTCGACCACCTGAATCTCGTATTCGGGGCTGCGGATACCGGCGGCGGCGACATAATAATCGACCGCCTCGCGCAGCGAGAAGAAGGTGAATTCATAGCCGCGCTCGGTGTGGATCATCTCGACTTCCTGCCAGTCCTGGCCGCTGTTGCGTACATAGACCGTGGCCGTCGTCGGTTCAAAGCCCTGCATCGTGGCCAGCAACTTCACGTTGCCGCCGCGCCGCACCGCCTCGTCGCCCGGATCCACACTGATCGTCTGCGGCGGTAACAGGCCGGGTATCGCCCAGCCGGCCCACAGATGACGGATCGCATAATCAAACAGGCCGGGGCCGGCGATCAGCAGCCACAACAACACCAGACCGGCAAGTCCCGCACCGGCAGCCGGTATCATCAGTTCCTTTTTATCTATCTGCCGTTCCGGCGGGTATTGTCGCGCGAGGTGCAATGCATCCTCGGCCAGCAGTTCGCGGAACGGATTGGCCGGATCATTCATACCGGCATACGTCTCGACGCGACCGCCGAGCGCAGGGGTACCTTGTTCAATCTGACGGGCGAGTTTCTGATCCAGCTGTTGCAGCGGACGGTAGATAAGATAGTAGACAATCAGGCCAACGACGGCGAGTAACAGCAGACGCGAGGTGACGACGACATCGGTGGCGAAACCGGAGCGGATCGACCACCACGCCGTCACCACCGAGACCAGCAGCAGGGCGGCCAGCAGCACAGCGGCGCCCTTTAACAGTCGCAGCTTGCGCAATCGCAGACGGAACGATTGCAGGTACTGATCCAGTTGTTGCGATATCGTAGCCATTACACCGACCCTCGCCCGGTACCGAGATAGGTATTGCCGAGCAGTGATTCAACCAATACAACGATTCCAAACAATATTAGCAGTATATGCCAAAACTGTACCGGTTCCTGCTGAATCTTGATCTCGCTACTGCCGTCGGCAGACTGTGAGCCACCCTGCACCGCGTCTTTCCAGCGCTGGATATCGGCGGACGGCATGACCACCAGATCCGATTCGCGCAGGTCCGCGTTCACAGCAATTGATTGTTCAGAATCAGCGGTATAGATTTCATAAAATCCGGTCAGGTCCATGCGGATCTGCTGGGTGCGATGCGTGTCGGCCAGCGACAACACGGTACTTCCGTCGGGGGCGACCACCTGACCGGCGGCGGAGCCGGAGAGCAACAACTGCATATAGTCACCGGCAATCTGGTTGCGTTTTAACTGGTCCCGGCCGGACAGATAACGGGCGGCCTCGGCGATAAAGTTGACGAACACCGGACGGATCGGGATGTCGTTCCAGCGATTGTCCAGACTGCTGGTGAACAACAACAGGCGCCCCTGATTGAACCGACGCTCCAGTAACAACGGCGCACCGTTATCGAGGCTGACCATCGTATGCGCCTCGGCATCGGTGACCAGATCCAGATAACGTGAGACACCCACATCACGCCAGCCACTGGTCTCGGCCAGCACCGGATGACTGGCGTCAATACCGGTAACCGCACTTGGCTGCGTGCCCGCGGCCGTCATATTCGTCTGGCGAACCGCATAATCGAGCAAGGGTAACGTCGCCTGGGCAATCGCACGTTCACCGGACGCAGCGAGGATCGCGCCGCCGCCTTGCAGATATTCCATCAGGCTGGTCAGCAAACCGCCGCTGACAATGCCAATATCGTCGATCATGATCCACGGGTAGCGCTGCAGGATGCGTGCATCGAATTCATTAATATTGACCGGCTCGACGCGGTAGCCCTGTTGCCCGGCCTCAATCGCGGCACGCAGGTAGGTCACTGGCAAGGCCTGCACATCGTTCGTTAATAACAACACCGGCCGCGGTGGCGTGTTATCGACGACTGCATATCGTGTATTGTCGGCCACCAAGCCATCGTCCTGTTGCAGCACGGCCTCAACCCGGTTGTCCCCTTCTTCGTATTTATCGACGGTAAAGGACAGACTAGCCTGTCCACCGGCATCCACCGTCACCGTTTGTTGCCCGCTCTGTACACCATTGATATTCAGCGTGACGCCAAGCTCGGCGGCCTCGGTATGATTGCCGCGGATACCCACATCAAGCCCATGCGGTGTGCGTGTGATCGTGTCGACATACAGATTGCGTAAGGTCTCGCCGCTGACCGGATACAACTGCAATTCGGTCAGGTGGCTACTGCGCGATTCGGGCACCAGATCAGCAAATCGCGAAGGCAGGCCGCTGGTCTGGAAATCACTGATCAGATGAATGATGATGTTCTGTTTATAGTCCCGCACCAGATTATTGATACCGGACATCATCGCACCAAAATCAAGATGACCAGTGCTCGCCTGTAACGCATCGATCGTGGCCACCAGATCGGCACGCAACGCAGACGGCTCGGCCTTTACCTCGACGTTATTACTGGCGCTAAGGACCTGCGTCACATCGCCGTCGGCCATCGCGTTGATGATCTCGCGTGCCTGCTGCTGCGCCCGGTCAAAGCCGTCGTCATATTGCATCGAGAACGAGGTGTCGATGACAATCAGGTGCAGGATCGAACCCGGTGCCATCGTCACGGCGGTCTCGCGCTCCCACACCGGTTTTGCAAACGTCAGTGCCAGCAGCGCCAGCAGCGCGATACGCAAGGCCAGCAATAACAGATAGCGTAGCTTTTTCTTCAGGTGTACCTGTTGCTGACTCTGTTCCAGCAACATGGTCGAACTGAAACGGCGCCGCTCCGGGCTCTGGGTCTGCAAGCGGTGCAGCCAGACAGGCAGGCCAATCGCAAGTACGCCAAGCAGGAACAACGGTGCGAGCAGGGCCATCGTTATTTGCGCCTCTGTCTAAACATCAGGTAATTACGCAGGGCCTGATCCAGCGGCTCGTCGGTGTTGACCAGCACATGGTCCGCACCGACGCCGGCGGCGGCCTTGCGGATCGCGTCGATATGCTGCTGCATGCGCGCGCTGTAGGCCTCGCGGATAAACTTCCCGGACACCTCGACCGCGTTGCCGGTCTCGGCGTCCTCGAGCAGTGTGGCCTCATCAAACTTCAGATTGATCTCGCCCGGATCGAGCAAGTGGAACAACACGATATCCTGTCCGCGGAATGCGAGCGGACGCACACTGGCGATCATCTGTTCGGCATCACAATAAAAATCGGAGATGACCGCGACCATGCCGCGATGACTGGTCAGTCCGGCAAACTGGCGGAACGGTTTGTCCAGATTCGTGCCGTGTGCGGCGGTGGCACGGTCGATAGTATGTAACACGGCCATCAGGTTGCCGCTGCGCGTGGTCGGTGGACGATAATCGCGCACCTCCTCATCAAACACGATACAACCTATCGCATCATGCTGGCGCGAGGCCAGATAGGCGAGACAGGCGGCGAGATATTGTCCATATTGCAGTTTCGTTACCTTGCCGGTGCCGTAGCCCATCGATGCGCTGGCATCGAGTAACAACACCATATGACTGTTGGTCTCACCGAGGAAACGTTTGATATAAGTACGGTCCGAACGCGCGTACACATTCCAGTCGATAAAGCGCAGGTCGTCCCCTTCGGAGTATTCGCGGTACTCGGCAAACTCCTGGCTGAAACCGAACGACGGTGAGCGATGTAATCCGGTCAGGAACCCCTCGACCACCACGCGTGCGACCAGGTCCAGTGTCGACAGACTGGCGAGCACCTCCGGTTTGAGCAGGCGGGTCGGTTGTGAGGGTACGCTGGACATGTCTGTTATCAGATCCGGATGCTGTCGATCACACCTTGCAGTATGTCATCCACCGTCACGCGGTCGGACTCGGCATGGTAGTTTGTCAACACACGATGACGCAGCACCGGTCTTGCTATCGCTGCGATGTCCGCCTCGGTCACATGGTAACGGCCTTGCAGCAGCGCATGCGCCTTCGCCGCCAATGTCAGGAACATGGTCGCGCGCACGCTGGCGCCGAAATTCACATAACGTTTGACGATGTCGGGCGAGGTTTCTTCTTTCGGTCGTGTGGCGCGGACCAGATTGACCGCATAGCGGTTGACCGTTTCAGACACCGGCACCTGGCGTACCAGCCACTGGTATTTGAGGATCTCCTCCGCATTCGTACACACATCCACCTGCGGCATATCAACCCGCGTGGTGTAGCGGTTGACCACGGCCAGTTCGTCGTCGGCACTCAGATAATCCAGCACGACATTAAACAGGAAGCGATCCAGCTGCGCCTCAGGCAACGGATAGGTACCTTCCAGTTCGATCGGGTTCTGGGTGGCGAGCACGAGGAACGGCGGCGGCAAGATATGGTTCTTGCCACGCACGGTGACCGAGCGTTCCTGCATCGCCTCCAGCAGGGCTGATTGTGTCTTCGGCGGCGTGCGGTTGATCTCGTCGGCGAGCAGTACATTGGTAAACACCGGACCAGGCACAAAGGTCCAGGTCTTGTGGCCGGTGGTCGGGTCGTCCTCGATGATGTCGGTGCCGGTCACATCGGTCGGCATCAGGTCCGGTGTGAACTGGATACGCTTGTAGGTCAGACCGAGCGAGCTGGCCAGCGTGCGCACCAGCAGCGTCTTTGCCGTACCGGGCATACCGGTGATCAAACAATGACTGCCGACCAGCAGCGTGATCAACAGGTGTTCGACCACCTCATCCTGGCCGACGATGACCTTGCGTACCTCGGTACGTATGCGGCCCATGGCGGCCCGGAAGTTCTCCACCAGCGGACGTACTCCTTCCGCACTGGCATCCATTGCATCTAGTTGTATCTCTGACATGAGGTTCACTGCCTCCTATTATTGTTGCTTAATCTGATTTTGGGTTTGGGTCGTTTCGAGTAACAATTTCTGCGCCGGACGGAAATGCGGTGCAATCTCCAGTGCTGACAACAGGTGCGTGCGGGCCTCTTCATCACGGTCGAGCAGATGATTGGCACGGGCAACGCGGTAATGCGCATCGGCCAGATCATGCGGCTTCATCGCCAGCAACACCTGGTATTCGGTCAAAGCCTGCCCGGTATTACCCGCCTCCAGCATCCAGTCGCCCAGCGTCGCATGTAATTCGGTATTGAACGGATTGATCCAATTGATGCTGTAGAGTACGTCAATCGCCTCGGCCTTGCGGTCCTTGCTGTAGAGGATATTGGCCAGCTTCCACAAGGCCTCCGGCACGAAACCGCCGCGCTGCCAAAACGCCAGCAGCGTCTTCAGCTCGTTGTCGACCGCGTCGGTGGCGGCATAGGCCTGTGCCAGCTGCACATATGGGCTGTCGGCCTCGACATATTCGGGGAACAGGGCAATCGCGGCCTCGGCCGGTTCGATCACACTGTCCCAGTCCTCTTCCATGAATGCCTGCACACTTTCCTTCTGCAATTCCTTCCACTGGTCCAGCTGCCGCAGCACCTCGCCATGATGCTGACGCAGCCAGTTATCAAACTGCCCATCGAAATCAGTCGGGGCGATGCCAAACACGCTCTCAATCACCGTCGCCGTATTCTTGCCCTGGCGGAACTGTTCCAGCATGTCGTTAATCTTGTTGAAGCCGTAGGTCTGGTCGATGAAATCACAGACCAGCCCGGCCTGCATGTAGGAAACAATCACCTGTTCATCGTAGGTCGGGCGGATAAAGCCGGTGTCCAGATCAGCAATCGGCAGAAACTTCTGCTGCACCATCGCCTCGTACACATTAATCGGAATGCGCACACCTTTAATCGGTCCGTAACGCCACTCCTCATAGACCGAGATCCCTTCGCTGAACCAGCGCGGGATCATGTGGTCAGTCACCTCCAGTGTGAACACATGGGCGAGCTCATGCCACAACGTGGTGCCCCAGTGGTATTCGTTTTCCGGATGGTCGCTCGGCGAGTCCATTGCGAACACATAACCAAACGTTGCGCCGAGTATGCCCACACCGGGCATGCCTATCGTGCGCACGACAAAGTCATCGTGGTTCGGATAGATCTCGATCACGACCGGTTCCTTCGGTTCAAAACGGTAACGCCGGGTGAACTCGTCGATACCCTGCCCGGCCAGTTTCTCGGCATACGACACCAGCACGCCGCTCTCGTCCTTGTGCAGCCGCATCGTCATCTTCGGAAACATATTGGCTGCCGATTTTTCGGGCCGGTTCAGCAGGTCAAAGTCGACAAACGTGTCTAGCAGGCGCAGCGTATTGACCGTCTTCGGGTTATACGGGTCGCCCTGATACGCAATCTGCAAATGTTCGCGTGCACGGGTCACTTCATTATTACGCAGCAAGTTGATGCCGAGTTCCATGTGCGCTATCCAGTTATCCGGCTGGATGCGCACCGCCTCGGCATACAGCTCAATCGCCTCACGATAGCGGCGGCTGATCCAGAAAAAATATCCGGGGATTGCATACAGGTCGCCCCAGACCGGATTGATCTGTTGTGCCTTTTTGATCCATGCGCTGTCTTTATTATTTAACAGCAGGTCCATCGTTGCATACAGCGCGTAGACCTCCAGCAACGGCAGGCCCGCCTCGTTCGCGATCTGCTCCGCCAGTTTTAACTGCGCGGTCGCGCCGTCCATGTCGGATGCCTCCATTGCGAGTCGCGCCAGTATTAATGTCGCCTGCAAGCGGGCACCGGCCGGGGCAGCATTGTTGCCGAGCACCGGATCCAGATACTTGACCGCATCCGCTTCAAACCGCTCGACCAGAGCACGCGAGGCACCTACATTCGCAAACGCATTGTCCGGCTCAATCTGCAGAGCCTCGCTGTACAGATCGAATGCATCCTGATACTGATAGGTCTGCATGTACAACTCACCCCAGCGCAGACGCACGGTCGCATCGTCCGGTTTCTGTTTGACCGCGGCCTGGAACAGGCTGTTCGCGCCCTTGATATCGCCGAGTGCCCAGCGTGCCTCGGCCTGGATTGCCGGATCTGTATTTTGTTGTAACAGTGTTTTATAACAGCTGTCCGCCAGATCAGACTGCCCGCCCCAGTCAAGCGTGTCACAGGCCAGCAAGTCCGCATTATCAATCGCGCCATAATGGATCGAGCGCGCCTGTGCCGTGGTGATCAGCAACAGCGACAGGCCCAGCACTGCCGGGGCGATCACGGCCATCAACGATGCACTACTCTGCACCCGGGGCCTCCTTGCTGTCGATCCTGTCCTGCACCAAAGACAGATCGATCATCAATTGTTGCAGCTCATTCATATACTGTCCGGTGTCCATCTCGGCCTTGCGCAATTGCAACTGTTCGATACTGATGTCGAGCTGTTCACGTTGCTGAACCAGCTGTACCAGTTCCGGGTCCGCACCCTGTGCCGGTCGTTTGCCCATGCGAGCAAGCACCAATTGTGCAGCCTGACCACCCTCCATCACCGCATGTTCGCTGGCGAGCTGGCCCTGGCTTTCGAAATAGTCCTTTACCATGCGGCTGGCGTAATCAAATGCCTCCTGCAGTGACACTGCCTCATTCTTGTTGATATCGGCCGCGCTGTCTTCCAGTCCACTGGCAAAATAACTGCCAAACCGGGTTGCCAGACGTTCCTCACCATTTCGCGTCGCCGTGACCACGGTGCGGTTGTCCGCCTTCAACAGCGTCTGCGTCGCCCCACTGGAGCTGCCAAGGTTGACGATGATCTGTTGCTTCGCCGGTTGTGCATTGAAGATGGTCGCCAGATCGTCGCCGGTCAGATCCGGGCCGGGAATATTGAATTTGTATTCCAGACCGTCATAACTGCCGTGCCCGACCAGAAAGACGGTGAGACGGTCGGACGGTTTCGTCGACTTTGCCAGCGCATCAAAATGCGCCAGCACCTGCTCACGACCGGCCGCGTCTCCGTTCAGCAGCGTTACCTTGTCCTTGCCGGTGACCGAGGTGGCTGCCGCCAGCAATTTTTCTGACTGTATATTGAACTGATTACCGTATTCCGCATTACCATCGAGACCCTGGATGATCGTGATGTATTGTTCGGCCATGGCACACAGCGGTAACAGTACTAACAGACTGAGCAAACCTGTGCTGACCTTCATATCGTCTTCCAGTAGCGTCGCAGCGTCCATTCGGCCGCCTTCAGTAACAGTAATAACAGGAACAACAACGGCGCGTCCCACAACGGGTGCAGTTGTTGTTCGGTGATCCCGGCAGCGGAGTAGCTGATCGCCTGCGCGAGTTCATCGAGTTCATCCAAAGCCCAGTTACGTCCGCCGGTGGCCACGGCCAGCTGTTGTAACAGCGCGTTATTCTTGCGCAGCGAAAAGAATTCGGCGGTGCCCGCATCATGATGTACCGCGATACGTGCCGAATCAACCGGTTCATCACCGCGCCGGGATATTGCCTCGATAGAATACAGTCCGCTCTGATCTGCCTTGAATCTTGCCGTCATCACACCGGGCAGTTCGGCGGATGGTTGCATATCCAGCGTGGTACTGGTCCCGTCCGCGGCAGAAACGATTGCCGTCAGGCGCAGGTCGCGTTCCGGTTTGAAATTATCGTCCAGCAGTTCCGCATTGATGCGCACGTCATCGCCGCTGACTTCGGTAAACAGGCGGAAACGTCCGGGTGTATTGATGACCATCTCGCGCAGAAACTGCCGCCAGAAGGTCTCGTGACGCTGGTCTTCCGAGGGCAGGCTCATCTGCCAGCGCCAGGTGCCACCGGTCGCCATCACAAAGATCTGGCCGCGACCAAATGGCTGGGTAATCAACAGCGGACGTTCACCGTCCGCCAGTTGCGCATTCAACAGGACGGTGGAGGCAGGCTTTAACACGCCCACACTC
This sequence comes from Klebsiella pneumoniae, assembly GCA_945870865.1. GTDB lineage: Bacteria > Pseudomonadota > Gammaproteobacteria > Eutrophobiales > Eutrophobiaceae > Eutrophobius. Next base: position 15,781 of record CAMBTO010000032.1, read on the forward strand.
TGGTAATCCGCAATCTCGGGCAACTCCTGCCACAGGCGACGATTTTCCTCAATGTCCTGGCTCAGTCTCAACATTGGCGATTGCGCACCGGCCGGTGTCAGCATCGCGCGCACCTTCGACCTGATAAACCCGGCGTCTTCGGCCGGCAGCGTGACCGGCAATAACTCCCCGACCTTTGAATTGCCCCAGCCACCGCTGCCAAGACCGTTTGGACCGGCCAGCATCAGCAAGCTACCACCACGTTCATTCACAAAGTCATGGATCAGCTGTTGTTGCTCGGCGCTGAATACCGGTGCCTCGATACTGCCGATGATCAGCGCGTTGAAACCGAATAACTCGCCCTTGTCGAGCGGGAACCCGGCGGCCAGCTCTTCTTCGTTATGGATGCCCTGACGGTAGAACTTGTTCTGGCTAACGCGTAACAGACTGACCAGTTCAACACTGGGGTCCTTCTCCAGTGCGCGGCGCATGAACTTGTATTCCCAACGTGGCTCTCCTTCTATATAGAGGACACGGTATTTTTCTTCCTTCACCTCAACTACCCGGGAGCGGGTATTGTTTTCGGTTATCTGTTCGCCCGGCCGCGCATCGAGTGTAAACCGCAGGTCCCGATATCCCGCCTCGGAGACCGGCACATCGACCCACGCGGTGGTCACATCGGTACCGGGTTGCAACTGGATCTCGTTGGCGGTGATCAGCTTTTCACCGTCATAGACCTTTAACCGTGCCACACCGGGTTCATCATGGCGGATAGCCACACGTGCGGTCAGGATCGTGCCCGGCATCGCCTGGCCCGGCAGTGTGATGTCCTGTAACTCCAGGTCTTCGGCGATCCATTCATTGCCTATCCCTATCGTATGCACCGGCACACCGAAGCGTGCAATTTCTGCCAGTTGCTCCTGCGTCAACGCACCGGCATTATCAGCACCGTCACTGACGAGCACGACTGCTCCGAGCGGACTGGCGCGTGACATCGACAGCACCTGCTGTACCGAGCTACCGAGACTGGACTGTGCTGTCGGCGCAGGCAACGGATCGAAACTCTCTACGCTGCGGGCATCGGCGGCGAACACAAACCGTTGCAGCGTATATTGCGCACCGACACGCGCTATCGAATCTCCATTAATGACGGACATCGCCTGCTGCATACGCGAGGTCTCACCCTCGCTGTAATTCATGCTGCTTGATGTATCCAGCATCAGTGCGACGACATTATCGCCCTGACGCAATTGTTCGGTCAGGATCGCCGGTTGCCAGAATATCAGTAGCACCAATGCGACCATCGCCGTCTGTAACAGGCCGATCGCCCCGAGCTTCCACCACACCAGTGTGCGGCGTTTCCAGACCAGCATCGCCAACACGAGCACCGCTAAGGCCGCGAGCACGGCATAGCCTGTCCACAACGGCCACTCGCGTGCGAACACAAGTTCGCCCTGGTCAAACAACATCTGTGGATATTTGAGCAGGAATTCTTGCATCGTTAATGTGTCATCGCATAGATAACGTAGTTGACACCAAACCGGTAGGCCAGCGCGGTCATTGGCTCGGGATAATAGGTGGTATCCGCGTGTTCCCACGCATCACCCATGTCCATATTGAAATTGATCGCGACCATCAGGCGGCCGTCATCATCAACAATGCCACGCCAGTGTGGGGTGATACCGTCCTTTTCATAGGTGCGCCCGCTGTAGAAAAAATGCAGACCGTGGATCTGCACCTTCTTGTCCACATCATAAAACACATGCATCACTTCATGGTTCGGGTCTATCTCCTCGAACTGGCGATCGGGAAAGACACGTTCGAGTGAAGACATGAAACCGGCCCATTCCTGGGAACCATGAAAATCGTCGACCATCAGAAAACCACCGCGCAGCAGATACTCTCGCAGCCGTCCGGCCTCCTCATCGCTGAGATGCCAGTGGCCGACCTCGATCGCATACAACCAGGGGAAGTTATAAACCTCATCATCCATCAGCGACACCATGCGCCCCTCTGCTGAGGCGTTCACGCGGGTGAGGCGGCGCAGGCCTTGTAGGAAGTGTAACTCTGCATCGGGCCAGTCTATCTGCCAGGTGTGTGAATTCTTGTAACCGACGCCCCCGATGACCGGATTGCCGGAGGTGTAATACATGCGCACAAAATCAAATTCGGAGACAGGTGCGGTATTCTGCAACACCGTATCACCACAAACGGCCGGAAAGATCGCGAGCATGAGCATACCGGTCAGCATCGAACGTGACGACGATGTGCGGTGTAAATTCATCTCTGTCTAAGCATCCTGTTTTTCATGAACATGAAGGGACCCTGGAATAACCTGTAGGGCTACTATAGCAGATAGATGGGCCGGAGGAAGTCACCGGCTGGATCACTTTACGGGGGTTGGCAGGCGGCTTGTCATCGCCATGAAATCGATATAATCTGGGTAATTAGCGGCCAGTCCGATCTACAGTGAAATTACTATGCTCCACCATGACTATCGCGGTAATACTGCACAGCGCCGGTCGGCAGGCCGCTTCCGATATACCCTGCTACTGTGCCTGATCTGTACTTGTGTTATCCCTGCCTTATATGCCCAGCCTTCGGTTGCAGCCGGACGGCAAGAATTCCTCATTCAGCCCGAACAATCCTTACTCACGATACGTGTCGGACGTGCCGGTCTGTTATACGGTTTCGGGCATGATCATTTGATCCGTGGTCGCGCTATCAGCGGTACACTGACAGTCGTCGCACCACCTGCTGAGTCCACCGCACAACTGGTTATTCCGGTGCAGCAATTGTCGGTAGATGACCCGGTCGAGCTAAAGGACGCCGGATTTCGTTCCATCCCCGATGCAGCGGCCAGAAGCAGCACCCGTGACAATATGTTACGACCGGAAGTGCTGGATGGTGAGAACTGGCCACAGGTAATCGTAGATGTCGCATATGCAGGGGAACTTACAGGCACGCATCAATTCAATCTGACGCTGACGTTCAAAGGCATGACGATCCCGCTGCAATTACCGGCCACGGTGACGCGGGTAGATGCCGGATTACAGATAGACTCACAGTTCGGTCTGGACCATCACCAACTCGGGCTACGCCCGTATTCGGCTCTGGGCGGTGTCATCCGCGTCACGGAAGTGCTGGAGTTTGAACTACACCTGCTTGCAGTCGCCATAGGTGAGCTGGATGACTGACCCGCAACCATCCTTCTGGCAGATACACCAGGCCATCAACATCTTTCTGAAGATTACGCCGATCATCGATGCGGTTCTGGGGCTGTTCAGGAAACATCATTGAGGCGTGAAACATGGCGCAGGTACCCTCCCCCCAGCATAAGATATCTGCGCCAAAATTCATTCTAGGCAATGAAACCCAAATTGCCAGTTGTTTATTAGCTACTTTAGCGTGTAGCTAATATTTGAATACAGCACCAGACCCGGAGTGCCGGTCTGCTGAGATTATTTATTCTGCTGTTAGATTGGAGACCTGATGAAACACACTGACGTTGCGCTGATTATTTATCCCTGATTAATAATTGCTTTGCAGCCGCCGTTAATTGTTTGATTTCGTATTCTCGTCTGGATGCCTGCGACCGGTCGGCGTGTGCCTCGCGGTAGACAAGCACAACCGGACGCCGGCTGCGCGTATAGGCAGCGGCGCATTTGTTGCTGTGGTTATGTTCCTGCAGGCGGCGATCCGGGTCGGTGCTGATCCCGGTGTAAAGACTGCGGTCGGCACAGCGCACGATATAGACGTACCAGCACGGTTTTTCCGCGTCAGGTCGCGATCGATTCTGGATTTCTGTCACAGATTCTTTACTATGTCGAGTCTTTGACGTCTTCACGGATTATTACATGCACAAATTTGTTGTTGGCCAACGCTGGATAAATAATGCTGAACTGCAACTTGGACTCGGTACGGTCCTGTCGGTAGCGCAGCGTACCATTACCATCCTGTTCCAGGCAACGGGTGAGACCCGCACCTACGCGATGCAATCCGCACCCCTGACCCGGGTGGAGTTCGCCAAGGGCGATACCGTGATCGACCATCAGGGCAAGGGAATGACGGTCGACAGTGTGACCATAGCGGCCGGGCTTTTGACCTACATCGGCAAGGATGCGAACGGTATGCCGCAGCAGTTGGCTGAGGCCCTGCTCGATCATCAGATCCGGTTGAACCGGCCACTGGATCGACTGATGACGGGTCAAATCGATGATAACCGCTGGTTTGCGCTGCGCTACCAGACGCTGCAACAACTCGACCGCATCAACCGTTCCGGTATCACCGGCCTCATCGGCGGGCGCACTGATCTGATCCCGCATCAGCTATATATTGCCCATGAGATCAGCCGTCGTTATGCCCCGCGGGTCTTGCTTGCTGACGAGGTCGGTCTGGGTAAAACGATTGAGGCCGGTCTGATCCTGCACGAACAACTGGAGGCCGAGCGTATCCACCGCGTGCTGATCTTGGTGCCGGAAAACCTGTTGCACCAGTGGCTGGTCGAAATGCTGCGACGCTTTAACCTGCGTTTTTCGCTGTTTGATCAGGAACGCTATGAGGCGATGACCGAGTTTGATGTGTCCGCGAACCCGTTTGAGCAGGAACAGCTGGTGCTGTGTGACCAGGAACTGCTGACCGACAATACCTCCTGTCTGCAACATGTGTTGGCTGCCGGCTGGGACATGCTGGTTGTGGATGAGGCCCATCATCTGGAATGGACCCCGGAACAGGCCAGCCCGCAATACCAGGTCATTGAACGGATTGCGGCGATCACCAACGGCGTGTTGCTGCTGACGGCCACGCCGGAGCAACTCGGCAAGGCCGGCCACTACGCCCGACTGCGGTTGCTGGATCCGGGCCGCTTCCCTGACTTTGAACAGTTTGTGGAAGAGGAAAAGTTGTATGAACCGGTTGCCCATGCGATTGAATCATTATTCAGCGGGAAAAAATTGTCTGCCACTGAGCTGAAACAGTTACGCAAATTACTCGGTAATGATACCGACGCGCTGGACAGCCTGCTTGCCAACGGAGATGAGGCATCGCATAACACGATCATGAACTGCCTGCTGGATCGCCACGGTACCGGTCGGGTGTTGTTCCGCAATACCCGCGCCGCCGTGAAAGGGTTTCCGGAGCGCCAACCGCAGGCTTACCCCTTGCCACTGCCACCGGAATACGCCGCGCTGAATACCAGTGCGGTTGCAGAGGAACAGGAATTACTGTCACCGGAACTGTATTACCAGACCATCCCGGCCGCCGCCACGCATGAGTGGACCATGATCGACCCGCGTATCAGCTGGTTGCGTGATCGACTGGTATCGCTCAAACCGGAAAAGATACTGGTCATCTGTGCGTCCAGTCTGACGGCACTTGATATAGCCCAGACCTTGCGATTGAAATTCGGTTTACATGCCGCCGCGTTCCATGCCGGACTCAGTATCATCGAACGCGACCGAGCCGCCGCTTATTTTGCCAACCATGAGGCCGGGGCACAGGTACTGGTTTGCTCGGAGATCGGCAGTGAAGGACGCAACTTTCAGTTTGCACATCACCTGATACTGTTCGACCTGCCGTTCAACCCGGACCTGCTCGAACAACGCATCGGCCGACTTGATCGTATCGGCCAGAAACATCCGGTACAGATCCACATACCCTATCTGGAAGGCAGTGCGCAGGCCGTGATGTATGACTGGTACCAGCGCGGACTGGAGGCTTTTTCCCGTCCGTGTCATGCGGTTCCGGCCGTATTTGAACTGGTCAGGGACACACTACGTGAGGCTTTACATCATCCCGACACCGATACCGCACCGCTGCTGCAACAGAGCCGCGCCCATTATCAACGCCTGAGCGAGGCGCTGGAAAAGGGCCGTGACCGACTACTCGAATACAATTCGTGCCGACCGGACATTGCGCAACATCTACAACAGCTGGCAGAGGAGGAAGACCGGACCTCGACCTTACCGGCGTATATGGACAGCGTGTTTGACTGTTTTGGCGTCCACTCGGAAGAACATGGCGATTCCAGTCTGATCCTGAGCCCGGCGGAAAACATGCTGACCAGTTTCCCGCACCTGCCCGATGACGGGCTGACCGTGACCTTCAATCGCAAGACCGCACTTGCGCACGAAGACCGTCAGTTCCTGACCTGGGCCCACCCGATGGTCAGCAGTTCCGTCGAGCTGGTACTCAGCAATGAACATGGCAATACCGCCGTCGTGGTAATCAAACACCCGGATTTGCGCCCGGGGACACTGTTACTGGAATGTAATTTCCTGCTCGATTCTGCCACCGCAAGTTCTCCACGTATCCGCCGTTATTTGCCGCCGGCCTTGATCCGCATCGTGCTGGATGACAAGGGTGTCAACCAGTCCACGAGGCTGGACTACGAACGTATCGGGAAGGTTTTAGGTGCCCTAGACAAGGACACCGCCAAAAAGGTGGTTGCGTTGAAACAGGCGATGATCCGCGAATTGAGCGAACGTTGCCAGAAACAGGCGACCGACCAGGCCGGTTCGATTATTGAAACAGTACGTGCACGGACCGGTGCAATGTTGACGAACGAGATCCAGCGCCTGCGTGAACTGGCCCGTATCAATCCGAATGTGCGTGAGGCAGAAATCAACTTTTTTGAATCCGAACTGGAGGAGGTCAATAAAATGTTTGCTTCGGGGTTACCTCGACTAGACGCAATGCGGGTATTAATCAGTACCTGAACGTGTTTTAATCAGCGGTATGCGTATCGACCTGCATTCCCACACAACCGTCTCCGACGGGAAACTGACACCTGACGAGTTGATCAATCTTGCGACTGCCACGGATCTGGACATGCTCGCCATCACCGACCATGACAGTATCGATGCCTATGACCGTATCCCCGATCGCGCCGGTTTGCCGTTTCGCTTGATCCCCGGTATTGAGTTCTCGACCCAGTGGCTGAAGATCGATATCCATATCCTCGGGTTGAACGTCGATTTGGACAGCGACGCTCTCCATGCCGGCATAACCCGCCAGCACGCATTGCGGCAGGAGCGGGCCGGGCTGATCGCGGAAAAACTCAGTCGTGAACTCGGTATAGACAACATGCTGGCGGATATACGCAAACTTGCCAACAGCGACCACAATATCGGTCGCCCGCACTTCGCCCGTTATCTGATTGACACGGGTGTGGTCAAGGATGAGAAGGAAGCCTTCAAGAAATATCTGGGTATCGGTAAAAAGGCCTATATCAAACCGACCTGGGCCGAACTACCCGAGATTGTCGGATGGATACGCACGGCCGGTGGGACGGCGGTGATTGCGCATCCTGCGAGGTACAAACTGACGCGCACGCGGCTGATGCGTCTGGTGGAGAGTTTTATTGAGGCGGGTGGTGAGGGTCTCGAGGTCATCAGTGGTAATCAGACGCCGGACGTGACGAATGATCTGGCGCGGATCTGTGAGAAAAAGGGGATGCTGGCGTCCTGTGGTTCTGATTTTCATGGACATGAGCAGCTGTGGAGCAAACTGGGGCATTGTGCGGCGATACCGCAGAATTGTGAGCCGGTGTGGAGTCGGTGGGGGTGATGTTTGTTGTTGCCTGTAGATACATCTTCAGCTGTCCGCTTGTGGTCGTTCAAGACACGCCGTAAATACATCCATGTAGGCTCGTGTGCCACATCCTTGCGGCACACGGTGTTTCACAACCACAAGCGGACAGCTGTTACAGGCTGTGGGGTCGCTAATCCATACTAAACAGGCATTTATGCATACAAGCTGATATGTTTAGTGTTATAGTGAGGGCATCACAGGCAAAAATCGGTCATCGCCTGTCATCGTGGCAACCCATTCCGGCTTTCCCCGAATTACTTTAATAAATCCAGCCTAGACCGTTCCCACAGCAGCATACTTAAGGTAGGCGGATCCAGGAGCACATAAAATAATGTCATTTGAATCATTCGGCCTGGCGGCTGAAATAGTTCGTGCTGTCAGCGAACATGGTTACACTACGCCAACCCCGATACAGACCAAAACGATTCCGGCTGTATTAAATGGCCGCGACATCATGGCCGGCGCCCAGACCGGTACCGGCAAGACTGCCGGGTTTACCTTACCTATACTGCAACTGCTCGGAATTGAAGAACCAAACAAGGAAAAACGTGCGGTTCGCTGTCTGATCCTGACGCCGACGCGTGAGCTTGCGGCGCAGGTGCATGAGAGTGTGAGGACCTACGGCAAGTATACCGGGCTGCGTTCCACAGAGGTGTACGGTGGGGTCAATATTACCCCTCAGGTCAGTGCGCTGAAGAAAGGCGTCGATATCCTCGTAGCCACGCCGGGTCGTCTGCTCGATCATGTACAGCAAAAAAATGTCGACCTGTCACAGGTAGGCATCTTTGTGCTGGATGAAGCTGACCGCATGCTGGACATGGGCTTTATCCGGGATATCCGCAAGATTATGCAACTGTTGCCGAAGAAACGGCAGAATTTGCTTTTCTCGGCGACCTTCTCTACCGAGATGAAGGGATTGGCAAACAGCCTGCTGCACAAGCCGGAAATAATCCAGGTCACCCCGAGTAATTCGGCCTCGACCCAGGTAGAACATATCGTGCATCCGGTCGATCATTCACGCAAACGTGAGCTTTTAGTCAATCTGATCCAGAACAACAGCTGGTCGCAGATCCTGATCTTTGTAAAGATGAAACACACGGCCAACAGCCTGGCCCAGCAATTAAACAAGGCCGGTATCCATGCGGATTCGATACACGGTGACAAGTCGCAATCGCAGCGCACACGGGCGCTGGAAAATTTCAAGAAAGGTGAAGTGACCGTGCTGGTGGCCACCGATGTGGCGTCACGTGGACTGGACATCCAGCAACTACCGCTGGTGATCAACTATGAGATGCCGACGGAATCCGAAAATTATATCCATCGTATCGGTCGTACAGGCCGCGCGGGTAACACCGGCAAGGCAATTTCTCTCGTTGCGGCGGATGAATTTGACATGCTCGGCCAGATTGAAGACATGCTGAATGTGGACCTGCTGAAAGTGATAATCCCCGGATTTGAACCTGACCCGCGTATCAGCCACAAGGTCGTTCCACGTAAACGCCGGATACAGGCACAGCCGGAAAATCCACAGGATCTCGCTACAGAACAGGCCACCGATCCGAACAAGGCAGTGGAACATTGGAGTCGACATACTGTGGCTGGGAAGACTGGTGCAAAACGATCCAACCGTCTCGGTTCAGGACGCTAACAGGTGGTAGTAATAACCGGCCGCTATCTGGCTGGTTGTTTGTTGTTCTTCCGTGTCATCCACAACGAATAACCGCCGTTGCCGTGACGTGAGTTTATATCGGCGACATACTCACGCACATATTCACTGACTTGTTCCAATGTCCCGCGGCGATTGCCCACGATGTTGGTCAGGGCGTTACGTTCGATGGTATAGGTATACCAGTTGTCTCCGATGGCCCCGGTTGGGGCGCAAGTCTTTTCCAGCTTCACAATCCGGTATTCCATCGAACTGCTGCCACTACTGACCTTTGAGGTTTCCATGGCTTTCCCCCTGTGATGCGCAACGTGTGTTACGTTCTTTGCATTCTACAGCAAAAGCACCTGAAAAACCTGAATCGTTACAGCAGACCGGGCCGCATGCCAGTCAATCAGTGGAATCCATCCACTAAAATTGCACAGAAATCAACGCTCGCAATGATTGATTTTTCTGCTGGTTTTCATACATTTAATTATATTGACAATTATTTATCCAGTTGGCATATTTCGCCCGCCATTGCAGTCAATCGCTTCGGTAAATTCAATGCTAAATCGACACGATGTAGTATCAACGGCGGGATAATTTTAATAACCAACACCTTCGCACACTGGCCGTGTGTGTTAACTCTTGAGGGAGGTAATATGGCAGCAAATCAGGACTCTGATGATGATATGGAAGATATCACAGACGAGATGGAAGAAGGAGACAACATTGAGGACTTGCTTAAAACGATGGCAGTAGTAAACAAGGCCAAGGTAATCAGTAATCTGACTGCAAGAAGAAGAATTGAAGATTTGCTCGAGGAACGCCGGTTACGTGAGCAGATTGAAGACTTCACCGATCGCGACTGGGACTGAATCACCTCGCGTATACAGCAATATAAACGGCAACAACAGCTGCCGAAATCAGGAAGGTTCCGCGGGGGGGG
>CAMBTO010000033.1 GCA_945870865.1 Klebsiella pneumoniae
GAATAGCTCAGTGGTAGAGCAACCGCCTTGTAAGCGGTAGGTCGTGAGTTCAAATCCCACTTTCGGCACCATTTAAATCAATAGCTTATGACGTTATTAGACTTTTACTCTATACCGAATATGCTAAGTGGTAACAGTTATGGTAACAGTAAGACTTGAGATACCCCAATGTCCTCAGTTCTAACCCCAAGATTTATTTCTAAGCCCTTTAGCTGCGACATCTAACAAGCTCAGTCTGGCTAACTTAATCTCCTGGTCATCATTGCTGTTTTCAATGGCGTGCCGTTCCTTGTCTAATTTCGCCTCCAAAGTTCTCCGATCCGGCTTCCGTCCGGAGCCTCGTGACTGACAGATGTCCTGGCCAGCAAGCGCTGATCAGGGTCGCTGGAATTTCTGCTTCCATTCCTCATAGGGCATGCCGTAGATCATTTCCCGGACATGTTCGTAATCCAGTGCCAGATTTTTTTCATCGGCGGCGGCCTTGTACCATTTCGCCAGACAGTTCCGGCAAAAACCGGTCAGATTCATCAGATCGATATTTTGCAGATCAGTATTCTGTTGCAGGTGCGAGATTAATCGCCGGAAGGCAGCGGCCTGCAGCTCGGTTCGTGTCTTGTCGTCCACCCTGCCCTCCTTGCCCTGTCGTTAAGGAAATCGTATTTTACGCTGTAATTTTCGATTATAATTTCAAAGAACCCACTGAAGAGGCCCGTAGTGATGTTATACCGGAAAATGCCTGCATCGATCCACCGTATCCTGATCACCGGTCTGGCCCTGCTCTCCCTGGCACTCGCCCCGGTGGTGATGGCCAGTGGCAATTCTTACAGCCTGGAGGTCAGCAAGTCATCACAGGAACTCATCGTAAAAGAGGGCGATCAGGTCATCAAGCGCTTCCGTATCTCAATCGGGCGTGGCGGGGACGGGACCAAGCTTCAACGTGGCGACAACAAGACACCTATAGGCACCTACAAGATTCTCGATTTCAAGGCAAACAGCCGGTTCCATTTTTTCATGCTGATCAATTATCCAAATCAGGTGGACGCCTGGCATGGGTATATCGACAACCGAATCAATGCGCGTGAGTTCAAGCAGATCATTGTTGCCAACCGTAACAACCAGGTACCACCGCAGAACACCGTACTCGGCGGTTATATCGGATTGCACGGAATCGGCGAGATCACCGAACAGAAGCTGTCCATCCATAACAAGGAGAACTGGACGGAAGGCTGTATTGCGCTGACCAATGAGGAGATCTCGGAATTGCGCAATTATGTGACCATCGGTACCACCATCCAGATCAGGGAATAAACGGACAGTCCAGTTGCCAGCCAGATTTTTACCGCCTGTATCCCTGTCCTGTCCGGACACAAGACCCGGACTTATTTCCTGTCCACTGACTTTGCTTCTGCTGTTATGGACTTCACTGTCACCGCAATCAGGAAATGCTGCAGACTCACGGTCATACAATACAAACTGCCCCTTGAAGTTTCGCCGGATCTCGGCATGTTTGCGCGAGACCGAATTATCTATCAGTTTCATGTCGTTGTCCCGGCTGCGGCCGATCCTGCAAGTGGCGCTGGAAATAGGGAAACGCTTGCGACTATCATCCTCGGAAATCAGGTAAGCCAGTGGTTTTTTAAGATCGGCAACAATACTGACCGTTTGTGCTGCTGGCACACCCTGCCTACTATATAACAATATCAGGGTAAACAAGGTCATCAGACTGAGAATGATCAACGCTACTGGCAGGCCATTCCAGAGCAGTGTGTCAATGAGCGAGTTTTCAATGGCACCCAGCCTCCTCCAACGGCGTTTACGTTAATAAACGCAAAATCCAGGAACACAAACTGGCTGAGAGCGATATTATCGAGGTAGGTGATGTGATGCTGCGATTCAGGCAGGAACCACCCTACACTGCTGTATCTGCACTGCGCTGAACCTGCCCGGCATGACTGCCGGACAGGTTCCACGGGTAAGGCTAGCCACTAAAACGGATTACCAGACCTCGCGGTTGCGTCTGTATTGTATGCCGAGACCAAGGATACACAGTACAAACAGGGCGGCGAGCGGATAAGCGACCGTATACACCAGGGGGGTAAGTAACCAGCGGGTGAGCAGGCGCAGGTATTCATTACTGGAAATTATATCGGCCAGCAGCGGTGAATATTCGTAATACTGGCTGACAAACCAGCGCCCCGGAGCCGTCTGCATCAACACACTGTCACGAAACTGGCGCAGTGCATACACATGCGGGTCCATATATGAGCCATACGCGGCCGTTGCGATAAAACAGCCACCTCCGCCACCACTATCTGTTGCTGTATCCGTTGTCGTTGTTGTAGCGGCGACTGCAGATGGGACGGTATATTCACCCGATACAGTCGTGATACTGTCAGTGGATGGGGTCGAGTCACTGCTCGCCACAATATTATAGTTCGCAACGAGTTCATTACGGACGCAGGCAAGGTTCCAGGTCATCGAACCGCTCACCGTCTGTCCACTGGCGATTTCAGCAAAGCTCAACCCGTTCTGATCTGCCTGTGCCGCACCACCGATATTACCTGTCAGCGACACACTGGTATTCAATGCTGCATCCGGGCCGGCATTATGTACGCGCACATCATATACCAGCAAATCTGGTGAGCTCCCGGCAATACAAGTGGCTGGTTCAAACACAATGGGTATAACTGTGACTGTCAACTCCGAGCAGGTGCTGACACCCCCCACGTATACAGTAGAAGTGGCCTTGTTATTACCCCGCTGCGGGTCATAACCAGTGTAAGAAGGTATGTTCGCCTGGTTTACATAACACTCCGGTGTTACATACTGGCGTGGCACAACCGGAATGTTCAATGTTGCCTGTGTACCCGATGTTAGCGTACCAATTTGCCAGGTTCCGTTTTGCGGGTCATAACTACCATGCGTGGCAAACGTTGACATTCCAACCGGTATTGACATACCCGCAGGTAATTTGTCCGTCAATAATACCGTAGGGGCAGTATTCGGTCCGGCATTGGTCACCTTGATCTGGAATTGCACGGAGCTACCCAGTCCAGGATTGGTGATATCCACTGTCTTGGTAACCTGCAGATCGCTGTAGTTATTTGCTGTAGTCGGAATACTGATGTTAGTAATGACCAGATTTTCAGTGAGGATTGTCCCTGTCCCGGAATAGTTCATCAGTGGCAGCGTGCCGAATGCACTTCCTGCGTTATAGACCGGCAGGCTGGCAATAGCATCAATCACCTCCAGACCATTACCTAGCAACTCACCAAAGACGGTATAACCCCCGTTTTCGGAATCAAGACTGCTATTGTCTGCCAGATTGATAAACCAGGAGCTGGTAGCACTGTCCGGATTACCGGCTAACTTCGCCATTGAAATCGTTCCACGCGTATTCGGACGTCCAAACTCATTCAATATTGTTGTCTTTTCCGGGATGTCTCCGAGGATATCGTCCGTGTATGTAAATTGCCCACCCTGAATGACAAATCCCGTAACACTGCGGTGTACGAACGAATCAGCAAATGAGCCATCTTCAATATACTTCAGAAAATTATCGACAGTCTCCGGTGCCTCGCTTTCGAATAATTCAATTTCAAAGTTACCAAGGCTAGTCTGGACCAGAACTGTAACGGCGGACAGTTGAAACGGATATGCAAGTACACCTGTCAGTAGCATGAGACAAGTCAGTTTACGTTTTACGCTTTTAAACATTTTATTTCCCTGATAAAACTGGTTTCAAATTGCCCTGGTGCATCACCGTAAACGGTAGTGTCCTTGCCACACAAATTCTGTCATGTTTCTGGCCTGATGCCATTCAGATATCCAACGCATCAAGACCGGGGTAGTTTACCGTATATTGCGGTTGAATATTAACTGATTCCGACCAGTCCACCTGCCACCCCTGCTCCTCGTCCCGAGCCCGGTATTCATCTGCAATCGCAATTCCGGGCACGCAGACCAGTATATCGCCGATGTACAACAGCGGCATATGGTCGCGATAACAGGACGGGATGGCGTGTTGTTGACAGAGCTTGCGTAACGGGTGGTGGTGCCCGGCGAGAAAAAGTGTTTCATTTCCCTGGCGGAAGCGGATACGCAGCGTGTCATTCTCGCACTGGCTAATCCGTATACCCTCACCCTGGATACGGGTAGCCATCAGGTTTCCAAGCGGCAACCTGGATGGCCTGTTCAAGTCCCAGTTTGTGACCAGACCTGGGTCAGGTGGCGGTGGCAAAGGTACAGTGATGAACAAGCTGTCTCTGTAGCGCCGTAGCTCAGTACCCTGCCAGCAGACACAGGGTTTGGCGTCCGGACCGGCACCGAGTACACCTGAAAAAATCTGATTTAGCTGGCGCTCATTGGGTACCGGAAAGCCCTGTAATCTTATCCAGCGCCGCAGGGTATTGGCAGCCCGGGCTCGTGATATGCCCCGTAGTTGACTGACAGAAAGGCGAGTATCCACACCTGAGCGACACGTCTTCAGGTCAATGTCGGCAAGATCGTCCAGCAGGCCACTGGCGTCCGCCTGATGCCGTGCTGCACGATAGAGTGTCTGCGTAATGCCGGCCCAACGCTGGCGGATGCCGGGCAGGATAGTATTGCGGAGCAGGTTGCGGTCGTATTTCGGATCCTGGTTTGAATCATCCTCTATCCATACAAGATCGTACTCCCGTGCATACCGGTGTAACTCGGCTCGGGGAAATGCCAGCAAGGGACGATAGTGCCAGCCCGCACCAAACCTGGCCTGCATCGGCATGGCGGCAAGTCCGGCTGGTCCTGCGCCTCGAAACAACTGGATCAGCAACGTCTCGGCCATATCGTCCTGGTGATGGGCAGTAAACAGGACGTCATCTACCCCAACAAAACGCACAAGTGCTTCATAACGCAATTGTCGTGCCCACGCCTCCTGACTTTCTCCCTGCGGAGCACGTGCATCCAGTTCAACCAGATGATAAGCGGCACCCAATTGCTCACACACCCCACGGCAATGGTCTGCCCAGTTGCGGGCATTGCGATTGAGACCATGATTGACATGAATTGCCAACACACGAACCGAGGGGAAATGGTCATGAGCATAACGTGATAAAAGATGCAGCAGTACATGGGAGTCCAGTCCGCCGCTGTAACCAACCACCAGTTGTTGCGCCCCGACCGGCATGTCCAGCGTTGAAAAGACCTGTTCCGGAGACAACAGTATGGCCTGTTCCGACATGTTTGCCGGAATTCAGGACGGAAAACTATTTTTCAGTGGTAAAGACACCGTAAGCACGAATCTTTTCCTGCCTGCGGGTAACCAGTGCGTCCAGTGGCAGATTGACCAGACCGCCAATTTCCCGGCGTAACAGCTCCTTCAGTGATTCGGCAATCTCCGCATAATTACGGTGAGCGCCACCCAGTGGCTCTCGAACAATCTGGTCGACGAGTCCAACCTCCCGCAATCGATTGGAGGTAATACCCATGGCCTCGGCTGCATCCTTTGCCTTGTCTGCACTCTTCCACAGGATGGAGGCACAACCTTCCGGCGAAATAACCGAATAGGTGCTGTATTCAAGCATAAACACGACATCCGCGACACCAATGGCCAGGGCACCACCGGAACCACCTTCTCCGATGACCGTGGCGATGATCGGTGTCCTCAGGCCTGACATCAACCGGAGATTGTTTGCGATCGCCTCGCTCTGTCCGCGCTCCTCGGCACCCACACCCGGATAGGCACCGGGTGTATCGATAAAGGTAAAGATCGGCATGCGAAAACGCTCTGCCAGCTCCATGATACGTTTGGCCTTGCGATAACCCTCCGGTTTTGGCATGCCGTAGTTACGGTAGATCCGATCCTGCGTACTGCGGCCCTTTTGTTGACCTATGACCACCACCGGTTCACCGTCCAGTCTGGCCACACCGGTTATGATCGCCGGATCATCGGCAAAACTGCGGTCGCCATGCAATTCATTAAAATCAGTAAATATGCGTTCGATATAATCAAGCGTATAGGGACGATTTGGATGACGCGCCACTTTCGAAATCTGCCACGAGGTCAGAGACGAGAAAGTGGATCGGGTCAAATCATTACTGCGTTTCTGCAGGCGTTTAATCTCTTCGCCAATATTAATGTCGGAATCAGCGTTGACGTATCTGAGTTCCTCAATTTTGGCTTCGAGTTCAGCAATAGGCTGTTCAAAGTCGAGAAAATTCATTTGTTTGATTCTGTTCAGTATGACCCACTTGTAAATTTGAGTTTCGGTTTGCTTGTAGGGGCTAAATACTTGTGCACATCCCGATAACGGACGATGACATTTTCAGAACCGATTAATGCCCCCATTTGTTGCAGCAAATTATCGCTGATATCCACGCGCCATTCATTACCGAGCGTGAGACTGCCGTTAGCGATGCCGTTGGAATATTCGAGGATTACGTGGCACTTCCGGCTGGTCTGGCCCTTCAACACACTCTTTAACAAACCTGACATGCCATTCTGCATCATATGGTGGTCAAGTCTCAATACCAAATAAGCACAATTTGCACGGATATCTGCCAGATCGGCGATTTTATCCGCCTTTACCGATAAACCAGACTCATAATACTCATCTGCTACGGCCTCACCGGAGATTACGACAAGTTTGTCTTTCTGCAAGACTGCACGGTATTTTTCGTAGACGTCGGAATACAGATTTACATGCAGGCGTGCGGTACGGTCATCTATGCGTAGTTCCGCCATACGTCCGCGCTGGCCCGAACGGGTTCGGACGCTCTCAATATAGCCGGCAATCCTGACAATACCCAGGCTGACCGCGCCTAGCGTAGTGGTCGTAATCTGGCACAGTTCAGGTTCATATCGACTGATCGGATGGCCTTGCAGATAAAAACCCAGCGTTTCCTTTTCGGCATGCAGACGTTCATGTTCTTCGAGCTCCTGCGCCTCGACATAACCGGATTCGATCCCGGAAGTCGTCGAAGTGTTATTCATGTCCAGACCGAACAAATCGTCCTGCCCTGTGCTGCTGTTATTGGCAAACTGCTCGGCAAACTGGACGGCTTTGCCCAGACTGGCCAACATGACTGCACGGCCTGGTCCTAATTCATCCGCCGCGCCGGACTTGATCAATGCCTCAATGACACGTTTATTGACCTTGCGTGAATCAAGCCGCTTGCAAAAACTGAACAGATGATCAAATGTTCCATTGTTCTCCCGTTCTTCAACGATATTATCTATGGCCGTCTTGCCAGCCCCCTTGATCGCACCCAGACCGAAACGAATTGTCCGCTCGTCAACCACCGTGAATTTGTACATGCTTGCATTGACGGACGGTGGTAACAACTGCAAGTCCATGCGATTAACTTCCTCACGCAAGCTGACTATCTTGTCTGTGTTGTCCATGTCTGAAGACAATACAGCGGCCATAAACGCGGACGGGTAATGCGCCTTCAGCCAGGCGGTCTGGTAGGCCAGTAAGGCGTAGGCGGCAGAATGGGACTTGTTGAATCCGTACCCGGCAAACTTTTCCATCAGATCGAATATACCGGTCGCTACCTTGCGATCTACCTGATTATTGACCGAACCTTCGACAAAGATTGTCCGCTGTTCGGCCATCTCTTCTGCCTTCTTCTTGCCCATCGCACGTCTGAGCAGATCGGCCGCACCGAGTGTGTAGCCTGCCAGTACCTGTGCGATCTGCATGACCTGTTCCTGATACAGGATAACGCCATAGGTAGGCTTGAGGATCTCTTCCAGTGCCGGATGTGGATATTTCACGATGGCACGACCATGCTTGCGGTCAACAAAGTCATCGACCATGCCGGATTGCAGTGGACCCGGGCGGAACAGCGCAACCAGCGCTATCAGATCGTTGAATGAATCCGGTCGCAAGCGCTTGATCAGCTTCTTCATACCATCTGATTCAAGCTGGAAGATTGCTGTGGTATCCATCCGCTGGATCATCTTATATGTCGCCAGATCATCCAGCGGGATATCAAGGATTTTCAGCCTTCCATCCTGCACCAGCAGCTTGTTCACGTCCTTGACGGCCCAGTCGATGATGGTCAGCGTACGCAGTCCAAGGAAGTCAAACTTGACCAGGCCCATCGTCTCGACATCGCCCATATCAAACTGGGTGGAAGTGACCGAGGTACCCTGCTCACAATAAAGTGGCATAAATTCGGTCAAGGGCCTCGGTGCAATCACAATTCCGCCGGCATGTTTACCGGCATTGCGTGACAGTCCCTCCAGCTTTCGGGCGAGATCGATCAACGCCCTGACATCATCTTCCTTATCATAGCGTTGTTTCAGTAACTGTTCTTC
Organism: Klebsiella pneumoniae; assembly: GCA_945870865.1. Taxonomy (GTDB): domain Bacteria; phylum Pseudomonadota; class Gammaproteobacteria; order Eutrophobiales; family Eutrophobiaceae; genus Eutrophobius. The sequence goes on from CAMBTO010000033.1 coordinate 8,303, forward strand.
ATCCAGCGCTCGTTCCAGTGTCATGTTCAGGTCAAAAGGCACCAGCTTGGCAATCTGATCCACAAAACCGTACGGATGATTCAGGATACGGCCCACATCGCGGATAACTGCCTTCGCGGCCATACGCCCGAACGTAATGATCTGTGAAACATGATTATGCCCGTATTGACGGGCAACATAATCAATCACCTCATCACGCCGCTCCATGCAAAAATCGATATCAAAGTCGGGCAGCGAGATACGCTCGGGATTGAGGAAGCGTTCAAACAACAGGTCATACTGCAACGGATCCAGTTCAGTGATACCCAGCACATAGGCAACCAGTGACCCGGCACCGGAACCCCTGCCCGGGCCAACAGGTATACCCTGTTGTTTTGCCCAGCTGATAAAGTCAGCCACGATAAGAAAGTAACCGGAAAATCCCATCTTGCGGATAGTATCCAGCTCGAACAGCAGGCGTTCGTGATACTGTTCCAGTGGTATCGTCGGTGTTGCAACCGGTCGAGCCATGATGCGGGTGATCAGTCCCTCCAGACCTTGTTCTGCCTGTTCCTGTAACCAGGAATCCTGATCATGCCCGTCCGGGACCGGAAAGTCCGGCAGGTGGTACTTGCCAAAGGTAAATTCCAGATTACAACGCCGGGCAATCAACATGGTGTTTTCGATGGCCTCAGGCAGATCAGAAAACAGCTCACACATGCTCTCGCTGCTTTTCAGATACTGCTGTGGTGAATACTCCCGTGGTCGGCGTGTGTCATTCAACGTATAACCGGACTGGATACACACCCGCGCTTCATGTGCCTCAAAATCACTCTCATATATAAAACGCACATCGTTGGTGGCCACGACCGGCACATTAAAATCGTACGCCAGCCTTACTGCTTCCTCTATATGTATGTCCTCGTTCGGACGCGCAGTCCGCTGTAGCTCCAGATAGAAGCGGTCGGGAAACAGCTGTAACCATTCCTGCAGGTAAAGTGCGGCAGCCGTCTGGTTGCGGTTGATGATTGCCTTGCCGATATTGCCTTCACGCGCACAGGACAGGGCAATCAATCCATCTGTACTCCCGGCAAACCAGCTACGCAGGACATGGGGCACACCCTGATGCTGACCTTCGATATAACTGCGTGTCACCAGGCGGGTCAAGTTTCGATAACCCGCGAGATTCTGGCACAACAGGACAATGTGCGAGGTTTCGCGATCAGATGCGGTTTCATAAATTTTCAGTTCTGCACCGATGATCGGCTTGATACCGCGCTTTTGTGCCTGACGGTAAAACTTGACCAGTGAAAACAGATTACCATGCTCGGTCACCGCGAGGGCAACAGTCTGATCTGCCCGTGCCGAGTCCACCAGTGAATCGACCTCGACCAGACCATCGACCAGCGAGTATTCAGTATGCAGATGCAGGTGTACGAAGCGGTTGTCCATATTACTGACTATATTAGCCTGTTTACCGGGGCGAAGGATCGTCTGTGTATAGGGCAGATACCCAGCTGCTGCAGCGCCCGCAGATGGTCTGCTGTGGGATAGCCCTTGTGGCGGGCAAATCCGTATCCCGGATAGATTGACTCAAGCGCGGTCATCTCCTCGTCTCGAACCACCTTGGCCAGGATGGAGGCCGCAGAGATGACAGGAACTGTTTGATCACCACGTACCACCGCCTCGACTGAAAATATAATTCGCGGACACTGGTTACCGTCGACCATCACGTGATCCGGCGTCAGCGTCAGCGCTTCAATCGCCATTTTCATCGCCAACAGACTGGCTTGCAGGATATTGATTCTGTCAATTTCGGTATGGTCGACCCTGCCTATGGCCCATGCGAGGGCGGAATAACGGATTTTATCAGCAAGTAACAACCGTTTTTTTTCTGCCAGTTTTTTTGAATCTGCCAGGCCGGCGATTGGTCGTGCCGGGTCCAGGATGACCGCCGCCGCGATGACCGGGCCGGCGAGTGGTCCGCGGCCAACCTCATCCACACCAGCAATCCGCATGTCAGCATCAAACACCATATGCGTATTCATGACTTTTCCAGCAGGGACAAAACGGCCATTGCCGCCCTTGCACCGGCATGTTGTTGCAATGTGTTTCGGATCTGCGCGTAGCTCTCCAGCAACGCCTCACGGACATCACTGTTTTCCAGAAGGCGTACCAACTCGGCACCCATCGCCTCTGGTTGACAGTCATACTGTAAAAACTCGGCCACCAGTGGCCTGTCAGTCAGCAGATTAGGTAAAGCGGCATATTTTGCCCGGATCAGCATACGCAGGATCCGGTATGTCAGCCAGTGCACACGATAACCCACTACCATCGGCAAATTATGCAACATCGCTTCCAGTGTGATTGTCCCTGAGGTCAGCAACGCAAGATCGGCCGCCGCCAATACATCATCGGTACGATCCTGATATATATGCAGCGGGATCTGTGGGCGCATGGCATGGGTGATGCGTTCCACCATCCGTCGCGCCTGGTCAGTCAGTACACTGGTGATAAAAACCAGTTCGGGGTGCCTGCCGGCACACCAGCTGACGGTCTGTAGCTGGATGGTCAGCATCCGCTCAATTTCGGATTTTCGGCTGCCTGGCATAATCGCAATAATCCGGGCCGCGGGGTCCAGCCCCAGCCGCTGGCGTGCAGCATTTTGATCGGGATTGACTGCAATGCGATCTGCGAGCGGATGGCCAACAAAACTGACCGGAATCTTGTGCTCCCGGTAAATCGACATTTCAAACGGGAACAACACCAGCATCAGATCCACCGCGCGTTTAATCTTGTAGATACGGTATTGGCGCCAGGCCCAGACCGATGGACTGACATAATGAACGGTCCTGATTCCACTGGAATGTAATTGTGCTTCCAGTTCCAGATTGAAATCCGGTGCATCAACTCCGATAAAGATGTCCGGTGGTGATTGCTGAAAATGCTTTATCAAATTTCGGCGAATACCGACGAGTTCGAGATAGCTACCAGCGACTTCGACCAGCCCCATGACTGACAGCTTTTCCATCGGATAGAGTAGTTTGCATCCGGCAGCCAACATTAAAGGACCGCCCACACCTTCGATTTCCACATCGGGGATACGCTGACGGATCTGCTGGATCAGGTCAGCGGCGAGATAATCTCCGGAGGGTTCGCCGGCAACGATACCAATTCGAAGCATAGTGCTGGGGTTACGATTGCGGAATCAGCGGACGATACCGCGTTCCGATTTTCGTATAAAGGAGATAAAGGCCTTAACCTCAGGAGTTTCTCCAGCCAGTATATCCAGACGCTCAAGTGCGTCTTTCAGCAGCAACCCTTCCTGATAAAGTGTCCGGTAAGCCTTGCGTAACATATCCATGCTGTTTGCATCCATGCCCTCTCGCTTCAGGCCTTCCCGGTTAAGCCCAGTAGGTTTGGCCGTATTGCCCGAGACCAGTACAAAGGGCGGTACATCACGTGTGATAACACTCGCAATTGCTGAAAAACTGTGTTTGCCAATATGACAAAACTGGTGAACCCCGGTAAACCCTCCAAGGATGACATGGTCCTCAATAACCACATGACCAGCGAGTGTCGTATTATTGGCAAAGGTATTGTTATTGCCAACGATACAGTCATGGGCAATATGGACATATGCCATAATCCAGTTCTGGTTACCCACACGGGTAATCCCGCCACCACTCGCCGTTCCCCGGTTGATCGTACAAAACTCGCGTATCGTATTATGATCACCCATCACCAGTTCTGACGCTGACTCACCCTGATATTTCTTGTCCTGGGGATCCTCACCGATGGAACAGTGATGATAAATGTGATTGTGACTGCCTATCTGGGTGGGTCCACTGATAACCACATGCGAACCAATCTGACTGCCCTCACCAATCTCGACATCCTTGCCTATGATTGTATATGGTCCGACCTCGACATTCTCTCCCATCCTGGCCGCGGGATGGATTATTGCCGATGGATGTATCAAGAACCGGATTCCGCGACAGTAGTTAACAGATCACAATTGGCGACGACCTTGCCTTCCACACTGGCGGTGGCGGAAAATTTCCATATATTGCGACGCACAGTGACAAATTTGACTTCAATGATCAATTGATCACCCGGTTCGACAGTCTTGCGAAACCTTGCCTTGTCGACACCGACCAGATAATACAGTGTATCGTCGAGTTCATCCTTGCGTGACTCTGCGCCAGACAACACACCGAGTATCGCTGCTGCCTGTGCCATCGCTTCGATTATCAGCACACCTGGCATCAATGGTCGCTGCGGGAAATGTCCCAGAAAAAAAGGCTCATTGACTGTGACATTCTTCAGGGCAACAATGGATACTCCCGGTACACAACTGATAATCCTGTCCAGCAAGAGAAAGGGATATCGATGCGGCAGGTAATTCTTTATCTGATTTGCATTCAACAATGTCATATTGGTTCCAGCTATTTATTATTTGTCTTTACCGGCCCTGTCTTCCAGCGCAATCACCCGTCTGGCCAGTTCATCAAGATTTCTGATCCGCGCCATATTCTTGCGCCAGGTAAGGTTGTCTGATGTGATCATCGCCCCTGAATACAAACCTGGCTGTTTGATAGAATTGCTCACCCCGGACATACCGGTGATTATAACATCATCAGCGATCTCGATATGACCCGTAATCGCTGTGGCACCGCCAATCATACAACGTTTGCCGATCGTGACACTGCCGGCAAGTCCAGCACACCCTGCAATTGCCGTATGGGCCCCGATGATACAGTTATGTCCAATCTGCACATGATTATCGATCTTTACGCCCTCACCGATGATAGTGTCTTCAAGCGCACCCCGATCAATCGTGGTATTTGCACCAATCTCCACATCGTCCCCGATAATGACACCGCCAATTTGCGGTATTTTCAGCCAGCGGCCAGCATCATTCGCGATGCCAAAACCATCGGCACCGATTACCACGCCAGGGTGAATCAACACTCTGGCCCCGATTCGTACATTGTGACAAACCGTGATATTGGCAACCAGTCTGCTATTTTTACCGATGATGACATCCTGCTCGATTACACATCCTGCTCCAATAATGACATTCTCTTCAAGGACAACACCAGCACCGATCACGGCGTGTGCGGCAATGGAGACCCCGGAGTGCAGGGTCGCGGAAGGACTGATGATGGCAGAAGAGTCAATACCGGCACGAGAGACCGGCTCCGGGTTGAGGTAACGCAGGGCCTTTACAAAGGCGAGATAAGGGTCTTTTACAATGAGTGCATACACAGGACAGTGATCGACATCTTCAGCACGTATAACGACGGCCGCTGCACTGGTTATTTTAAGATATTCGAAATACCGGCGGTTGGCGAGAAAACTGAGTTGATCCGGAAGTGCACCTTTCAGCGTACCTGCTCCGGAAATGACACATTCCGGATCACCTTTCAGTTCTGCATTAATTACTTCAGCGATTTCCCCAAGTCTAAATAACATACATGGAGTTCGCCCCTGACAAGGAACTGCTCCGTTATCAGTTTGAAGCGGTTTTTGTCAGGTGCTGGATTACCAGATCTGTCATATCAATCTTCGGACTGGCAAAAATCACACCCTCGCTGAGCACCAGGTCAAAACTGTTTTCCTTGGCAACAAGTTGAATGGCACTGACAATCTCGGTCTGTATCTTGGCAAGCTCCTCGTTCCTTCTGAAAGTCAGGTCTTCGCGGAATTCGTCCTCGCTACGCTTAAGATCACGACGCTTGTTCACGATATCGCGCTCCAGACTCTTGCGCTCGGCCTCAGCCATTACGGCGGCATCCTTGTTGAACTTGTCTTCCATGTCCTTCAGTGCCTTCTGTTCGGCAATCAACTGCTTGTCACGAGGAGAGAATTCGTTCTCGATCATAACGCTGGTCTTGCGTGCCTGTGGCGACTGTTCAAGAATTCTTACAGCATTAACCACACCGATTTTGTACTCCTGTGCGTGGACAGCTACACCAAAACTACTCATCAAGATGATTGCAGTTACTATGGTCAGGTAACGATTAAATCTGCTCAATTTCATACTCCAATAATGTTATATATAGGTTTAAAAACTGGTTCCAATATTAAACTGGAATTTTTCCGTATCGTCACCCACCTGATTGTTGAACGGGGTAGAGATACTGAAACTCATTACACCAAGAGGTGAAATCCACACGGCTCCTAGACCGGCGGAATAACGCAATTCGCCCAAATCAAACATGTTTTCATCGGTACAAAGGGGCACAGATATTGTTGTGCTGGTGACCGAGCCTATACTTAACGGACTACCAACACTGTTCACGGTGTTGATAGTGATAAAGCTGGGTACCTCTGACACCGCATTCCCTGTGCAATATACATTACCAGCATCTACAAAGGCTGAAAACCGAAATTGATCAAATTGTTCCAAAAAAGGTATCGGAATAATTACTTCCGAGCCGGCCACAACCTTGACATTTCCACCCAAGGGACGACCAAAATTGTCCTTGGGTCCGAGGGCATTCTGGGTATAGCCACGAATTGAACGCGGTCCACCGGCATAATAATGCTCGAAAAATGGCAAACCCTCGGTACCCAGATAACCATCACCATAACCGAGATCCGCCTTTAGCGCGAAAATAAATCCTCTGGGCAATGGATAAAACAGCTGGGAACGATAGGACAATTTATAGAATTCCAATGAATTTCCGAACGTTGGAACCGTTATTTCACCCAGAACCTGATGATACAGTCCGCTGTCGGGCATAATCAGATCATCGCGAGTATCATAGGCAAAGCCGACACTGAGTCGGATAACGTCAAATTGGTTGCCTTCCCTGTTGATAAAGTCCTTGACCTGATCGGCAAAGAAGCCGTCCTCGGACAACTCGGTATTTTCATAACCGATGGACGTGCTGATCGAGTTGAACTCGGATATCGGAAAACCGAAATTGACACTGGAGCCGATAATCCTGCTGTCGTAGGCCGTGATATATGCATCAAAACCATCCGTTTCCTGATAGTTAAAATTATAGCCTCTGCTGATTCCGTCATCTGTAAAATACGGATTGACGTAGCCAAGTGAAAATACGCGGTTATAGCTGCTGTTGTTAAAGGAAAATGAAATACGGTTACCGGAGCCAAACAGGTTGTTCTGGGCAATACTGGTTGAAATCACCAGCCCTTCCATCTGTGAATACCCCAAACCGGCAGTAAAGTTACCAAATGGCATTTCCTCGACTGTATATTCAACGTCCACCTGGTCTGCGGAGCCGGGCACCGTCGGTGTCTCGACGTTGACTTCCTCAAAATACCCCAGCCGCTGCAGACGTATCTTGCCACGTTCAACCTGCGGGGTAGAAATCCAGCCACCTTCGACCTGACGCATTTCCCGTCTCAGCACTTCGTCACGCGTACGCACATTGCCGATAAAATTTATACGGCGGACATAAACCCGTTTACCCGGGTCGATAAAAAAGGTGATATCGACGGTGTTGTTCTCTTCGTTGACATCAGGCACGGCGTTTACATTGGAAAAGGAGTAACCAACCGCACCGAGTTTCTCGGTAATCCGCTCGCTGCTATCATTCATTTCCTTGCGCGAAAACAGTGAGTCGCGTCGGATCGAGACCAGATCAAACAACTCCTCATCTGGCACGATCAGCTCACCGGCCAGTTTCACACTGGATATTGTGTACAGCTCACCCTCGGTGATATTGATGGTGATATAGATATCTGTCTTGTCCGGGGTGATAGTGACCTGGGTGGAATCGATATTGAAATTGATGTAACCCTTGTCCTGGTAATACGACTGGAGTTTTTCCATGTCACCGGACAGTTTCTGGCGTGAATACTGGTCGTTTTTACTGAAAAATGACATCAGAGTCGAGGGGCTTAACTCAAACTCTTCCAGCAATAACTCTTCCGGGAAGACCGTGTTGCCTATGATATTTATCTGCCGGATCTTGGCCGCGTCACCTTCCGAGATTTTTACGGATATGCCAACGCGGTTATTGGCCAGTGAATCCACGGTCGACCGGATGTTAACACCGTATTTACCATTGGAAAAATACTGTCGTTGCAATTCCCTTTCCAGTTTTTCGAGCTGGGACTGATCAAATACCTGTCCCTCAGTAAAACCGACCTCTTTTAGTCCCTTCATCAGGTTTTCAGTCGTAATGTCCTTGTTGCCATCGATTTCAAGGCTGCCGATAGTGGGACGTTCCTTGATACTGACCAGCAGGATATTGCCATCACGCTGGAAAACTACATCATCAAAAAAGCCGGTGCCGAACAGATTGCGTAATGATTCGGCTGATATCTTATCATTGAACTTGTCGCCAATCTTGACCGGCAGGTAGTTGAAGATTGTCCCCGGTGTCAGACGTTGCAGGCCCTCAATCCGGATGTCTTCGATAGTGAACTCTTCCACTGCATGAACAATTGAAAAATTGACCAGTAAAAGTAATAACAACAGTATTTTTGTAATTAATTTCATCAAGTGGTTATCACAAACAAGGAAAATCGGTCGGTTTTTTATTATTAAATCCGGGTGTTATCCAACTACACGTAGTATATCGTTGTAAAATGCCAGCCCCATCAGGCTGAGCAATAATACCAGACCTAGCTGCTGACCGATAACCTGAATTGAATCTGATACAGGACTGCCTTTGAGCCCTTCTATCAGATAATACAGTATATGACCGCCGTCGAGTAACGGTACCGGTAACAGGTTAAGCACGCCCAGACTGACACTGAGCAGCGCCAGTAATCCGAGAAACGCCACTATACCGAGATTCGCGGCATCACCGGCATATTTCGCTATCGTAATCGGTCCGCTGAGATTCTTGACCGAAGCCTGTCCGACGATCATTTTACCCAGAATCTTCAAGGTCATCACGGACATTTCCCAGGTGCGATCCACCGCCCGCAATAATGCCGGGACCGGTGAGTAATTCTCCAGTGTGTACATCGAGGCATCCGGCTGGTAGCGATTATCAAACGCCGCACCTATCCGACCAACCACCTCCCCTGAATCCAGGGTAAGGGCTTCAGGTGTAACCGTGACGGCCTGTTGCTGGCCACCCCTGATAAATTCAACCTGTATCGGCACCCCCGCGTGAGCCCGCACATATTCCACCCACTGGACCCAACCGGTGATCAGTTCAGCATTGGCAGATACGATAGTATCACCCTGCTGCAGGCCCGCCCTCGCGGCAGAACCGTCCGCAGTCACCTCGCCAATAGTCGCTGGAAACTCGGGTACTAACGGTTTCAGTCCGAGTTGCTCAAGTAACTTACCGCTTGCCATCTCGTCTATGCTGACCTTTGCCATATCCAGACTGATGGACTGCTCCTTACCGTCCGGATTTCTCACCTCGAAGACGACCTCTCCACCATCCACTACCCTCGCCACGGTTATGTCCATGACCGACAACCATGTGGGCGTTGAATTCGCATCAACTGATAATATTTGCTGCCCCGGAACAAAACCGGCCTGCATGGCAATCGAGTCCGGTGCAACTTCATCAATAACCGGTTTCAGACCGGTTACACCAATCATGAACGTTATCCAATAGGCGACTATCGCAAAAATAAAATTAAATACCGGACCGGCTGCAACGACCGCCAAACGACAGCTGACCGGCAGGGTATTAAATGCAAACCGGCGTTCTTCCTCAGCAACCGGGGCTTCGCGCTCATCCAGCATCTTTACATAACCACCCAACGGCAGAGCCGCCAGGACAAACTCGGTCTCGTCCTTATCAAACTGACGCTGGGAAAACAACTTGCCGATCTTGGTGAGATCCCACGGGGAATGGGTAAAACCGAAGTGCCAGAACGGTGCTCTGAAATCAAATCGCCAGACTGGTTTGCCAAATCCAACGGAAAACCGCAGGATTTTAACATTACACCGGCGCGCTACCCAGTAATGACCAAACTCATGAAAGGTAATCAAAATGCCAAGGGCAAAGATAAACGCAACCAATCGCTGTATAAAATCTATCACGCTGCACATTCCCTTATCAGATTTATCGAATACTCCCTGGCTAGCCGGTCTGCCTCCAGTATCGTTTCCAGATTGGTGGCGTCTACCACTCCCAGATTTTCAAGCGCGCTATCTACCGTCCTGGCAATATCGGTAAATCGAATGCGTCCAGCCAGAAACTCGGAGACGGCAACTTCATTGGCTGCATTTAATAACGTCGAGGCAGTGCCTCCGACTGACATGGCCTCAATCGCCAGCCGCAAACAGGGAAACCGCTGCATATCAACCGCCTCAAAATCCAGCCGGGACAAGGCCACCAGGTCCAGCGGTTTTGCACCAGAATTCATGCGCTCGGGCCAGGCCAGCGCATGTGCAATCGGGATCCGCATGTCCGGACTGCCCATCTGTGCCAACATTGAGCCGTCAGCATACTCGACCAGCGAATGAATCACACTCTGCGGATGCAGGACGACCTGAATCTGCTCCGGCGAGGCATCAAACAACCAGCCCGCCTCAATTACTTCCAGTCCCTTGTTCATCATCGTCGCCGAATCGACAGAAATCTTCCTGCCCATCGCCCAGTTGGGGTGAGCACAGGCCTGGTCGGGTGTCACCCGTTCCAGTTCTGCGGTGGACGTTGTGCGAAAAGGACCACCTGACGCAGTAATCACGATTCTCGTCACACCGGCGTGTGCCAGACCGCCACTGTATCCGGCAGGCAAACACTGAAATAACGCATTATGCTCACTGTCGATTGGCAATAACTCAGCCTTGCTTTCCCTGACGGCATCCATAAATAATCTGCCGGACATTACCAGTGCTTCCTTGTTGGCCAGCAAAATACGCTTGCCCGCCCGTGCTGCCGCCAGCGTCGGCAACAAGCCAGCCGCCCCGACAATGGCGGCCATAACATAGTCAGTTTCAGGCAGGCTCGCAACCTGGACGAGCCCTTGCTGACCTGCCAATACTTCCACATCCGGCGCAAGGTTAGACAGGGATTGCTGTAATAAATCCGCTGCACGTTCATCCGCCATCACAGCATAGCGCGGGTGCCACTGGATACACTGTTTAACGACCGCTTGAACATCCGTGTTTGCTGATATTGCCACCAGACGATAGCGGTCCGGATGGCGCGCCAGTACATCGAGTGTGCTCAATCCGACACTGCCGGTTGAGCCTAGCAAAGTAACCCCCTTCATATCAGCAATCCTGACGCCCACAAGCCTGCCAGAAAGACCGGACCGGCGGCTGTCAGACTGTCTATTCGGTCCAACACGCCGCCATGGCCTGGAAGGATACTGCCACTGTCTTTGAGCTGTGCCCGCCGTTTCATCAGACTTTCGAATAAATCGCCTACGATTGATACTAGAATCGTTATTAATCAGATGCCTGAAAATACCATTATATCAACAACTTGCATTTTGTTTATGAGACAGAATCCAACTGCTACCAGCATGCTTGCGGCGACCCCTGCCAGCGCACCTTCACGGGTCTTTTTAGGGCTGATAAGGTCAGCCAATGCTGTTTTACCCCAGCGCCTGCCGCCAAAATAGGCGGCAATATCCGCCACCCAGATCATCACAAATAGCAACATGACCAGCCTTCTGCCTGTATCACTGCCTTCATTGTGCAACAAGACCAGACTGAACCACGAGGGTATCAGTACCAGCAAACCGGACAAGGCAAATAGCAGGCGGGATTCCCGCAACCTGAATAATTGCTTCTGGATAAGCACGACCAGTAACGTCGCCACAAGCCACCAGATAACGGCCAGGGTTATCAGCAGCGTTGACCATCCCTCAGTTCTGTATTCAAAGACAACAAGCATCAATAAAACTATCAGCCCGACATAAGCGCTGCGGGAATTAGCAGATACCAGTCCGGCAATCCTGCTCCACTCCCAGGCCCCCAATATAATCACAAGACCAAACACCAGTGCAAACCAGCGAGTATCAACAGCAAAATCAACGAGGACAACCAGTGGTAACAGCAATATGGCAGTGATAATCCTCAGTTTAAGCATGTTATCGCTGCGGACCCTGCTCATCCAGTCTCCCGAACCGCCGCTGTCTACCCTCGAACCACGCAAGTGCATTATCAAGCGATTCCCCGTTAAAATCAGGCCAGAGCAAATCAGTAAAATAGAGTTCGGTATAGGCGCAATGCCAGAGCAGATAATTGCTGATGCGCTGCTCTCCGCCTGTGCGGATAAACAGATCAGGTTCTGGTATATTCGGGAGTGACAGGTAACTACGTACAAGCTGCTCATCTATTGCCGATGGTTCTATACGATTGTCGCGCACAGCCTCGGCTATCTTCCGGCATGCCCGGGTCATGTCCCACTTGCCCCCGTAGTTTGCTGCGATCACCAGTTTTAATCCGGTGTTTTCTGCGGTTTTAACTTCAGAAGTGACTATCAGTTTTTGTAACTTCTCCGAAAAGGCCTCACGGTCACCTATAAATCTCAGGCAGACGTTATTGTTGTGGAGATCATCTACTTCACCACGCAGTGAAGTCATGAACAGTTCCATCAGCAACTCAACCTCCTGGCGAGGCCGGGACCAATTCTCACTACTGAAGGCAAATACGGTCAGCACCCCGATATTGCGGCGTATACAATGCTGGACAGTATCGCGCAGGGTTTTCACTCCAGCCTTGTGACCGCTGCCTCTGAGCAAACCACGCTGGACAGCCCATCGGCCATTGCCATCCATGATAATGGCAATATGTTTCGGGACCTTGAGAAACTCATTCATCGAGAATACCTGCTAGCAAAGATGCCGGAACACCCGGCCAGATGGCACCGCAATCAGGCAGGCCAGTGCTAGATTTCCATCAACTCGCCTTCCTTGCTGGCGAGTATTTTTTCAATCTCTTCGATATGGGTATTGGTAAGCTTCTGTACCCGTTCCTCGGCACGTCTCTCATCATCGTCAGAAATTTCCTTTTCCTTGACCAGTTCTTTCAGGTGAGTATTCGCATCGCGGCGAACATTACGTATTGCAACCCTGCCCTTTTCAGCCTCTGCCTTGACCACCTTGATCAATTCCTTGCGACGATCTTCAGTAAGTGCTGGCAAGGGTACTTTCAGTGAATCCCCGACGCTGACCGGATTCAAGCCCAGATCCGAACTTCTAATCGCTTTATCGACAGCAGCCAGTGCACTCTTGTCCCAGACTGATACATTTAATGTACGTGCATCCAGAATATTCACATTGGCGACCTGGTTAATCGGTACCTCTGACCCATAATATGGCACCATTACCTGTTCCAGCAGGCTGGGATGAGCACGCCCCGAACGAATCTTGGACAGTTCGTGTTTCATGCTTTCCAGCGACTTTTTCATTCGTTGATCTGTGTCACGAATAATGTCTTCAGTCATCCGCGTTCTCCCACACTTAAGCTGTTATCTATACCAGGAAGGTATCACCAGTCCCGTCTTCAAGTCGCAGCCGGGACTGGCCAACTATTTCAGCTGACCAGTGTACCTTCATCCATTCCTCTTGCAACACGCATGAGTGTGCCGGGTTTCATCATATCAAGCACCCGTAATGGCATGTTATTTTCACGGCATAATACGACTGCCGTTGTATCCATTACACCGAGCTTGCGCTCGATGACTTCGTCGTAGCCCAACTTGTCGTAACGCACAGCGGTCTTGTCATGGGCTGGGTCGGCGGTATACACACCATCGACCTTGGTTGCCTTGATAAGCAGGTCTGCATTGATTTCTACCGCACGCAGGCTGGCTGCGGTATCGGTAGTAAAGAAGGGGTTTCCCGTGCCGGCGGCAAAAATGACGACCCGGCGCTTTTCAAGGTGGCGAATCGCACGGCGACGGATATAGTCTTCACATATCTGGTTAATCTTGATGGCCGACATAACCCGGGCATACAGGCCGAGTTGTTCCAGAGCATCCTGCAAGGCCAGTGAATTGATGATAGTGGCCAACATACCCATATGATCGGCCGTAACGCGATCAATTCCGGAGGCGGCAAGGCCTGAGCCCCGAAAATAATTGCCTGCCCCGATCACAATAGCCAATTCGGCACCCGCCGCCGCCAGCTCATGTATTTCACCGGCGATCCGCTTGAGGACCTTCGGATCAATACCGGAGTGGGCTTCCCCCATCAATGCCTCACCACTGAGCTTGAGCAGGATACGTTTAAACCTGATTGGCGTTTGAGTATCACTCACAATGGTTTAATCCTGTGCCAGGTGTTGATATTTATAAATAAATCAGGCTCCCTTCGCCTGGGCCATGACTTCCTCGACAAAATTGTCCGTCTTCTTTTCGATACCTTCACCGACTTCATAACGGACAAAACTGTTAACGACCGCATTGCTGGACTTCAGCAGTTTTTCAACGGTAGTATCCGGATCCTTCACGAACGGCTGTCCCAGCAGGGTAATCTCCTTCAGGAACTTGCTGATTCGACCAGAGACCATTTTTTCGATAATCTCGGCTGGTTTACCGCTTTCCTGGGCCTGACTAATATAAACAGCCTTTTCCTGATCCAGCAACTGCTGCGGAACCTCATCTGCATCGATACAAACCGGCTTGCTTGCGGCAATATGCATGGCCACATCACGGGCAAGCTCTTCGCTACCACCGGTCATGTCAACCAGTACACCAATACGCACACCGTGCAGGTAAAGACCGGCAGTACCCTTGTTATTCTGCAGGACGAAACGGCGAATCGATATATTCTCGCCAATCTTCGCCACAAGTTCAGTCCTGGCTGCCTCCACTGTCTGACCAGCTACACCGCCAGCCAGAGGCAAGGCATTCAAGGCTTCGATACTGGTAGGGGCAGCTGCAAGAATCGTATCGGCAACACCACTGGAAAAACGAACAAAGTTTTCATCCTTGGCCACGAAGTCGGTTTCGCAATTAATCTCGACAATGACGGCCTGACCACCCTGCGACCGCAGGATAATCTGACCTTCAGCGGCGATACGACCTGACTTCTTCGCTGCCTTGGCAATGCCGGACTTGCGCATGTTTTCGATAGCGGCCTCGATATTACCCTGGGTCTCTTCAAGCGCCTTTTTGCAATCCATCATACCGGCGCCGGTACGTTCCCGTAATTCCTTTACTGTTGCTGCTGTGATTTGCATTTTAACTGACTCTCACTCTTCTTTTTCTGTTTGGGCTGACCAGTACGTCGCTACTTATTTCTTTGCTGGCGCTTTTTTGGTCACAATCTTCTTTTTGGTCACCTTCTTTCTGGCAGCATCACCGCCATCGCCCTTAGGTGCAGCAGCACCGGCATCACGAGGAGCAGCAGCACGGTCATCATTACGCATACCACCGGTGGTGGAGGTTTTTCTGCGAATCGGCTTTTCCTTCGCATGGATTCGGGTCTTTTTACCATCACCGTCCACAATCGGTGCGCCAGACTCATCCAGCTCGACGAAATCATCTGCGGCACCACTGCCACCGAGATGGGAAACCGCGCCGCGACCATCAATGACAGCATCTGCTACATATTTCGCATACAACTGGATGGCGCGGATGGCATCATCATTACCCGGCACCACATAATCAATACCTTTGGGGTCATTATTACTATCGACGATACCAATAACCGGGATTCCCAGCTTGATAGCCTCGCTTACAGCGATATCCTCATAACCAACATCGATAATGAAGATCGCATCCGGTATACCGGGCATGTCCTTGATACCGGACAGGTTGATCTTCAGTTTTTCCAGTTCGCGCCTGAGCAGCAATACTTCCTTCTTGCTGATCTTCTCCATGCTACCGTCTGTCTCCATCAATTCGAGCTTTTTCAGACGGTTAATCGACTGTTTCACAGTCTTGAAATTGGTTAGCAGCCCACCCAGCCAGCGACGGTTGATATAGGGCATGTTGCAGCGCAACGCCTCTTCATGGATAATTTTTTGCGCGGCGCGCTTGGTACCGACAAACAGGACATTGCCTCGTTTGCTAGCAACCTTGCTGATATAATTAAGCGCGTCGTTAAACAGCGGCAGTGTCTTTTCCAGATTGATAATATGAATCTTGTTACGATGACCATAGAGGTACTGGCTCATTTTCGGGTTCCAGAAGCGTGTTTGATGACCAAAATGGACACCGGCTTCCAGCATTTCACGCATAGTGACTGCAGACATTTTATTTCTCCTTTAGGGTTAAGCCTCCGCACACCCCGTATATCGACCCGGCGATAATTGTATCGCCTGGGCACCCCGTATACGGTTTATGATGCGCGTGTGTTGTAAGATTGCTTATTTAGCGGGCGCTTTATACCATAGACCGGGCCTGGCGACAATCTTTCTCTCTCAATTCAACGTATATTCAAGGAAAAATGGTGGTTACTATAAAAACGCCTGATGAAGTCGTCAAAATGCGGACTGCAGGACGCCTAGCAGCAGAGGTACTGGAAATGATCGGCCCTTATGTAACATCGGGGGTAACGACCGATACATTGAACGATATCTGCCATAATTACATCGTCAATGTGCAACAAGCTATTCCTGCACCTCTGAATTACCATGGATTCCCTAAATCCATATGCACTTCGATTAATCATGTGGTCTGCCACGGTATACCGGGGCCAAAAAAGCTGAAAGACGGTGATATTGTCAATATAGACATCACTGTCATCAAGGATGGTTTTCATGGTGATACCAGCAAGATGTTCCTGGTTGGCAATGCCTCGATCCGCGCAAAACGTCTGGTTGATATCACCTACGAATGTCTTGCACTGGGTATCCGTCTGGTCAAACCAGGCGTAAAACTGGGTGATATCGGCCATGCTATCCAGAAACATGCCGAAGGGTCAGGTTATGGCGTGGTCCGCGAGTATTGTGGTCATGGTATTGGCCGGGTCTTCCATGAAGATCCCCAGGTATTGCACTACGGTGACCCGGATACAGGCATGACGCTGGTCCAGGGCATGACTTTTACGATCGAACCGATGATTAATGCGGGTGCCAGACATGTCAAATTGCTGCCTGACCAATGGACTGTAGTAACAAAGGACAGGGAGCTGTCTGCGCAGTGGGAACATACGATACTGGTCACTGATAGCGGATTTGAGGTCCTTACCCTCCGTCCAGATGAGGAGTTCTGACCCATGCTGGCGACGCTAAAACATGATCCAGCCCTGTTCGACCCCGCGGTCTTTGGTCAGGCGCTGGCCGCAGAACCTTCCGAACTGAAGGTATTCAAGCAAGCGCTGAAACAGGGCAACCAGCATCTGGTCAATCTGTTCGAACAGAATGAGTCAATCACATCGTTGGTGACCGAAAGGGCCTGGTTTATCGACCAGTTATTGCTCTCTGCATGGGACCTGAAAATCCGGGACCAGGAACTGTCGCTAATCGCGGCAGGTGGATACGGACGTGGCGAATTGCACCCGGCCTCTGACATAGACCTTATGATCCTGCTGCCCTCCTCGATCAACCCGGTCATCAAGACATGCATAGAAGACTTCCTGCGCTTCCTCTGGGACATCGGTCTTGAAGTCGGTCATAGCGTCCGTACGGTTAAGGACTGCGTTCGGGAAGCGAAGACGGATATTACCGTCGTGACCAACATGATGGAGTCCAGACTACTGGCCGGTCGGGAAGACCTTTATGTCGCAATGATGGAGG
>CAMBTO010000034.1 GCA_945870865.1 Klebsiella pneumoniae
CCCCCGCGGCTCAGGTAACGGAATAAACCCGGTCTCAACGGGTACCTGTCCAAATCGTCCTTCTTTCCAGTCCTGTTTAGCCTGCTCGATACGTTGCTTCGAGCTGGACACAAAATTCCATTAGATAAACCGGTCTGTGATCGGTGCACCACCGCATAACACCAGCCGTGTATCCGCCAGGGTAACCAATTCCACGGCGGCCGATTCGGTACAGATGGCCATATCAAATGCATTGAACTGGCGCTTACCTATCCCGACTGAACCGTTAATGACATGCAAGTCGCATTGTGCATACTCGTCGATAACGCTGAGCGAGGAACCCACGGGCATCTGTACATCCAGATAAAACAGGGGCGCATGGACGAGGTGTGTCCCCATGCGGAACCGGCAATTAAGCGCATGACAACCTCACCTTGCCGGATAACCGGCAGACTTTCCCGCCCGTAATGCTGGAAGGCCGGTTCGGTCTCCTTATCGGATTCCGGCAAGGCGACCCAGACCTGCAGTCCATGCAGATGCTGTCCGTTAGCGAGGACCTCAGTTCCGCTGCGTTCGGAATGGACGATGCCACGTCCTGCCGTCATCCAGTTGACCTCACCCGGCGTAATCAGCTGTACATACCCGAGGCTGTCGCGGTGCATAATCTCACCGGAGAACAGATAACTGATGGTGGCAAGACCGATATACGGATGCGGCCGCACATCGATCCCGGTGCCCGGTGCAAAATCGGCCGGACCGAAATGATCAAAAAAAACAAACGGCCCGACATTGCAGGTGGGGTAGATAACGTCTGACCGTGAAGCTGTCGAGGTCACGTTCGGTAGCACAAATGACAAGGTCTATATCGTCGCAGGGTGCGCTTGTAAAATCTGGGGCTGCTGTCTCAATCGTCATGCTGATGTGTTCCTGTCAGATAGCACCGCTAATCAACACCGCTTGCGATGGATGGCAAGACAATGATCCAGCAGTGCCGGGCAGGCCGACTCGATCATATCGACGTACATATTCGATAAACACGCCTTCTGCCGGGGGTGACCGGCAGATATTACCCATACAGACAAACAGAACCTTTACCGGCTCATCCCAGTTTGTTTACCTGTTCAAGAGGACGGTGGCACCGGTCGTCTGTTTCGATTCCACCGCGATATGTGCCTGAACCGCATCCTTCAGTTCATAATGCTGGTTGATCATTACCTTGACTGCCCCGGAACATATTACCTCAAACAGGGCTGCTGCACCCTCGTCCAGCTGATCACGGGTGGCAATATAATTGAACAACGTGGGCCGGGTCAGGAACAGCGAGCCCCTGCGCATAAGATCGAGCAAGTCCACCGGTGGTACCGGTCCTGTCGCGTTGCCGAAGGAGACCATCATGCCGAGAGGACGCAGACAATCGAGTGATGCTGTAAATGTGTCCTTGCCCATCGAGTCATAGACCACATCGACACCTTTACCTGCTGTCAGTTGTTTGACCGTGGCAGCTATGTCTGCCTTGTTATAATTTATGACTTCATCACACCCGTGCTGTTTTGCCACAGTGACCTTTTCGTCTGAACCAACGACACCGATCACACGGACCGACAGGTGTCTGGCCCACTGGCATAACATCGTGCCCACACCACCCGCGGCGGCATACACCAGGATCGTATCACCCGCCTGCAATGGCCGGGTCTTGTGTATCAACGCCCAGACCGTCAGGCCCTTGAGAAAACTGGCTCCTGCTGTGACATCGGAAATAGCGGCGGGCAGGCGCACCAGTTTGTCGGCCGCGATAACCCGCTGTTCACAATAGGAGCCGGTCTCGGGGACGGCATACACCACTCGGTCTCCGGGTTTAAGAGACTGTACATCAGCGGCTGTCTGTTCGACCACACCGGCGGCCTCACTGCCCGGCACAAACGGCAATGGGATTGGATACAGCCCCTTGCGTCGGTAAGTGTCGATCATATTAAAGCCGATTGCAGCATGACGGATCCGGACCTGGCCTGCCTGTAGCTCTGGCAAGTCCACCTGCTCCCAGACCATCACCTCGGGACCACCGGTACGATGCAGAACAATTGCATTGGTCTTCATCATGACTATCTATTCCTCATCGAGCCGACCGAATACCCGGGCGGCAGCTGATAAAAAGTCCTCTTCACTGACTCCACTGGCAAAATGCAAAGCGGGTGGTTCGAGCACGCGGATGTAGTCAGGCATATCGGTAAACTCCTCGCGGCCGCTGATCTCCGAATAGAGTGAGAGGATGATCATCAAACCGGCAATCAACACGGCAGTGCGGGTACGCTGCACCGCCGACTGGTTTGTGGCCATGTACAGATTGAACCAGAACACGGTGACCAGCAGCGTGAATTCCAACACAACCAGCAGGACCATACTCATCATCAGGTCAAGCGTATTGAACATGACCAGCGTAAATACCTTTGATACGAGAAACTGGGCGGCCACGAAGATCAGTATCAGAGTGAGCTGCTTGCGGAACTGGACTTCGTGGCGAATAACACGACCGACCACAACCCAGAACAAGGTCAACGAGATAGCGCTGCCATATACAAGCAACAGTACATTCGCAATTTCCTGCCACTTGAATCCGCTGAACATATTCAGCCATTGTTCACCGGCATACAGCAGGGTGACCACCAGCATGGCAGCAGCCAGCAACAACGGGTCTTCCAGCCTGCGTACAGTCTGATCCATTTCCGCCACCCGCATGGTTTCGCCAACCGGAAAAGCGGGCGTATACACCGCTATCCGCGTCTTGCCGAGCTGGTACTCCTCTCCAGCCTGCAGTACACCGGTCCCGGTGAGCCTCTGGTTACGATGCAGTAGTGTGCCATTCAGCGTATCGAGATCGGTGATCATTAACTGCCCGTTTTCATCCAGTTCAATAATCGCATGATGCGGGTTGACCGCCGGGTCACTCAGGATAAGATCGTTGTCCCAGGCACGACCAATCGTGAGGCGTTCGCCAGAAAGCTTGCGATACTGGTGGCTGCGACCGGACTGATCTGTGATTTCAAATATCAGTTCCATGTGATGCTCGCCAGAAACTTGCGGGTGAATTGCTGCGCCATCTCCATACTGACACCGGCCAGCGTAAAATGACTGACCAGTCCCTGACGGTTCTCATGTACGGTTGCCCCCAGATACAGCACATCGTACAGACCCGGATACTGAAGATACTTGCGTGTACAGAACGTGCCTTTGGTTATTATCTCGCGGTTCTTGCCGATCGCTTCCTTCTGATGAAAGTCCTCATTACATTCAAAACTGCTGGTGTCTTCCTTGCTCGCATTGTTATCCGGGTAAACATTCTCAATCTGGGTCTGGTAAACATTGTAAAACTGCATGATGTTCAGTTCATCGGATTCGAGCCAGTTAAACTGGTATACGATAGTGCCGGTAGTGAATTCTCCGGTTAGAAAGATGTTTTCTTCCTGGCTGCACACACTCATGAAATTTTCGTAGGACAATTCCGGGTCATTTTCTGCCATACCCCAGCAACGGATATAACCGGCGATCTCGTTCGGGATATTCGCCTGTTTGAACGGTGCCGTCTGCCAGTCCTTGCTGATTAGGTCGCCAATCACCTGCTGCTGGTTCTGCAATAACTGCCCGGTCATGACCTGTTTGATAGTGTCAAGCGAAACCGGACCGCTACGCGGTCGATGGATCAGCGCCGAGAGCCGGTCTAGCGGTACCAGAAAACTGATCTGGTTACCCGCGGTGGAGACATTCACACCAATGACCTGGCCGGCGGTGTTCAGCACCGGGCCGCCACTCATGCCCGGATTGATCGATCCAGAAAAGTGGATGCGCTCATACAGACTGTGCGCGGCCATCCCGTTATAAGTACCGGGCACAACGGTCAGACCGAGGTCATGGGGATTGCCCAGTGAATAGATCGCCTCACCCTGCAACGGCAGACCGGGGGCGAGATCCAGATAGGGTCCGGGGATATCTTCCTTTTTTACCAATGCCAGGTCATTGATCACGTCAATGTCTATCAATTGCAACACGCCCTTTTTGCCATCGGAGGCGACAAACTCGACGCGATAACGTTCCGGGTGATTGGTGTATTCAGAGACGACATGAAAATTGGTCACCATCGTGCCATCACCGTTTATCTGAAAACCGGAACCGAGGGCGGCCTGTTTACCCGAGGCCTGCTCGATGATGCGGATCTGGTAGATACGGTTATTGTACTGGTTGAACAATGCCATGGCGTCCTGGGCCAATGAGACGACGGGATACAGGGGTAGCACAAGCACTGGCAGGCAGCTTATGAGGAATGTACGCAGCAGTTTGTTTACGCGCATGGTTATATCGGAGCCACCATTATAAGTACATGATTTTGCATTGTACGTCATATGATCAGAGTTTACAGCACCACCGGGCCGCTGTGACCCGGTATGCCCTGATAATACCAGATTCCTGCGCGTGCTGGTGTAAAGCACGGCCGATGCAAGGTAGAATGCCCGGCTGTACAGTTCAACCGTTACCATCAGGAATAATTATGGCCCAATACATCATGAGCATGCTGCGTGTCGGCAAGGTCGTACCGCCGAAGCGCGAAATACTGAAAAACATATCACTGTCATTTTTTCCGGGGGCCAAGATCGGTGTACTCGGCCTGAACGGTTCGGGTAAATCCACGCTGCTGCGGATCATGGCCGGACTGGACAAGGAAATACAGGGTGAAGTCAGGCCGCTGGCCGGTATCAAGATAGGTTACCTGTCACAGGAACCTGAACTTGATCCGACCAAGGACGTGCGTGGCAATGTCGAGGACGGTGTACGCGAGATCAAGGACCTGCTCGACCAGTTTAACGTTATCAGCGCGGCCTTCGGCGAGGAAGATGCCGACTTTGATGCGCTGATTGAAAAACAGGGCAAGTTACAGGAAAAGCTGGATGCCAGTGATGCCTGGGACCTCGACCGTAAGCTTGAGATTGCGGCGGATGCACTGCGTCTGCCCGAATGGGACATGGACGTGACCAAACTGTCCGGCGGTGAACGCCGCCGCGTGGCCCTGTGCCGCTTGTTACTGTCGAACCCGGATATGTTGTTGCTGGATGAACCGACCAACCATCTGGACGCTGAATCGGTTGCCTGGCTCGAGCGCTTCCTGCACGAATATCCGGGCACCGTTGTCGCGATCACCCACGACCGTTACTTCCTCGATAACGTTGCCGGGTGGATCCTTGAACTTGACCGTGGTCACGGTATCCCATGGGAAGGCAACTACTCCTCCTGGCTCGAACAAAAGGAACAGCGCCTGATGATCGAGGAAAGGACCGAGTCGGCCCGGGCCAAGGCGATGAAGGAAGAACTCGAATGGGTACGCTCGAATCCGAAGGGCCGTCAGGCCAAGTCGAAGGCACGTATTGCCCGCTTTGATGAACTGTCCTCCAGCGATTACCAGCAGCGTAATGAAACCCGTGAAATCTATATCCCGCCCGGCCCGCGTCTTGGTGATCAGGTGGTCGAATTCGAGTGTGTCAGCAAGGCGTTTGGTGATCGGCTGTTATTCGATGACCTCAGTTTCCGGCTGCCACCGGGTGGCATCGTCGGTATCATCGGACCGAACGGCGCCGGTAAATCGACACTGTTCCGCATGATTGTTGACGCCGAGAAACCGGATGCCGGCACCATACGCATCGGCTCCAGCGTGAAGCTGTCACATGTTGATCAGTTCCGCGATGACCTCAACGGTAAGAAGACTGTTTGGGAAGAGATCTCGGAAGGACTGGATTTGATTACCGTCGGCGCCTACCAGACCCCATCACGCGCCTATTGCGGACGCTTTAATTTCAAGGGCAGTGATCAGCAGAAACTGGTCGGCCAGTTGTCCGGCGGTGAACGCAACCGTCTGCATCTGGCGAAATTGCTACGCAGCGGCGGCAATGTGTTGTTACTCGACGAACCAACCAATGATCTGGATGTTGAAACCTTGCGTGCACTGGAAGAAGCGCTGCTGGAGTTCCCCGGTTGTGCAGTTGTCATCTCCCACGATCGCTGGTTCCTCGACAGGATAGCAACACACATTCTCGCATTTGAAGGTGAGTCGAAGGTCGTCTGGTTCGAGGGTAACTTTGCCGATTATGAGGCCGACCGCAAACGCCGCCTCGGTGATGATGCCGACAAACCGACCCGCCTGCGCTTCAAGCGACTGCAATAGGTTCCATGCAATAAACAGGGGCACGTAGCCCGTGCCCCTGTTTTGTTTTTACTGAGGGTTACTTGTACAGCGTTTCAATAAACCCGCTGCTTTCAATTTCCTTCATATAACTTTCGTCATAAAAATCTTCCGGCTTGAAGCGGTTCATCGGGCCGGTATCGTACAGTTCCATCACCCGCTTGACGCCGGCAACGGCCGGGAACGGCAGCTTTGGCATGTCGACGGCACCGTCGTAGATGATCTGCAATTGTTCCGGGTCATCAAAACCATACCATTTTTCCATTGAACGGAACGCATAGGCCTTGTCCTGCTTCATCAGCGAGATGGCCTCGACCACGGCCTTCAGAAAGGCAATAACTGTCGGGCGGTTTGCCTCTGCCCAGGCACGCGAGACGGTCACACCATTACAGGGATAGGATTCATTCCAGGAACGCATGTCTATCTTCATCGGCTGATAACCGGCGAAGATTCCCTGCGACAAGGGCACGTCATAGGCGACCAGTGCATCAACCCAGTCATTTTCCAATGTGCGAACACCGTAACTGCCCGTCAGCACGACCAGATCCTTGTCGACGTCCCAGCCCATACGGTCAGCAATAATCTGGATCACAATTCCCGTGCAGGCACCCATACTGGATATACCGATACGTTTGCCCTTCAGTTCTTCCAGCGTATCGATACCGGGTTTGGCAATGATGTCCCAATGCACCACATGGTCGGTTGTCGCAACGATAATCCTGTCGTTCGGTTCCGAACTGTAGGCACGATCAACCATCATCGGCGCACCACCACCTATCGACATCTGGTACTCCCCCGACGGAATCGTATCAAGTACGTCGGTAGGTACACCCAGATCTTCGGCCGCATCACGACTGAACGGCCGCAAGGTCACATCCAGACCGTGTTTGGCGAACAAGCCATTATCAAGCGCGACCAGATACGGCACCTTGTTTATTGACACATCACCCATCGCGACTCGCAATGGAATCTTGTCCTGTGCCGGTAGTGATACTGGCAGTGCTCCCAGCAGCAAAAATACCAGCACAGCGGTATTCATCTTTTGGGCAATCATCAAATCCCCCTCTCCTCGTTATAAAGTACTGCCTGCAAGTATATCCCCATGCAGGGTCAGAACTACATACCAGACCTGTATATATCACGGCTGGCGGCAATGGCATGGATTTCCGGCACGAATTTCTCTGCACCACTGGGATCAGGTAACATATTGAATAATAATAACCTTATAAGCATTTATGTGTTGTCACCGCAGCGGTTTTTTCGTACAGTTCACCGCGCCACGAGCTGTATATGCCCGTGCATCAACACATTGAATGACAGAGACCAGCGTAATGAGTAATCCACAATCCCGCACCGTCAGCCTGACCCACTTGCAACGTCTGGTGGCAGAATCAATCCAGATCATGCGTGAAGTAGTCTCCGAGGCAGACAATCCGGTGATGCTGTATTCGATCGGCAAGGACAGTGCGGTCATGTTACGTCTGGCAATCAAGGCATTTTACCCGGCGAAGATCCCGTTCCCACTGCTGCACGTGGATACAACCTGGAAATTCCAGGACATGTACCGTTTCCGGGAACGTATGCAAAAAGAACATGATTTCAAGCTGCTCGTGCACACAAACCCGGAGGGGCTCGCCCAGGGCATCAATCCGTTTACCCACGGCAGCCAGATCCATACCGACATCATGAAGACCCAGGGCCTCAAGCAGGCCCTGGACAAACATGGATTCGACGTCGCCTTTGGTGGCGCGCGCCGTGACGAGGAAAAAAGCCGGGCCAAGGAACGCGTATTTTCATTCCGCACAAAGGACCACCGCTGGGATCCGAAAAACCAGCGCCCGGAACTGTGGAGCCTGTATAACACGAAGAAACACAAGGGCGAGAGCATCCGCGTATTTCCGATCAGCAACTGGACCGAACTCGATATCTGGCAATACATCTATCTGGAAGACATTCCAATTGTCCCGCTGTATTTCTCTGCACCGCGTCCGGTGGTGGAGCGCGATGGTGGACTGATTATGGTGGATGATGATCGGATGCCGCTCGCCCCCGGTGAGAAGCCGATGATCAAAAGCGTTCGCTTCCGCACGCTCGGTTGTTATCCGCTGACCGGTGCCGTAGAAAGTACTGCCGCGACACTGGAAGACGTGATCCAGGAGATGCTACTGACGAAGACCAGCGAACGTCAGGGTCGGGTTATCGACCATGACACCGCCGCCAGCATGGAGAAAAAGAAACAGGAGGGCTATTTCTGATGGCACACGTTTCTGACCTTATCGCTGAAGACATCCGCGCCTACCTGAAGTCACATGAGACCAAGAGCCTGCTGCGTTTTATCACCTGCGGCAGTGTCGATGACGGCAAGAGCACGCTGATTGGTCGTCTGCTCTACGAGAGCAAGATGATCTTTGAAGACCAGATGAAGACACTGGAGGCCGACAGCAAGCGCATCGGCACCCAGGGTGAGAAGATAGACTTCGCCCTGCTGGTCGACGGTCTCGCCGCCGAGCGTGAACAAGGGATCACCATTGATGTGGCCTACCGTTTCTTCTCGACAGACCGCCGCAAATTCATCGTGGCTGACACGCCAGGACACGAGCAATACACACGCAACATGATCACCGGTGCCTCGACCGCCGATCTGGCCGTCGTATTGATAGACGCGCGCAAGGGCATCCTCACCCAGACCCGCCGCCACAGCAATCTGGTCAAGCTGGTTGGTATTGAGGAAGTGGTGCTTGCGGTAAACAAGATGGACCTGGTCGGTTATGACCGCGCCGTGTTTGAAAAAATACTGGCGGACTACAACAGCTTCGCCACAGAGCTCGGCTTTCGCAAGGTCACTGCGATCCCGATGAGTGCGCTGGAGGGTGACAACGTCACCACGCATACAACCAGCATGCCCTGGTATCAGGGCCCGCCGCTGATGGAGTATCTGGAGACCGTTCCTATCAATGTTGAGGCCGCACAACTGAAACCGATGCGCTTGCCAGTGCAATGGGTCAACCGTCCCAACCTCGATTTTCGCGGCTTCGCCGGTACGCTGGCCTCGGGCACGATCAAGGTCGGTGACACTGTTCGCGCCATGCCGTCCGGCAAGCAATCGCGTGTCAAAGGCATTATATTTCACACCCAGAAACTGACCAGTGCGGTTGCCAGTCAGGCTGTCACGCTGACACTGGAGGACGAGATCGATATTTCCCGGGGTGATGTCTTGTGTGACCCTGCCACCCCCGCCACCGCAGCAGACCAGTTTGAAGCTATGCTGGTGTGGATGGTGGACCAGCCGATGCAACCGGGCCGTAACTACTGGCTGAAATGTGGTACACGCACCGTCAATGCGACGGTCACCCATATCAATTATCAGCTCAATGTAAACACCTCTGAAAAACTGGCGGCCGAACAACTGACGCTGAATGCGGTGGCCTCCTGCAATATCGCCACCGATCAGCCGCTGGTATTTGATCCTTATATCGAGAACCGGACTACCGGCGGGTTTATATTGATAGACCGTCTGACCAATAACACGGTCGCCGCCGGCATGATCGATGCGGCGCTACGCCGTGCCAATACGGTTGTCCCGCATTCGTTCACGCTGGACAAGGAAGCGCGCTCCGCCGCGAAGGGACAGGTACCGAAGGTGATCTGGCTGACCGGCCTTCCCTCCTCTGGTAAAAGCACAATCGCCAACCTGGCCGAACAAAAACTGCATGCCACCGGTAAACACACTTATATCATTGATGGCGACAATATCCGTCAGCGCTTCAACAAGGATCTGGGCTTCAGCGAGACCGACCGGATCGAAAACATCCGCCGCATCGCCGAGGTGGCAAACCTGATGGTCGATGCCGGACTGATCGTACTGATCACCTCCATTTCACCGTATCGTGCCGACCGCGACACCGCACGCCGCCTGTTTCAACCGGGTGAGTTCATTGAGGTATTCGTCGACACACCACTCGCCGTCGCCGAACAACGCGACAGCAAGGGTCTGTATCAGCGTGCACGAACTGGCGAGATCAAGAACTTTACCGGCATCGACTCGCCCTACGAGGCCCCGGAAAATCCGGAGTTGCGGATTGATACGACACACCTGTCCGCAGAAGACGCTGCGACGGTGGTGGTTAGAAAAGTACTCGATTAACATACAGGTCAGTAATCTGGCTTGTCGTCGGTACAAGCGACTATTCGGCCCAGGGATGGGCCTCCTACGAACGTCAATTTGCCTTCCTACAGGGCGATTATCAACACTACCATAATTTTTATATCGTCATAATTGGCGATATAATGTTTTTATTTGATATTATTCTTTATTTATAACGACTTAGATAAAATATTGTAATATGCTATATATCGCCAATTATTACGAAATATAACGTGAATTTGCCTTCCTACAGGGCAATTATCAATACTGCTATAATTAATATATCGTCAAAGTTGGCGATAATATCTCTTTATTTTGTATTATTCGTCATTTATAACGACTTATATAAAATATTATAATATGCTATATATATCGTCAATTGTTACGAAATATACAGCTTATATGTCATTATCTCGCCAGGATCTACGACTATGAATATCGCTCTGCAACTAACTGACGACGCCATTCTGGCCGAACTGGGCAAGCGGATAACTCACCGCCGGATTACGCAGCAATTAACCCAGGCGGATCTGGCGGTACAGTCCGGTGTAGCTAAACGCACGGTCGAACGCATAGAGGCCGGCGCCTCAGCACAATTGTCCAGTCTGATCCGGATCTTCCGCATGCTCGAATTGTTACATGACCTGGATCGTCTGCTCCCCGCTGCACAGCCGAGGCCGATGGAATTGCTTAAGTACCGGGGTAAACCGCGCCAGCGCGCCTCGAAGCCACGTAAGGTGGAGAAGAGCGGTAAGGGCTGGACCTGGGCCGAGAACGACACGTGACTACGCTGGCCGAAGTAAAACTGTGGGGCCGCAGAATCGGTGCGGTGTCACTGGCGGATAATAACGATGTCTCCGCGTTCGAATATGACCCGGAATTTGCCACGAGTGGTATCGAAATCTCGCCGATCACCATGCCGCTGTCACAACGCATCTACCGATTCCATGAACTGTCGCGCCCGACCTTTCACGGCCTGCCCGGCCTGCTCGCCGATTCACTGCCGGACAAATTCGGCAACGCACTGATCGATACCTGGCTGGCGCAACAGGGATGCACAGCCGAAAGCTATAATGCGGTCGAACGGCTCTGCTACACCGGTGACCGTGGTATGGGTGCACTCGAATATATACCCGCGATTGGTCCGAAACGATCGCAGTCGCGACAAGTGCAAGTCGATCAACTAGTCGATCTCGCCTCGTCCATTCTATCCCATCGTAATACGCTGAATACCTCGTTCTCGGAAGATCACAGCGAACGCGCAATGGCCGATATTCTGCAGGTCGGCACCTCGGCCGGTGGTGCATGTGCGAAAGCCGTGATCGCCTGGAACCCGGATACCAACGAAGTCCGCTCCGGCCAGGTGAAGGCCGATCAGGGTTTTCAATACTGGATACTCAAGTTTGATGGCATCAGCGGCAACCGCGACAAGGAGCTGGATGACCCGCAAGGCTACGGCGTGATCGAATACGCCTACGCGCTAATGGCAAAGGCCGCCGGTATCACCATGAGCGAATGCCGATTGTTCGAGGAAAACGGCCGACGCCATTTCATGTCGCGCCGCTTTGACCGGCTCGACGGTGGAGAGAAACTGCACATGCAATCACTGTGTGCCCTCGCCCATTACGATTATAACCTCGCCGGAGTATGGTCATACGAACAGGCCTTTTTGATCTTGCGGCGCCTTGCGTTACCTATGGACAGCATCGAACAACAGTTTCGCCGGATGGTGTTCAACGTAATCGCCCGCAACCAGGACGACCACGTCAAGAACATCGCCTTGCTGATGGATAAATCCGGCAACTGGTCACTCTCCCCCGCCTATGACATGACCTACAGCTACAATCCCACCGGCGCCTGGACCGCCAGCCACAAGATGAGCATCAATGGCAAACGTGATCAGTTTACCCTGGACGATTTCCGCGTCTGCGCCAAAACCGCCTCAATGAAACGTGGGCGGGCAGAGAAGATTATTGACGAGGTGAAGGCCGCTGTGACGCAATGGAAAGACTTTGCCAACGAGGCAAACGTTGATGCCCGGCAGCGGGAACAGATACAGCGGAGTTTCAGGCTATCCTTGATTAGTGAGATCATGTACAGCAACTCTAGTTTAATCGTAGACCAGCTTCATTTGTTCTCAATAAAATGAAAGATGGAAATGAGTCCTGGGAAAAGCGTCCAGGTCAAGGTCATTTACGATCCTGTCGTAATTCTCACTCAAACCATCTGTCACGTCTGAAACGTCATCCTTACTTAAATCGTCATATAATCGGAAAATAAAAAGTTCTGAATCGAATGTATCGGCAAGCAGCTCAAATCGACAGGTCTACTGCAAATATCCGGCCTCAGTGACGGGATTCAATATAGTCGGTCATAAACGTCTGCAAAGGTCCGTTGCTCAAACCCAGTCGCTTCGCCTCTTCCAGCGCATGTTCCTTGTCCATACCGTCGAGGATTGCCCGCTTCGCATACCACATACCTGCCGCACGGCTACCCCCGGCACAGTGTATAAACGCCGGCTGGTTACCGGGTTTGGCAATCTCGGCCAGAAACATGTCCACCGCCGCCGTATCCGGGTTGCTGCCGTCGAACGGGATATGCACGTAATTCAAACCTGCTGATTGAGCTGCCGCTGACTCTTCTTCGATCCTTGCGCCTTCTTCATCGGGACGACGGAGGTTGAAGATGGAGACAAAGCCCATCTTCCCGATTCCGGAAACATTCTCGGGCGTGATAGCACCGGCGCAGGCGACTGTACTCTCGATCACGTTCAGGTTACGAATGCCTTCCACCGGTTTCTCGACCACCTTTTCATGATCAGCGGAGACAGAAAGGCTCAAGGTCAAAAGCATGCATAGCAGGTAAAGATGTTTCATTGGTAATCCCCCTCTTCATTTATTTATGCTACCCGACCAGGTGATATTACATGGGACGGAAGGAAAAGAGAATATGGTTGGTAGCTTTTATGCTCACTGTTCATTCTTGTTTGCCACAAAAGGTATCGTTTCACGATGGTTAAATTTACTGGATACTGGCGTTCCTTGATTCTTCGCCAGTGTGACGGAGGAGGTTCTAGTAGTCCCACTCTCTCCAGCCTTGCAGCAACGGGAAATAGAGGCCGAGTTTTATAGTGCGGTTTTCCAGTTGTTGCATCAGTCTGGCGTAGCGGTTTAATTGTCCTGCATAGCGTTGTTGTTCCTGGTCGAGGAAGGCCTCGCGGTCAGGGCCTTCGTGGCGGCTGGTTTTGTAGTCGATGATCCAGCAGGTGCCGTGTGCGTCGATGAAAGTGCGGTCGATGATCACGTTGACCAATGTGTCGCCTAGTTTGCCGGTTAAGGGGTATTCGTTATGCGGATACGCGTGGACGTTTGACAGTATCCACATACCGCGCGGATCGTCCAGCATGCCGGTCAGCGCGAGGGCGACCTGGTTGCAGGCCCAGTAGAGGTCCTTGCCGGTGAGGCCAGCCTGACGGAACATGGCCTCGTAGCGATCATGCAGGTTGTTGATACGGGTACGGTCCCAGTTTTCGATGCCTTCTCTGGCTATCCACTGGATACAGCGATGCATGACCGAGCCGACGCGTTTGATCGTCTCACCAGCCCAGGCGTATTCGACCTCTTCTGCGAGCAGGCCAATTTCAGTGTTCGGTTGTGTCGTGACCTGGCTGGCTGCGGCGGGTAATGGCGGGAGTGACCAGTTTGCAGCCAGTCGGCGGATCTGCATTGCTGTCGGTATAGCAACGGCCGTATCGACCACGGGTGGCTGGGTCTGCATCGCCGCGATGAATTCCGCCTGCACGACTGGCCATAACTGGCCGAGTAACGAACGGCCTTTGACTGAACAAACCATCTCGTCTGCCTTGTCTGTCTTGCGACTAGCCGAGCCGAACAGGTGCAGGGTCTTTTTGGCGCGAGTGGCGGCGACATAGATCAAGCGCTTGTCCTCGTTGCTGTCTTTCTGTTTCTCCATCTCGCGGATATATTGATACAGCGGCGAATGGTCAACACCGGTCTCGCGTATCGTCCCGAACAGCAGATCATGTCCCCCGTCGCTGCGGGTACGCAGCATCCATTTCATCAACTCGGGCTGGGCCTGACGCGGAGACTGCCCCAGGCCCGGCAGGATCACATGATCAAATTCGAGTCCTTTGGCCTTGTGCATTGTCATAATACGCACGCTGTTCTGCTCCAGCGGGTTCTCCACGGCGGCATACAATCGCGATACACTGCGCTGGAGCGATTGCAGATCGGTGAGCTGCCCGCCACGGTCAGCCTGTTCAAGCAGGTTCAGATACGTCTCCGCATTTTGCAGGTCAATACTGCCGGATAGCGTCGCCGGTCCACCGAGGCGACACCACAGCGTCTCGATGACGGCACGCACGGGGCGGCGTTGCCGATCGGCCATCGCGTCGGTAAAGATCGGGATCACCCGTAACAGGCGCGCACGGGCTTCTTCTGGCAGACGCTCAAGCACAGACGGTTCGTGACATAATTCCCAGACGGTACAGTGCCGGTCCTTGCCTGCGAGGATTAACAAGCTATACAGATCCAGCCCGCACCAGGGCGCACGCAATACACTCAACCACGCTATACGATCGGCCAGACTGGCCCAAGCACGGGTCAGTGCAAACAGGTCCTGTATCGCCGGTTTGTCGGCAAGTGTATCGATCTCGATCGCGCTGAACGGGATCGTCGCCTCGCGCAGTGCGGGCAGGATGCGAGCCAGATGATTCCGGTTTCTGACCAGAATGGCGATTGTATCGCCTGTTGCCTCGCGGCGCAGGGTCTGGATGAGACCGGTAATTCGATCGGCCTCTGCATTACCGTTGTCATCAATGCCAGGATAAACACTGACCTCACCCGGTACATTATTAATGGTCGCCACCGACGGATGAAACCGCACAGTACCGCTGGACAGCTCATCGGCCCCGGCGAACACCTGGCTGAAGCTGTCGTTTATCCACTCAACTATCCCGGCACCGGAACGGAAGTTTGTACTGAGTACCAGCGCCTGCAGAAGGACAGAGCCGAGTCGCTGCTGATGGAACGTATGGATAAAGTTGCTAACTTCTGCCTCACGAAAACGATAGATCGACTGCATCGGGTCACCGACCAGAAATAATGTACGTCCGTCATCAACCGACCACTGTGCAGTCAGTCGCTTCAGCAGTTCGAGCTGACTGATCGAGGTGTCCTGGAATTCATCGACCAGCAGATGTTTGATCTGGTAATCGAGATACAGCGCCAGATCGGTCGGCTCGGTGTCGGTGCCAAGCGCATTAACGGCGGCATGTGCAATACCGGTAAAGTCGGTCTGGTTGCGTTCGTTGAAGGCCAGTTGCAACTGTCCGACCGTCACCCCGAGCAGGCGCACCAGCGCATCGACCAGCTCCCATTCCTCATCACTGAAACGGACCGGAGGCAACAGGCGTATCTCCACTAACGCCTCACACAGACCGCTGATCTGCTGTAACTGTTCGATCAGCGCCGTCATCCGTGTCTTCATCGCCTCGCGCTGTGCCGTCTCTTCCTTGTCCTTTGTTTTGGCAGGGAAGCCGATGTTCTTGTCGAGCCGTGCGCGCCAGTTGCCTTCCTGTATCAACAACCATCCGGCGATTGCCTGCCAGTGCAATAGCAAGTCGGCATCGGCGGCGGGGAACTGATCCAGAGGACTGCATATGAGCAGGTTCGACTCCGGTTTGTCACGGGCGAGTTGGTCGGTTGCAAAATGCAACAGCGTGCACAACTCGGCCTGTAAGTCTGGTGGGAATCGGTCGGTGGCAATCTGTAGCTTTTCCTGTGCCAGTTTTTGCAGCGACTGTTCGAGCTCAAGACGGTTGTGGCCATGGATGACATAACGCAACCACTGATCACGTTTCTGTAACATCTCTGCGAGCAGGCCTTTCAGTCTAGGCAAGTCGTTATCGAGATGGCTGACCAGCCGTGCAATCGGGTTGCTCCATTCCGGTTCGGATTCAAATTCAATCAGTGTTGCTGCCGCGGCCTGCTCGTATAACGGTAATGGATCATCTGCGATCTGCTGCATACCGCCGCTACCGGACAACACTGGCATCTGTCGCGCCAGACTGCCACAGAGCGAATCAATTGTCTGGATGCGCAGCCGTCCGGGATTTTTGGTCAGTTGCCAGTTGTGGCGCAGTCCCTGCTCCAGCGCAGCCCTTGCCAGATCCAGTGTTTGCTGATGATACGCCGTGTCGGCCGGATTTCCGGTTGCGGCCTGTGCGAGTGCGGCAAGCACCCTGCCCTGCATCTCGGCTGCCGCCTTGCGAGTGAAAGTGATGGCGACAATCTCCTCCGGTGCATCGACGATCGATAGCAGGCGCAGGTATCTTTGGATCAACAGACCGGTCTTGCCGGAGCCGGCGGGTGCCTGCACGATGAATGAGACATCCGGGCGGATGGCGCGGGTACGTTGTTCGCTGTCAGGTAGTTCAGTTGTCATGATTGGTTACTGACAAGGGTGATTGTATTACTGGATTCCTGTCTCGGCTCTGGCTCCACGCGTCGCTCTACCGTCTGCATCCTTGCCTGCGTTCCAGGGGATGACAATCTCACATCGTCATTCCGGGGCCGCGTCAGCGGAACCCGGAATCCAGTCAATACAATACTCATACCAGGTTTAAACTTTGAATTACTGGATTCCCGTCTCGGCTTTGGCTCGATGCGTCGCCCTACTGCCTGCATCCGTGCAGGCATACCCGTAAATAACGGCAAGGATTTTAATGATGCGTCGTTACGCTTCATCTTCTTCCTCCTGCACTATCGCGTTCAATTCATGTATCCGACACAAGGTATGCAAGTCGCAGTTGCGACAGACGGTTGCATCTTTCGGACTAACATCAGCATGGCCATTTACAAATTCGGTGGCAAGGTCCGCGAGGATGGATTCCCACTGGTGCAGGCGGCTGGCAAACAGGTCCTCTCCGGTATCCTTGTCAACAGCGGCCTTGACGCCGGGCAGCAGTGCATCGGTAGTGGCCAGGCCGATGAATCCTGCCTTGCCCTTTTTCAGATTGGCCCAAGCAAGGGCAGCAACCTCGCCGTCGCTGCATATGGCGTACAGCGGCAATTGCGGTGCGTTCGGACGTTCGCCGTCCCAGTCGGACAGTTTCGTATTGCCGGTCTTGTAGTCGATGATGACCAGTCTGCCGTCTTCCAGTAGGTCAATGCGATCAATGCGCAGACGCAGGCCGAGACCAGACAGGCTGGTTTGTTTGTTCTGTTCAACGGCAAGTACGCTGAACGGCATGCGTGTGCGTTCGCGTTGCAGCCAGTCGAGTGCGAGCGTGATCAGACGTTGCGACTCCAGCAGGCTGAACTGAGGAGTGAAGGTCTCCGGCTGGCGGTGCGCCTGCTGCTTCACCACGTCCGCAACGACCGTACTAACTATCTGTTGTAGTTCAGGGATCGCTGTCTGTTGCAGCGTGGCGAAATCTCGCAACTGTTGCCAGACCTGTTGCAGGACGGCATGTACCAGCTGGCCACGCACCATCGGATCCAGTCCGATATCCACCTCTGCCATGCCTTGTGCATACAGGCGATGCCGCGCAAACGCACGGAACGGACAGGCGGCCTGATCGGACAGGATAGAACTGCCGCCACTGGCACTACCACCCTCGGTGATCAACGGGACATCACCATCATCCACTGTCTCCATCAATGCAGACTGCATCAGAGTCTGTTTATAGTCTGCATCCGGGTTAAGCGGCCATGTCTGCGGTTCAACCGGGTACACCTGCAAAATCGGGCTGGGGCGAAATTCCTGTTCGCCCTGCATCGCGGGATAACTGAAGATGATCTGATCTGTAGAGGCGATCAATTGTGCTGCCATATTGCGGGTGTGGGCCAGCGCGATCTCCGCCGTTGCGCCGGGCAGTCCGGCCTCACGTTGCAACACGGCCGGGATGAACGGGTTGGGTCGGGCCGGCTCCGGCCAGACTTGATCCTGTATACCGGTCACCCACAGATAGTCATAATACATACCGGCCGCGCCGGGCAGGCCGCAGATCTGGATCGGAGTCTCTACGCTCTCGGGCTGGAAACTGGTCTCCGTGAGGATCTTGCCGAGCAGTGACAAGGCTGTGCTGTAATCGCAGGTCGGCATCACGTTATTTAAAGAAGCCAGTCCAGCCAGCGCATCGCGCCAGGCCGTCAGTGTCTGGTATTGCTCACTGTCAGGCGGGCACTCTCCCGGCCAACCGAAAATCTTCAACCACGCAGTGAACGTGCCTGCCCAGTCACCCGCTGTCTGGCGTTTGCGCATATTCTGGCTGGCCTCGACAAAATGTTGCAGCATCAGCAGGAATCTGGGCGCGAGTTCATACGGATTAAGGTACTGTTCGCAATATCTCAGCAAGTTTTTAATCTGCCATTGCTGTTCACCGCTGCGTCGTAATGCAGCATCGAGCTGCGCCCTTGCCTGCTGTTCAGACCCGGCGCCACTGATAAACACACAACGTAACAATCCACCCAGCCGTTCGAGAGTGTGTTTACGGTTACCAAGGGCGAGGATCTCCCGTGCGGCATGCACCAGTGGATAGTCTGACAACGGACGTCCCAGTGCAATCGCATACAACGGTGTTGTTGTGGGTTTGATTCTAATCAACGCGCCCGGGGAAAACTGTTGTTCCATGACCCGGGCGACCAGCTCACGGCGCTGGCTCAGTTCGGGCACGATGATACCAACCGTCGCTGTGTTGTTCGTCGTAACGATCTGCCTGGCCCATTGTGCGGCGGCGCGGATCTCGTCCAGCGGGTCGCCTAGACGTAAATGACGCACCTGCTGGTTACGGCCCGGTGGTGTGTAGCGGATCACCTCTATCTCAGCGTCGCGCATCCGGGTAATAAGCAGATCCTGCTCAGATGTATAGACATCAAAACCATAAAAGACGACACCCTGGTCTGTCAGCTGTTCCACTATCAGGTTGGCGGCCAGTCCGGTCGTATCGGCCCATTGTTGCCTGGACAGCAGTGCCTCGTATTGCCTGACCCAGGCACGAAAGGCCAGTGCGTCCCTGTTCAGATAGATACCCTCGGGGAAGACGGGTATGTGCCAGGACTTGCATAATGCGTAGGTATGCATCGCCTGTTGTACGACGGGATTTAGCTGCAGGAAGTGTTTTGCGTGCTCGGAATCCTCGATCACACCTTGCCAGAGGCGACGCTGCTGAGTGAGGTTCAGTAACAGTTGTTTGCTACCCCGGGCAAAATCCTGTTCCTCGCGGCAAAACACCAGCCAGGCTTGCCAGGGCAATATCCTTGGACTTTCCCAGACGGTCTGGCCAGTGGCCGTCATGGCGAGTGCATATTGATGCCGGACATAACGGGCCTGACGTTTGCTGGCAGTGACAAACGTATAACCTTGCCGGATCAGATCAATACATTCAGATAACATGGGTAAAGGGTATCACAATGCAGCGCCCGTCACGAACAGGCGGGAGGGTGCAGGCCAACTTCGGTTCTAAGGTATCAACGTCCGCGTACCATGCCAGGCCTGTCGAACAGTCCCGGGTTGTCAATATACGGATGGGTTCACCCCCGATTTTACGGACACTTCAAAGAAGCCTTATGATAGGCAAAAGGAGTGTTTATGTCGAAGAGAAGAAAATATTGCCCTGAGTTCAAACGGGGTACTGTAGAACAGGCCGAGACCGAACGCTGGGCCGAACCGCTACTGGAAAACTTCACCCGGGTACTCGCAGAAAACCTGTCGCGCCAGCTTGGAACCGCTCATATCAGTATCGAACCGTCACGCAGTCGGGGTGAAATCGACTTCAGGGTTACGGCTGATGTGCTACAGTTTGGTGCAGATGACACAGGATGTGTAATACTGATCGCCTACTGGCATGTGCAGGACCGTGACAATAACAGTCTGACCGGGATGACCGCGCGGGTGTGGTTAATCAGTTAAGCCTGGCTGTCGGTGGGCTGGCAAGTGAAATGGCAGAGGTCTTGTCCCGGGTTTCAACACAGACAGATGAGGGCAGTCCACAGTGAGCGAATGGGAAGATACTGCACGTAGAGAACGACAGAAACAGTCAGGCATCCCGATGGCACCGGATATGGTGTTTGATCGCAACTTGCTGTTCTTTGTCTTTTTCTTCACCGTATTTCTGTTCCTGCTCTACCAACTGGTCCGCATATTATCCCCTTTCCTGGCGCCCCTGCTCGCTGCACTGATGATCAGTCTGATTTTTTATCCCTTGAATACATGGCTGCGTAGCATCATCCATAACAAGGACATCACGGCCGGGATTGTCACGGTCACCGTATTGCTGACGATCATCATCCCGGTGATCCTGCTACTGTGGGCCCTGATTATTGAGGCAAGCAACCTGTTACCTGTCGCCCGTGCCCTGATTATCAAATGGGAGGCCGGTGGATTTAATTCTCTCGGTAATACAATACCGCAACCGTTGCAACAACTCTGGATCAAGGTTTTACCGTATGTTGAACGCTGGAATGTCGACCTGCAATCCATGCTGACAGCATCGGTACGCGATCTCGGCAATTCAATCACCATGTTCGGTGCCGCCACATTACGCGAGTTGTTCAAGTTCATCCTCAACCTGATAGTGCTGGTGCTGGTATTGTTCTTTTTCTTTCGGGATGGCGACCGGGTAATAGAGCGTGTGATTATGCTGGTGCCCATGGAAAAAGCGAACAAGCAGCTGATACTTACCCGACTGGATCGCACGCTGGTTGGGATTGTACGCGGTGCGTTCGCGACAGCCTCTGCACAGGGCCTGCTCAGCGGCATCGGCCTTGCCGTGGCCGGGGTGCCCTTCTCATTACTACTCGGGTTTCTCTCGGCACTGCTTTCACTGGTACCCTTCGTTGGCGCAAGTCTGATTTGGGCACCTGCCAGCATTTATCTGTTGCTGAATGGTCAGACGATGGCCGGGATCGGACTAATAGTCTGGGGAATATGTGTGGTTGGCTTGGTCGATAACTTCATCCGCCCCTGGGTCGTGGGTAAACATGCCCAGCTACCGGTTTTGCTGCTACTGGTCGGTATACTCGGAGGCTTACAGGTATATGGGCTGATAGGTGCGTTGATTAGTCCATTGATAGTGGCGACAGTGATGGTCTTTGCGCAGATCTACCACGATCAATATCTGTTGAAACAACAACCGCCAGCTTCCCAGAACAATCCTCCATAATAGCGTTACTGCACTTTTTACATTATCGACAGGGGAAATCCTGCACTTTATTGATATAATGGCCGCCGAATATGCCATTCCGGCAATATCCGGGGAACCAGGAACTCATGACTATCAGACCATCCATATTTAAAAGCCTGTATGCCCAGGTATTGCTTGCGATTTTTGTTGGCGTATTACTTGGCCACTATTACCCTGAAACTGGCGCAGCGATGAAACCTCTCGGCGATGCTTTTATCAAATTGATCAAGATGATTATCGCACCGATTATATTTTGTACCATTGTCATTGGTATTGCCGGTATGGAAGATATGAAAAAGGTGGGCAAGACCGGGGGTTATGCGCTGCTGTACTTCGAGATCGTCAGTACCATCGCTCTGATCATTGGCCTCATTGTTGTTAACTTCTGGCAGCCCGGTGTTGGCATGAATATCGACCCTGCATCGCTGGATACAACTGAACTGGAAAAGTATGCGGGACCGGGAAAGATGCAGTCGACAGTCGACTTCCTGATAAATATCATCCCGACCAGTGTTATAGACGCCTTCGCCAAGGGAGACATGTTGCAGGTTCTGTTTTTCTCCGTACTGTTTGGTTATGCCATGCATACCTTTGGCGAACGCGGCAAGCAGGTGTTTGATTTTATTGAAAAACTGTCCAGCGTGCTGTTCGTCATTGTGGGTGTCATCATGAAAGTCGCGCCAATTGGTGCCTTTGGAGCGATGGCATATACCATAGGCAAACACGGGGTAGGCAGCCTGGCCAATCTGGCCAGCCTGATGGGTGCGTTTTATCTGACCTGTGTGATATTTATATTCGGTGTACTCGGGATTATCAGCAGGCTGCATGGCTTCTCGGTCTGGAAGCTAATCAAATACATCAAGGAAGAACTGTTCCTCGTCCTTGGCACATCGTCATCCGAGTCGGCACTGCCACGTCTGATAGCAAAAATGGAAAACGCCGGTGCACAGAAATCAGTCGTCGGTCTGGTTGTACCAACCGGCTATTCGTTCAATCTGGATGGCACCTCGATCTATCTGACCATGGCCGCCGTATTTATAGCGCAGGCGACCAATACACCATTGGATCTGATGCATCAGGTAACCTTGCTGCTCGTGTTGCTACTTACGTCAAAAGGTGCCGCTGGTGTGACCGGCAGCGGATTTATTGTGCTTGCTGCAACATTGTCTGCCGTCGGTACCGTACCAGTCGCAGGGCTTGCGTTGATCCTCGGCATAGATCGGTTTATGTCAGAGGCACGCGCCATTACCAATTTTATTGGTAATAGTGTGGCTACATTAGTCGTGGCAAAATGGTGCAAAGCACTGGATATGCAGAAACTAGAAGCCGTATTAAATTCCGAAACAATGGATGAAGCAAACCGGCCGGAACTCGTGCTGACAGATGCACCAGAACCACCACATAATCCGGCCTCGGTTGTAAGGCATCATTGAGACTCAGGTTGCCGGGAAATCTACCCTCCTGTGAATTATTTATCCGTCAGCTGTCTGGTATTGTCTGATGTCAGAAACAGCGTCACGATCAGATCAAGTGCCGCTTTCAGCTTCTTCCTGTTTATATCTGGCTCCCTGGTCTGGCGTACCGTCAGACTATCGATCAGGCATTGCAGGATGAATGCGCGTGACTCGGCTTCGTTTCGATTAAGACCATAACCGTTGCAGCCACTGATATCCTTACGCACGGTAGTATCAAGGGCTGCGACAGCCGCAGCAATATCTGCATCACGAGTCGCCTGTGCAGACATCTCCAGTAGCAGCACCGGACTCAGACCATCGGTTTGCCCGCTGCCGCAATTCCCGTAACGTTCGGCAAGTCTGGCAGACAGGTCAATTGAACCATCCAGCACGGCGATCTCCGCTCTCAGTAATTGCAACTGCCGTTCGATTATGGCAATGATGATCTCATTCTTGCTCTTGAAATAACGATAGATAAGACCCGGACTCATATCCGCCGTCGCCGAGATACTGGCCGTATGAAAGCCATCTTATACAAAACATTTCTGTGCGGCGATCAGGACACGCTCGCGCTGTGCCTGCGTGCGTGTCTCTGCCGTGGTAGTGGTGGACTTTTTTTGTTTCGGGTGACAGTCATCGCGTCAGACCGGCTTGCGTACACGGAACATACGTTTGATCAGCACAAAAATATCAGGGTAAAGACCAGGCCAAGCAAGGCACTGACGATCATGCTTCCGAGTACGCCGGCACCAATCGCACGTTGCGCACCGGAGCCGGCACCGGTTGCCAGGGCGAGTGGTAATACACCCATGCAAAAGACCAGTGAGGTCATCAGGATAGGACGTAATCGATCACGGATGGCCTGTAGCGTTGCCTCAAAGAGGTCGGGTTGCGCGGAGCACGCGATCATGTATGGCCGCCCAGACCGGTTCATCCGGCGGCAGTGCAATCAACAAGATTTCACAGCCACTTGCATCAGCTTCATGTAAAGCCGCGTATAACACACGCGCATAGTCTTCAGGCAGGAGGGGCATGGGCCAAAAATTTGAAACCGACCAGATTGCAGGGTGCTGTGCAAGCAGACCGATACGCTTACCGGGGAAAGGTGACCCGGACTGATCGGTGGGAATTCGATAACACGGTGTGCGCGGCGCGTAATGTGATTCCAGGGCGCCCGGCACCCGAGGTGCTGCTGCATCAACATTGCCAGCAAGCGGCAGGTGGCGCAGGATCATTTCAGTGGTGATGACACCGGGTCGCAATATGCGAGAATGTTCACTGCTGAGGTCGACGATGGTCGACTCGATGCCGACCGGGCATGGGCCGCCATCTACCACGGCGGCGATCTTGCCAGTCAGATGCTGCCGTACATGCAACGCCGAGCTCGGGCTGATTTGGCCAAAGGGATTTGCAGAGGGTGCGGCCAGACCCCGACCGAGCTGTCGCAACACAGCCTGCGCTACCGGATGTGACGGCACACGCAGTGCGACAGTCGACTGGCCGCCGGTCACCAGCGCCGAAACATTTTGCGCAGCAGACAGCACTATCGTGAGTGGCCCTGGCCAGAAGGCCGCCGCCAACTGCCATGCCGACTCTGGAATTTCGGCGGCCCAGTCCGTAAGTTGGTCAGCAGACGAAAGATGTACAATGAGAGGATGATCTGCCGGGCGACCTTTGGCCAGAAAAATCTTGCGTAAGGCATCGGGGTTAGTCGCATCAGCGGCCAGCCCATAAACGGTCTCAAAAGGCAGCGCCACGATCTCGCCCGCCGCCAGCAATTTAACGGCGGTGGACAAATCGTTCGGGCTGGAACCAAGTTGCAACATGAATAAATCTCTGATCTCTACCGCACGGTTTCGCCGCTACCATGCGGAACGAATACGGCCCTGCGGGCCTCTTCTAATAAGGTGCGTACCTCCGGGTGCTGGATACGCCGTTCCGTACTGATCAACCAAAAAGCCTCGCGCAACGCATCGACCGTGCCCACCTCTATGACACCATAGCGTGCGCAGATTTCATCACAAGAAACAGGGTGATGGTAATTATGCGTATCATATATCCTCTTAAAGTGAATCTAGACTGTCGTGGGTTGTTGTCGGTACTTCTTCAGGGCTGACCGATGCTGGATCAACCTTGATATCAATGCGTTTATAATCCCCTTTGGCCTTCAGATTGATTACCACAGGTGATGAT
The DNA here is from genome assembly GCA_945870865.1 of Klebsiella pneumoniae. Taxonomy (GTDB): domain Bacteria; phylum Pseudomonadota; class Gammaproteobacteria; order Eutrophobiales; family Eutrophobiaceae; genus Eutrophobius. Next base: position 25,197 of record CAMBTO010000034.1, read on the forward strand.
GTTTTATTCTGCCAGTACCAGCCATGGTTGCCTGCAAAAGTACTGGTTAATGAGCCGCTTGCCTGGTCAGACGTATTTTCCGCAAAACTTTTATAATAGCCTGTGGTATCGCTTTTGGGGTCACCATGGAAGTCATAATAGAGTGCCTCTCCGTCAGTTTGCCATGCATATTCGAATGTCGCGCCTTGCTCTAGGTAAAACTTGTACTCTCTGCCATCCCTGGCAGGTATGGTGACTGTAATCGTATCCTCCCAATCGGTTTGTTCCTGTGGAGTCGGTGTCCCGGTGATGACAGAAGCTGTATTCTTCGCCCCCGTTAGAGTCGGTGTTGAGGCAACAGCGAGTCCTTCCGGGATGCCGGAGTGTGAGTATCCATGCATCTGAAACAGAAAAAGCAATGTCCCTGCCAGGATCAAGCCGTAATTGGACACTACGCTCGCTTTTTTGAACGAGCTGGTTTTTCGCCAGGCATCTATAGCAAATATCATCACCAGCAGGGCAAATATCT
>CAMBTO010000035.1 GCA_945870865.1 Klebsiella pneumoniae
AAGCATACCGGGCGGCTGATCCCACCGTCTGGCGGAATCGAGATCCATACTCAGTTAATCCGTGTAACCGTCGGAGATGCGCTCTCCTCGACATTGACAGCAATAATATTGGTCCGCGGCAACGAGTTGAATTCAGTTGCCGTTGCACTGGTATACGCACCCATCATCGGCGCGACGATCAGGTCACCGATGGACAGATCCGGAAGTTCAATATTCTCGGAGATCACATCAATACTGTCACAGGTCGGTCCCGCCAGCACACTCGGCTGGGTGGGACCTTTTTTCAGTGTAAAGATGGGATAAATCGCATGATCAAATATCTGGCCGCTGAAGGAATTGTAGACGCCATCATCCATGTAATACCAGGGTATACCGTCACGTACCGCCTTGCCGATGACCGAGGTCACACAGGTCATCGAAGGTGCGGCGATATAGCGGCCGGGTTCGGCGATGACACGGACGTTTTTGGGCAGCGCCTTCAGCGCCTCGTTTATCGGTGCGCAGAATTTTTCAATATCAATACTGCTGCCATCATAGTTGATCGGAAATCCGCCACCGATGTCGAGTATGCTCATCGGGGTGTCGCGTTTTCTGCGGCTGGCCTCAATGATCTCGATCGATCGGTTTATGGCATCAACATGTGACTGTGAATGCGGTGATTGTGAACCCACATGAAAACTGATGCCCTTTACGTGAATACCGAGCGCCTCGGCGCGGTCGATAAAGCCCTGGGCATCATCTACAGACAGACCGAATTTCTTCGACAGGTTAACAACGGCATCCGGATTCGGAAAGCTGAGACGCAATAACAGGCCTACCCGTTCCTTGTAGCGGACAAACTTTTCCAGTTCGAATTCATTATCGACCACAAAGGTGGTACAGCCAAAACGCAATGTGGAACGGATATCAATATCACGTTTGATCGGATGCGTGTGTATCGTCATCGTCGCCGGGACACCGTTTTTTTCAAGCAACTTGACCTCGCCCTGGGTCGCAATGTCGTAATGACACCCTTCCTTGTGCAGCGTTGCGATCACGGTCTCGTTCGGTAACGCCTTGATCGCAAAGTACAGGTCTACATTCGGTAGCGCACGTTTCAGGCGACGATACTGGTTACGCAGCGTCTCGCAGTCGAGCACCAGTAATGGTGAGCCATACTCCTTGACCAGATCCGGCCAGTCATAACCGGCTACCGGGCAGACGATGTCCAGCGGTCGTGTCATTTCAGTGCGGAGGTAATCAGCTCATTGACGTACTGTGGCAGTGCAAAGCTGGCCTTATGAATCTCCGGTGTGTAATAACGCGTCTTGATACCGGAGGCCGCATAACGCTGCTGCAAGGTTTCCAGCGGGATCTGCTTCAGTTCCGCATTGTCGGTACCCCAGCCAAAACCCATTACCCCACCGATATAGGTTGGTACGGCGGCGGAATAGACTGTCCAGCCGGCAAACAGTTTGCTGAAACAACGTGCAGTGTTCTTCACTTCATCCGGCTGGAAGAAGATCACACCATTCTGGGTGACGATGATGCCACCCGGTGTCATCAGGTTCTTGCAGGCCTGGTAAAAATCGAAACGGAACAGTACTTCACCGGGGCCTATCGGATCAGTCGAATCAACGATTACGACATCAAACTTGTCCGTTGTGTTGCGGACAAAATCAGCGCCATCAGCAATGACCAGATTCAGGCGCGGGCTGTCGAATGAACCGGCAGAATGGCCGGGCAGGAATTTCTTGCACATATCAACCACAGCGCCGTCGATCTCGACCATAGTGACACGTTCAACACCCTTGTGTTGCAGCACCTCACGCAGGATACCGCCATCACCGCCACCGATGATCAGTACATTCTTCACGGCGCCATGGGCAAGTATCGGCACATGCGTCAGCATCTCGTGATAGATGAATTCGTCCTTTTCAGTCGTCTGGATAACACCGTCCAGCGCCATGATGCGACCGAACTTGGAGTTGTGGAATATGATGATGTGCTGGTGCTCGGACTTGTGTTCGAAATACACTTCCTCGACATTAAATACGTGTCTGTGCGCGTCGTACAAGGTTTCTTCAAATCGGTTATTCATTCTCATTGCCCTGGTTTAAAGTTTTTGAAACTGGAATACCACGGATCCCTGACAACCTTGTCAGCATAGCCATGTTAATTGCCCAACGTGACAAACTGAAGAAAAGGATCGGGTTATTGCGTTGCAGTATATACAATCAGTAACCGGATTGTCAGTCATCATCTCCGGATTTGCGCCTCGTAGAGTGAAACTGCCAGTTTTATCAGGTCTTTTTGAGCAGTCTGAGCAGGCCTTCCTGCATCGTGGTTGCAACCAACTGGCCAGCCAGGTTGTAAAAACTGCCGCGTGCCAGTCCACGGGCGCTGCCAGTGGTGACCGGTTCACAGCTGTATAACAGCCACTCATCCATGCGAAACGGCCGGTGAAACCACATGCCGTGGTCGAGACTGGCCAGCTGCAAGGCCGGGTTTTCCAGCCAGGTACGGTGTGGGAGCAGGGAGGTTCTGACCAGACCATAGTCGGAAATATAGGCGAGGATGGCACGATGCAGATCCATGTCATCCGGTAACTGATGCGTGGTCCTGATCCAGGCGTCCAGGAGTGGGACCTTGTTATCCGGGACACTCCCCGAATAACGATTGCTGATCGGTTTGATATCAAACGGTGTCGTCAGCCTGAGCAGGCTTTCGAACCGGTCTGGTGGACCACTGGCACCGGAGGCGGCCAGCGCACGCAGGTCAGGCAGCGTATCCGGGGTGGGGACGTCCGGCATCGGTTGCTGGTAATCGAGTCCTGTTTCGGAAATCTGGAATGAAGTGATGGTGATGAATATCGGATTGTCGCGTTGCAGGGCGGTGACGGTGCGGGTGGAAAAACTTTTTCCATTGCGGGTAATATCAACGCGGTATTCGATAGGTAGATTGAAGTTGCCTTCACGCAGGAAGTAGGCATGTAATGAGTGTATCGATTTCCCGCCACTGACAGTCATCTGCGCTGCCTTTAATGCTTGTCCCAACACCTGGCCACCGTAGACACGACCGGTCCCGATATCGAAGCTGTTACCCTGATACTGGCCGGGACCGAGCGTTTCCAGATCCAGCAGTGCCAACAGTTTATCAAGTGTATCAAGCATAAAATTTTGGCAAAAAACCAGGTTAAGCAGTTGCCACATGTTAATATAGTTAACGCGAATATACGAATTAGTTACCGACAGTGACCGGGCTATGCAGAACCGGACAGTCATGTGAGACGGGCAGAAACAGTATTATGCGTATTGCCGTAATTGGCGCAGGGTTACCCGGAATCACAACGGCCTGCTTTCTGGTCAGGGCCGGTTATGAGGTGCTGGTGGTCGAGCGCCAGCCTTCCTGCGTCATTCCAGTGTGTATCGTTTCAGACGTAACCATCTGAAAAACGCAGTATTGGGCCTTTATAGCCTTCAGGTATTACGCGAGACCCGTGAGCAACTGGGTATTCAGTATGATCAAAGTGCACGCGGGACGATAATCTGTTGCTAAACACCGGTCACGGTCACCTGGGCTGGACCATGGCGGCCGGGTCTGCACAGCTGATCACCGACCTGATTTGCGGTAATGCGACGGCCCTCGATCTGGCGCCTTATCTGTTGTCACGTTTCCACTGATGTAGTGTTTTTGCAGCAGCAGAAGATCAGACTTGCACATCAGAATATTCTGGTCTAGGGTTTAATCAGGAGGTATAAAAAACTGAAATCTGAAACTGGTAGCAGCAGTAAAATATCAGGACACACCGGATCCGGTCGTCCACAGCGTTCCTTACATCCATCAGCTTCTGCAGCAAGTTACATCATGCAACCAGAATCGTTTTATTTTTTTTATTCAAGAATGGAGGTAGCCCTGTATGTTTGAATTTGAAAAAGAGATTGTCGATAATCTGTTGAAGGAAAATGATGATTTCAGACGAATGTATAACAAACATGATCAGCTGAATCGCAAGGTCGACAATGCGAACCACCGTGCAGTGTCGATTGATGAGTTCTCACTCGAAACCCTGAAGAAGAAAAAGCTGTTACTGAAAGACAGGATGGCGGCATTAATCGATAGCCATCGTCACTCACCACACTGATATTAAACCCTGTCCAGCCGGACATCCGGTAACTTGACCGGGTGTCCGGTTTCCATTGTTAGCGTATCCACCCTGATCCCCCCCGGACACTGTATTTAGTCGCTTGTACTTTCAGCAGAATTTCCTATACTTAAAAGTAATTAAACTGCGTGGCTTTGATAATTAAACTATCTATGTGCTAAAGCGATGAAACTGCAACAACTGAAATATATCTGGGAGGTGGCGAGGCACGACCTGAATGTGTCGGCGACCGCAGAGAGCCTGTTCACATCGCAACCGGGGATCAGCAAGCAGATACGCATGCTGGAGGACGAGTTGGGCGTACAGATATTCCGCCGCAGCGGTAAACACCTTACCGAGCTGACTCCCGCTGGCAAGGCCATTGTTGGCGTGGCCGCTGAAGTGCTCGACAAGGTCAAGAACATCAAACAGATAGCCCAGCAATATGCCGACGGTAACAAGGGCAGCTTGTCCATTGCCACAACGCATACCCAGGCGCGTTATGCCTTGCCGCCGATCATCTCTGCTTTTATTGAAAAATATCCGGCGGTCACGCTGAATATGCATCAGGGTACACCGGTACAGATCTCCGAACTCGCTGCAAACGGGACAGTCGATTTTGCGATTGCCACCGAGGCACTGGAGCTGTTCCATAACCTGGTGATGATGCCGTGTTACCGCTGGAATCGAAGTGTAATCGTCCCGAAAGCCCACCCGTTGGCAAAGGTGATAAAACTGACACTGGGTCAGATAGCGGAATATCCGCTGGTCACCTATGTTTTCGGCTTTACCGGGCGTTCACAGCTGGACAAGGCATTTGATGCGGCGGGACTTGAACCGCAGGTGGTGTTTACTGCCAGCGATGCCGATGTAATCAAGACCTATGTCAGACTGGGTCTGGGGGTGGGTATCATTGCGAGCATGGCCTATGAACCGGAGACTGACACCGGCCTGATAGCGAAGGATTGCAGTCATCTATTTGAGCCCAGCACCACCAAGATTGGTTTTCGCCGGGGCACGTTCCTGCGGGGATATATGTATGATTTTATCCAGCTGTTTGCACCGCATCTGAAACGCGATCTCGTCGATCAGGCGGCGGCGCTGTCAGACAGTGATCAGATAGAAAAAATGTTTGAAGGTGTCCGGTTGCCTGTGCACTAACTGGCTGTTTACAGATCTGTTTTGTGAGCCTGATTTTTCTTGCTATAGCCGTCTGGCTGCCTCCAGACCGTTATGGCTGTTCAAGACACGCCGTAAATACATCCATGTAGGCTCGGGTGCCGCATCCATGCGGCACACGGTCTTTCACAGCCATAACGGTTTGAAGCCAACCAGGCATCCAGGCAATTTATGGTTCAGATGTAATCCAGATCCGGGCTACTATCAATGATGTCTGCTGCCGCCTCGGACTCTGAGGCGGTGCGGTTAAACACGTCTTTGACGAAACGGAAGTAGACTGTGTAGACCGTTTCTATATCCTGGTCGTCACGGACGATAAAAAACGGGGCCTGACTGACCTGATGTTTTGCCGCCAGCAACATACCCTCACTACCGGCATCGCGCTCATCAGCAATGACGACGTTATCTATCTTGTCGAGCAATGCGGCCTCGGTCAGTCTGTCCACGACCTGCTGGCACTTGCGGCAAGGGCTGCCGTCGGCCAGGATCTTTTTTACCATCGTGATATACATGATGCGTCTATTTTCCTGTCGTTGCTGGCGGATTGGCAACGTGCAGACCACATTCCTTTTTGGTCTCTTCCTCCCACCACCAGCGTCCGGCACGTTCATGCTGGTTCGGCAACACCGCCCGTGTGCAGGGTTCGCAACCGATGCTGATGAACCCTCTGTTGTGCAGTTCATTAAACGGGACATCGTGTGTGCGGATATAGTCCCAGACCTGGGCCGAGGTCCAGTTGGACAGCGGATTAAACTTGTACAGGGTACGTTCTGCGGTCGAGAAGGCAGCATCGCGTTCGATGACAGGGACTGCGGCACGTGTTCGGGGACTCTGGTCCTTGCGTTGTCCGGTAATCCAGCCGTCCAGTGTCAGCAGTTTCCGGCGGAGTGGTAATACCTTGCGGATACCACAACATTCCTTGTGTCCATCCTGGTAGAAACTGAACAGCCCTTTTGTGGCCGTCAGTTTCTGAACGGATTCAGCATCGGGGAAGCGGACATCAATACTGATTTTATATCGGTCCCTGACCTGTTCGAAGAACCGGTAAGTTTCAGGGTGCAGGCGGCCGGTGTCGAGAGAGAAAACCTGTATATCCGGTCGGATCCTGACAGCCATGTCGATCAATACGACATCTTCCCCACCACTGAAAGAGATGGCGATATTGTCAAAACTGGCGAAAGCCAGCTTCAGAATATCGGACGGATCCTTGTGGTCGAATTCAGCGGCCAGCCCTGCTGCATCAAAATTGGTATTGCCCATGCCTGCAACCTTATAGTGAATTTCCGGCGCTATAGAATCGCTATGCCGGTGTGTAAACGGTGCGCGATTCTAGCAGATAATACAAACAGGAATTAATAATAACTGATTTTACAGTTATATGTGAATCGATAAGGTAAGGTGAATGTCTAGAAGCCAGTATGGCTACCCAGATAGCGTTTCAGGATATGGCTGCCGTGGGGGGACATGTCGGTAATCTGGATGGTTTTGTTGTCACGTTTTTCGATATCCTTGATAGTTTTGGCTTCTTTCCTCAACTGGTCAGTCGAAAACTGGACCATGTCGGTAATCTTTCTGGACGGGACGTACGTCCTTCCGGGAAGGCTGAATTCGAAATCAGCCACTGAGCAGAACTTGTAATTCTGATCGCCTATCTTCAGTTCTACCGGTTTTGTAAAAAATTTATTCAGCATTTAATCTGCGAAGGATCCAGATCGTTAGTTGGGTCAGGGGAAAGTAGCTATATTTGCCACCGATTACACTCAGGATTTCCAATATCCTGAAAAAAACCACAATTAATGCGTATTTGGAAACGATTGTTTGAGTGAGTCTGAGAAACCCCACAGGATTTTCCTTATACGTATATTTGCTGATTGCGCCAGATTTTCAGCGGCCTGAATACATTTTATGAAATAGATGAAAGCCACGCTGGATTAGTCTTTCATGGAAGGGTACTGTTGATGCATTTAAACTGTCGACTGCGTCACAAAACGCAGGTGGATAAACGGCAATGTTCTTATGTCAGCGTCAACAAGCAACCATTTGCTGCGGATTCAGTAATGCGCGCCGTCGAGCATCCACACTACATTCAGACAATTGCCTTACCCAATCCATGAACTCCGGCAGACGGGCACCCCTTTGTTGATACTGGGCGCGAAACGCCGGGACCAGTTCGCGATAGGTGGCCAGGACGGACAAGGCAGCGTTGTTGATACGGGTGTCAACCCATTGATCGTAGCGGTTGTCACCACCCCAGCGTTGTTTCAGGCGCTGGTAATCTTCGCGGAGTTGCCTGTGCAGACCGGCCTTTTCCACAAGCATCTGTTGCTCCGATTTTCCGGAACGGTACAGCTGTGCAAAACTGTCATATGCGGTCAGCATCAGAGTATAGAACTGCCCCTCATGATCGAGTGCAATTTCGACGCGGCTGACAACATCAGAGGTCTGTGTCTGCAGCCACCTTTCCAGACCGATAAGTGCGACTGCTTCAGCGTAGGCCTCATTAAAATCGGTGTCATCTGCGAAATAGATCTGTTGATGCGACAATTCATGGAATAACAGACGTGCGATTTTCCACGTTTGCCGGTGGAGCATCGTATTCAGCAAGGGGTCATCAAACCACCCCAGGGTTGAATAGGCAATCACGCCATTGACGGAGACCTCCCATCCTGACTGCTGCAGTGTTTGTGCATAATCGAGTGCAGACTGTTTGCGGAAATAGCCACGGTAGTTGGTGCAGCCAATGACTAGGTAACACCATTGTTTTGGTTCGAGTGAAAACGCAGGTGCAGCGAAGACATTCCACACTACGAATTCACGATTCAGGTCCGCATACTTTCGGTAACTGCCATTATCTGGAAGCCCAAGAACGGTATGGGCATAGTAGAGTATCTGCCTGATTTCAACCAGTTGTTGCCGCAGTCGGGGTTCGGTAGTCTGATCCTTTATTATCGTAGCGACCGGTTTTTGCAGCCATACCAGGGCCATCTGGCCGGATACGGACTGTGCATAATATCCGACTGAACTACATGCGCTGATCAGCAGAAGACAGGGTATCAACAGGATGCGAAGCAGATTCATACAAGCCGGGCATCCGGTATCTGGTGCGTTCGCAACGGGCATTCAGGTCTTTCTCTATTTTTATGCCCGTTATACTATTGTTCCATGTACGACTCAATTATCAACTGCGAGCAATTACACAAACTGGCGTGGACAGCCAACTGTGTGATCGTAGATACCCGTTATGACCTGAATGATCCGGATGCTGGCAAACGTGCCTATGCAGAGGGTCATCTCCCGGGTGCAATCTTTGTCGATATTTCCCGCGACCTCAGTAGTAATACAGCCGGGGGTGGAAGACATCCACTGCCCACAGACTACGACATGGACCGCCTGTTTTCCGCTTGTGGTATCGGGCCGGACACTCAGGTTGTAATCTACGATACCTCCTTTGGTGCATTTGCGGCCCGCATGTGGTGGATGCTGCAATACCGGGGGCATGGTTCTGTTGCTGTACTCAATGGTGGCTGGCAGGCATGGCTGGGCAATGCGTATCCGACCGAACAGCAGATAAACCACAATGTGCCACGTGCGTTTCAGGGTGCACCAAATCCGGATCGGCGGGTGCAGTTGTCAGACTTTCCTCTGGATACCTTATTGGTCGATTCAAGGGAGCCGGATCGCTATCGTGGTATAACAGAACCGATAGACCCGGTGGCCGGCCATATACCGGGAGCAGTCAATTATTCCTGGAAACAGAATATTAATGAGGCAGGGAAGTTCAGGTCAGCCGCTGAGTTGCGAGAAAAACTGTTGTCAGTCTTGGCCGGGACCGCACCGGCTGATGCGGTGTTTTATTGTGGTTCCGGTGTGACTGCCTGTCATAATCTGCTGGCAGCGTGTTATGCCGGGCTGGACATGCCTAGGTTATATGCCGGTTCATGGAGTGAATGGTGCAGCATCCCGGGACGTCCGTTTGCCACCAACCTTTCCCGGTAAACCTGATGGGGAGATCATTACGATATGATTGTTAGACGACTCTTACATTACAGGTATAATAAAATGATGTCAGTCATACGAATCACCGCCAGCCTGTTTCTTGTTACCGTCATCATGGTCGCTCCCCTGTATGCACAGGACGAGGCAGCGATACCAGCGCTAGACCCGGCAGTGTCGATGCCGAATCTGGTCGTACCAGAACCGGCCATATTATCGGATACCACCGCTGTTGTTGATGTGACCGATCAAGAGGCAATGGAAATACCGGCGGAGGGCAGCGATATTGTCCTGATACTTGATAACTCAAGCAGCATGAAAACGAATGACCCACAGTCTCAACTGGCTGGGGCAGTTACCGGGTTTGTGGCGAAACTGGACGAGACGCTGATGCCGGGCTTTAATCCCGCCGGTGATGAACTGATCCCGGAAAGTGATGAGGTCATACTGATGCCTGATCACGACGTCAACGTGGTCACCAAGCCGGCGTCGGTCAAGGCAGCGGATCCCCCACGCGATGATGAAACACTGATGCCGGAAAAATTTACCGGTATTGAAGAAGATGACGCCATCCTGCGTCCCTCTGTGAACAGCTCATCAGATGATATCTTTGACGTCACCGGTGTTGACTACAAGCACCGGTAGCAGAGTGCAGTCTGCGGGTGTGGCTGGATGAAAATCAGCGAATCCGGCCTGTTCCAGATCCTGGCAGACGGCCGGTTTCATTCCGGACAGGAGCTTGCTGACAGTATGGGCGTCAGCCGTGCCGCCGTCTGGAAACACCTCGACAGCCTGCGGGACAAGGGTGCAGAACTGCTTGCAGTCAGGGGCAAGGGGTATCGGCTTGCAGCGCCGGTGGATATGCTGGATACCGATGCCATCCGTTCCGGACTGACCGTACCTGTCGCAAACTCGCTGAAAGAACTCTCGGTATTTTATCAGATCGCCTCGACCAATCTGCTGTTACGCGAACAATCCGTGCGGCGTCCTATTCATGCACATGTGGTATTTGCCGAATACCAGACAGAAGGTCGCGGTCGTGGTAACAACGTGTGGCTGGGGGCCCCGGGAGCAGGACTTTATCTTTCGATAGGTTGGCATTTCGACAGCGTGCCGGCGAGCCTTTCAGCACTTTCACTTGCAACTGGTGTTGTGCTGGCAGAGGCACTTTCTGATTGCGGTGCAGACGGGGTGGGGTTGAAATGGCCGAATGACCTTGTACATGATTCTGCCAAGCTCGGCGGTATCCTCATAGAGTCTCGTGGACAACTTGCCGGGGCTGTTGATGTCATCATTGGAATCGGCATCAATGTCGCGATGCCGGCAGGTCTTGCCGCACATATACAGCAGAAGGTAACCGATCTTTCACATGTGTGTGGAGAGCGGCTATCACGTAATCATCTGGCAGCCTGTATTATCAACCGCCTGTTTACCCTGCTGAACAGTTATGAAGAGCAGGGTTTTTGCAGTTACATCGACAAATGGCGTTCACTCGATATTACCTGCGGCAACAATGCCGTATTGTTGCAGTCTACCGGCAGCATTAGCGGCAAGGTGATTGATATTGATGATAACGGATTTCTGATCATGTCAGTTAATGGCAACCTGACCCGGTTCAGCAGCGGAGATTTATCACTGAGAATGACTGGATGAACCTCTATATTGACACCGGTAACAGTCGTATCCGTCTGGTCACCGATGATGGGTATCCCGACAGAGTGGTGGCCTATTACTACACACCGGAAACACTGGCAGCCCTGTTTCGTGAATATGCCTCAGGTATACAGCGGCCGGCCCGGGTACTTATCGCTAATGTTGCCGGGTCTGCCGCGGCCGAAATCCTGACCGATCAGTGCCAGCAACTCTGGTCACTTGCAGCGGAATTTCTGTTTTCCTCGCGCTCGATTTGTGGTGTTACCAATTCCTACGATGATCCGTCCCGGCTGGGTGTGGATCGTTGGCTGGCGTTGATAGCTGGCTGGAATAAATACCGGGACTACGTGTGCGTGATAGATTGCGGCAGTGCCGTGACCGCCGATCTGGTCACCGCAGACGGTGCCCATCTCGGTGGTTATATTATTCCAGGCATTTACATGATGCAGCAAGCGCTGATGCAGCGTACCGGACAGATTACCCTTGCCGGCGAATACCGGTTTACCGGTCAGCCAGGGCGCACCACAGATGAGTGTGTTTATAACGGGACGACATGTGCCATCACCGCATTTATCGGATACATCATGCAGTCAGTCAATACCACAACATCCTCTCAATATCGATGTCTGATTACCGGCGGCGGTGCAGAAGCCATCATTCCATTGCTGGATATCGAGTTTCAGCATGAGCCGATGCTGGTGATGGAAGGCATTCGTCTGGTTGGAAACAGCTGAGATGAGATGGATATTCATATTACTGCTGGTGACTAATGTTATTTATTTTGGCTGGGAACTGGATCGTGAGACAGGCATACGTCATCGGCAAACCGCTTCAGTGTTGCCGGTGCCGGCCTCGGCCCAACAGCTGAAGCTGCTGGAAGAGTTGTCAGATCCTCCCGAACCGAGGACGATAGATACCGGCAGGGATGACGTTGCAATGACTGAATCAACGGAACCTGGTCTGCTGGTGCCGGGTGAGCGGGTGACAGATATACCCGAAATTAATATGACCGAGGCAGATACAACTATCGTCACCTACACCTGTTTCAGGTACGGGCCACTGCTTGATTCAAGATCCAGATTGACACAATCTTCGAAACTGACACTGCCGAGTTTGTCATCTATATGGCGACATTCATTTTTCACTGCATCTGTGCCAGAGTCGACTATAACCTCCGCAGGCTGAGCCAGTGCAAGTTCGTCGGTCTTGTCAGTTGTTGTGATATCAGCAGGAGCAGCAGAGCCTACCGGAACAGTGTTTTCCTGTGCGGTGATTGTTGATGGCGACAGTAACACCATCAATAACAGAAACAGTAGCGGTTTTCCGGTAGTCGTCATAAATAGTTCAAACATATCCCTAAAAATATAATCAACCCTACCCAGTGGTTATTCAGAAAGGCCCTGAAACAATCTTCCGGTAATCTGTGCCTGATCAGATATTGGTGATATACCATCAGTGCTGCCGCAGGTCCCAGCGACACATAATAAAGCATTTTTGCTTCTATTTGTATGCCTGTAATGATCATCACTGTAAGGAACATCCACTGCAGTATCCCGATGATTGTCCGATCAGCATCGTCAAATAATATCGCTGTTGATTTGATGCCCGCTTTCATATCGTCTTCACGGTCTACCATCGCATAAATAGTGTCATACACGACACTCCAGAGGATATTGGCCATGAACAGTAACCAGGCGATATCGGGAATCTGACCGGTTTGTGCGGCAAAGGCCATTGGGATCCCCCAGCTGAACGCAAGCCCGAGAAAAAACTGGGGTACATAGGTATATCGTTTCATCAGCGGATAGATGACAGCCAGCGGGATGGCAACAAACGAAAGTAGTACCGTATAGCGATTTGTCGTCAATACCAGCATAAACGCGATCAGCAGCAGTACACAGGCGACCAACAAGGCCTCGCGGCTACCGATACGTCCGGAGGCCAGTGGGCGTTTTGCCGTACGTCTGACCTGACTGTCAAACGTGCGGTCGGCCATATCGTTAAATACACATCCCGCAGAGCGGGTCAGCACCACCCCAAGGGTAAATACCGCCAGCAGGTGCAAGGTGGGTAAACCCTCTGCTGCAATCCAGACTGCCCACAGGGTGGGCCATAACAACAACAAAATGCCAACCGGTTTATCCAGTCGCGTCAGGTTGATATACAGCAGTAGTCTGTCCCTGATGGGTGGCCAGTTGTGCTGTAGCCATTGCTGCAGATGGCCATGTCGGGCGATGTTTATCAATACCACCCTGGCCTGTAACAAAAAACGGGCGGTCAGCATCAGGCTCTGGCGGGCCGCCTGCAGCATGACGGCATATACCTGACGTGCCTTTGTCAGCACACCCTGTCTGAACGGTGGCCAGTTAAGCTGTAACCAGCGGTGCAGGCGTTCACCCGATTCGGTCGATTGTATCTTCAACTGGATAATTATTTCATTCGCACAGGGTCGCATTCTGGTCTGGAGTCTGACCAGCCAGTCCCGTGCATTTTTTATAAGTGTAGCAACGTGCGTTTCCATTATACGTTTCCGTAACCCGTCCGGGTTGATAACCATCTTTGCATCAATTTATCAGCCTGTACGGGATTTTCAGATATCATCTGATCGGCAATCCTGCGTACCGTCGGTAACAAACGTGCGTCCCGGATCAGGCTGGCGATCCGCATCTGCGGCAAGCCGGTTTGACGTGTGCCCAGCATATCACCGGGGCCACGCAGTTCGAGATCCTTTTCGGCGATGATAAATCCGTCAGTATGATTACGCATGACTTCCAGTCTGGCCTGGGCGAGGTCAGTTAAAGGAGACTGATATAGCAGCACACAAACACTTTTGGCTTTGCCGCGTCCGACGCGGCCCCGGAGCTGATGTAATTGTGCAAGGCCCATCCGTTCGGGATTTTCAATTACCATCAGATTAGCATTCGGTACATCCACGCCGACCTCAATGACAGTCGTTGCGACCAGCAGATTCGTCGCACCTTGCTTGAATGATTGCATTACGGCTTCCTTTTCCTGGCTGCGCAGGCGGCCATGGATCAGGCCGATGGTCAGATGCGGAAGCATTTCCGAGAGATACTCAAATGTCTTCACTGCCGCCTGGCATTGTAAGGCATCCGACTCCTCAATAAGCGGGCATACCCAGTAGACCTGGTGTCCCTCATTGCAGACCCCGGTAATCCGTTCGGTGATCTCGTCACGCTTGTTGTTGGACAGGACGACAGTATTGATAAGTTGTCTGCCCGGCGGTAACTCGTCGATGACTGACACATCCAGTTCTGCAAACAAGGACATGGCCAGTGTCCGCGGTATCGGGGTGGCGGTCATGACCAGCTGGTGTGGCCTCCTGTCACCCTCCTTACCCTTTTCCAGCAGGGAGAGACGCTGGTGTACACCAAAGCGGTGTTGTTCATCAATGATGACCAGACCCAGTCGGCCAAAACCGGTGGCTTCCTGGAACAAGGCATGGGTACCTACGACCAGCAGGGCCTGTCCGGACAGGACCTGTTCGTTTACCTGACGGCGTGCTGCCGGTTTTAACTTCCCGGTCAAGAGGATGACCGGGATACCGAGCTTGTCCAGCCACTGGTGCAAGTTGAAATAATGCTGATCTGCCAGTAATTCGGTCGGTGCCATTAACGCGACCTGGTAACCCGCATTAATAACGCGTATGGCACTCAGGGCCGCCACAACAGTTTTGCCCGAGCCGACGTCACCCTGGACCAGCCTGAGCATCGGTACGTTACGATCCAGATCCTGGTTGATTTCAGCCAGTACCCTTTTCTGTGCCCCGGTCAGTTTAAACGGCAGGTTTTTGAGGAAGCGGGAGGTGAGGCGATTATCTTCCTGTTTTAATTCAAATGTGTTTGCCTGCCGGATCTGCTGGCGCAACAGGCGCAGGCTGATCTGGTGTGCCAGCAGTTCTTCAAAGGCCAGTCGCTGCTGCGCGGGATGCATACCGGAACGCAGTTGCTCCAGATCGGCATCCGCTGGCGGATTATGCAGATAGCGCAGCGATTCGGCCAGCAGCGGAAACCGGCTTTTGGCGCTGACCGACTTGGGCAGCAGTTCCTCCAATACACCCGGATTAGTTTCAAGTACGGCCAGCGCCTGTTTTGCCAGCTTGCGTAACCGGGTCTGGGCCAGACCTTCGGTGGCGGGATATACCGGTGTCAGTGTCTGTTCCAGTTCACTGTTTTCATGTTCATTAAGGTACTGGTACTCCGGATGGATCATCTCGGGTGCGTGTTTGCCGGCACGGATCTGGCCCCAGCAACGTATCCGTGTCCCTTCTTTCAGGGCGGTACGTTGTGACTGGCTGAAGTGGAAAAAACGTAATGCGACGATCCCGGTCCCGTCATTCAACACACAGATTAAAGAGCGTTTACCGCCAAACCGGATCTGTGTTTGTTCAACCCGGCCCTCGATACACACCTCCTGACCGGGAAGCAGACTGTTTATGGACACCAGACGGGTCCGATCGACATAACGAAACGGCAGGTGCAGCAGGACATCCAGTACCGTGCTCACACCCAGGTTTTGCAGGCGGCCTTTCAGTCCGGGACCAACTCCGGCGAGCGTGGTGACCGGGGAGATTAACGACGGGACTGCCGGCATCGGCTGATTTTACGATTCAGTCTTCAAGACAGAGAATGCCATCGATTTCCACGCCGACGCCTCGCGGCAAGCTGGAGATACCAATGGCGGCCCGTGCGGGGTAAGGTGGCTTGAACAGTTCAGCCGTCACACTATTAACGACAGGAAAATTGGCCAGATCGGTCAGATAGACGTTCAGCTTGACGATATCAGCCAGCGTTCCGCCAGCAGCTGTGGCAACGGCGGACAAGTTGCTGAAGACCTGGCGAACCTGCTGCTCAATCTGATCGCTGACGACCTGTCCACTCAGCGGATCCAGTGGTATTTGTCCGGACAGGTAGACGGTATTGCCAAAACGGATGGCCTGTGAGTACGTGCCTATCGCCTGCGGGGCGTTGTCAGTTGTAATTACCTTGCGTGGCATGGTATTCCCTGTGCGAGTATTGAAGAAATAATCAGCGTCGAGATATTCTGGCGACGTTGTTGATATTACGCACCCGGCGCATGATTCTGGCAAGGTGGATCCTGTCCCTGACCTCTATGACAAACTTCAGCGAGGTATAGCGGTCATCGCGA
Source organism: Klebsiella pneumoniae (assembly GCA_945870865.1). GTDB lineage: Bacteria > Pseudomonadota > Gammaproteobacteria > Eutrophobiales > Eutrophobiaceae > Eutrophobius. The sequence goes on from CAMBTO010000035.1 coordinate 16,118, forward strand.
TCTTTCATTTCGACATGGATGATATTCGCCTCTTCCATGGAGATGGCCGAGGCAAGTTTCGCGAGCACACCGCGCTGGTTGGTTACCTCAATCAGGATATTGGTCTGGAAGCTGTTTTCAATGCCAGACTCCCATTGCACGTTAATCCATTTCTCCGGGTGATTGCGGAATTCAGTGACGTTCGGGCAGGACTGGTGATGCACAACGATACCGCGGCCTGTCGACACAAAGCCCAGTATCTTGTCTCCCGGTATGGGCAGACAGCATTTGGGAAAGTTGACGACCATGCCCTCGGTACCACGGATAATCAGAGGGTGACTTTTCTTTCTGTCGGTGCGGACCTTCTTGTCTTTGGTATCCTGTACCTCTATCAACTGGCGTGCAATCAAGCGCGCTATCCTGTTTCCGAGGCCTGTCTCCTGAAATAGGGCCTGTTCATTTTCGAGATGATATTCGGTGAGAATCTTCTGCAAGCGTGCCGAGTCAATGTCCTCGTAATTGACAGCCAGTAATTTCAGTTCACGTACGAGCAGACGTTTGCCCAGCGAGATGGCCTCGCTGGTTTTCAGGTTTTTCAGGTAGTGCCGTATATTTGCACGTGCCTTCGCGGTGACGGCAAAGTTTAACCAGGCAGGGTCAGGGCGGGCACCCGGTGCATTGATAATCTCGACAGTTTGTCCGCTGGTCAGCAGCGTCCCGAGTGGTGCAAGTCGGCGATCGATGCGTGCGCCCACACAGCGGTTGCCGACGTCGGTATGGATAGCGTAGGCAAAATCCACGGCGGAAGTACCCCGGGGCAATTCGATGATCCTGCCCTTAGGTGTAAAGATATACACAGAGTCAGGGAACAGGTCGACCTTGACGTTCTCCAGAAACTCCTGCGAGTTACCGGCGGTGGTCTGCATATCAATGATATTTTTCAACCATTCGCGTGCACGTTTCTGCGCGGTGCGGTGTTCATTCGAACTGCCTGATTTGTACAACCAGTGCGCCGCAATGCCGGCCTCTGCCACATCATTCATTTCCTTGGTACGCATCTGGACCTCAATCGGTACACCAAACGTGCCAAACAGCACCGTATGTAATGACTGATAGCCATTGGCCTTCGGTATGGCTATATAGTCCTTGAACCGGCCGGGCACGGGCTTGTACAGATTATGTATGATGCCGAGCACGCGGTAGCAGGTCTCGACACTGTCGACGATCAGGCGGAAGGCATAGACATCGTAGACTTCGTTAAAGGACAGCCGGTTTTTCCACATTTTCTGATAAATGCCGTACAGGTGTTTTTCACGGCCCAGGATATGGGCAGGCACCTTTTCCTGACGCAAGCGGCGTTTTAATGCATTGCGGATCTTGTTGATCAATTCCTTGCGGTTACCGCGTGCCTTGACCACCTGTTGCTCCAGGATCCGGTGGCGCATCGGGTAGAGTGTCATGAAGCCGAGATCTTCCAGTTCCAGACGGATGTTATTGATACCCAGGCGTTGCGCGATTGGCGCATAGATTTCCAGTGTTTCGCGGGCGATACGTCGGCGCTTTTGCGGGGGCAGCGAACCCAGTGTGCGCATGTTGTGCAGGCGATCAGCCAGTTTCACGAGGATGACGCGTATATCATTACTCATCGCCATCAACATTTTGCGGAAATTCTGCGCCTGCGCCTCGGCGCGGCTGTCAAACTCAACCTGGGTCAGCTTGCTGACACCATCGACAAGTTCAGCGACATCCTTCCCAAACAGCGTGCTGAGTTCGGCCTTGGCCGTCCGGGTGTCTTCAATGACATCATGCAGGATGGCAGCAGACAGCGTCTGATAGTCCATGTGCATCTCAGCCAGGATGCGGGCGACTTCGAGTGGGTGGTGGATATAGGGTTCACCGCTTTTGCGGTGCTGGCCTTCATGTGCCTTTGAACCGAATTCATAGGCACGAAGTATAATTGCCACCTCGTTTGGTGGCAGGTAGGTACGGGTAAGTTTTTCAAGATCACTGACAGTAAACATGGGTCAATTGTAACCCAGCAACCGACTGGCTGCAGTTATGATTTACCCGCGCTGCCACCCGGCTGAAGGTGGAAATTCCGTAAGGTAACTGCCGTTGTTACGGCAGCAAAATATCAGGACTGGCTGAGGAACCCGAGATCAACCTCTTCGCGTGCGGCGCCCGGTCTCAGTTTATCGACATTTTCATCGGTTACCAGACCGTTGGCTATCTCGCGCAGTGCGATCACGGTTGGTTTGTCACCATCTTCCGGGACCAGTGGATCTGCACCCATTGCAAGCTGACGGGCGCGTTTGCTGGCAAGTACAACCAGATCATAACGATTGCTCACGTTATTCATGCAATCTTCGACGGTCAATCTGGCCATTATTCAATCCTCGGTAGTTGATAGCAGGGTGGGTATTTTACTCAATTTCCGTCGTCGTTCAACAACTGCTTCACAAAGTGGTCATAATAATGCCGTTGCTGGCGATAACCGTGCTTCATGGCACGGATGATCGTGTTCAGCTCGCGCAAGGCCGTGTCAAAATCATCATTTATGACCAGAAAATCGTAGTCGCGATAATGGGCAATCTCGTTTCTGGCACCTTCCATACGCCGGACCACATTTTCAGGGGTGTCTCCCCGCCCGATTAGCCGGGAATTCAGCGTATGATAGGAAGGTGGCAGGATGAATATATTGACGGTGTTTTCTATCTGTTTTCGAACCTGCAGTGCCCCCTGCCAGTCAATTTCAAGGATGATATCCTTGCCCTCGGACATCTGCTTTTCAACCCAGATCCGCGAGGTACCATAATAATTGTCGAATACCTTCGCGTGTTCGAGGAACTCGCCATCCGCTGCCAGTACCAAAAACTGGTCCTGGTCGACAAAGTGGTAGTCTATCCCGTCCTTTTCATAAGGGCGTCGCGATCGGGTTGTATGCGAGATAGAGACATATAACATCGGAACCATTTCGATCAACGAATGTACTAGCGATGTCTTGCCGGCACCGGAAGGTGCAGAAATTACAAACAGGTTGCCGGATTTTCTGGTCATGGTTTTTGCTGGTAAGGTTTTATTCTATATTCTGGATTTGTTCGCGCATCTGTTCAATCAGAACTTTCAGCTCAACCGATGCGCCGGTCGTATCTGTATGGACTGATTTGGATGACAGCGTGTTCGCTTCACGATTCATCTCCTGCATCAGAAAATCGAGACGGCGACCGACCGGTTCATTCTGGTCAAGGACCCGTCTGACCTCGGCCACGTGTGTCTTCAGTCGGTCCATTTCCTCGGCCACGTCCATTTTCTGTGCGAGTAATAACAGTTCCTGTTCCAGCCGGTTGTTGTCTGTCTCGGCCAGTATTTGCTTTAGTCTTTCTTCATAGCGTAGACGAATTCCGGCGGTAATTTCTGGCAATCTGACGCGGATGAAACCGAGCTGGGTATCGATATTATTACAGCGATCCAGGATCATCTCACGGATTTTCGAACCTTCGCGGACCCGTGTTTCAATCAGTGTATCCAGCGCCTGTTTCAGCAGCGCCCGGATAACCTTGCCCATTTCATCTATATCGACCGTCTCACGGTTGATTACACCCGGCCAGCGCAGGATGTCGATCGGATTGATTGCCTGCGGATTGCTAAGGGGTAATGCCTGGGCGGCCTGTATCAGTCGTGCTGCAAGCTCGGTGTTGACCGGCAGTTCACCCACGGTCGAGCCAGTGTTTTCGATACGCAGCGTGCAGTCGACCTTGCCGCGTTTCAGCCGATCTTGTATGTCGGTGCGGAACATCGACTCGAGTGCGCGTAACTCATCGGGCAATCTGAGCGACATGTCCAAATAACGGTGGTTTACCGTCCGGATTTCCAGGATGGCACTGCCGCGGTGGTCTGTTGTTTCAACCCGCGCAAACGCCGTCATACTTGCCAGCATTGTATTCGTTCTATATGGATTATGAGATGTCGGATTATAGGGTATTAAAGGTATAATGAAACCTGTTTAACAGGAGAATATTCGATGCGACCCAGTGGAAGAAAACCCGATGAACTGCGTGAAATCAGGATTACCCGTGAATTCACCTGCCATGCTGAAGGTTCGGTACTGATTGAATTTGGCCGGACCCGGGTCATTTGTACGGCGACCATTGAGTCTTCTGTACCTTCGTTTCTGAAGGGCAAGGGAAAGGGCTGGATAACGGCTGAATACGGTATGTTGCCCCGGTCCACGAACCAGCGTATGCGCCGGGAGGCCACGAGCAAGCAGGGTGGCAGGACGATGGAAATCCAGCGCCTGATAGGGCGGTCCTTGCGTGCAGTGGTCGATACCCGTGAACTGGGCGAACATACCATTACTATCGATTGTGATGTGATCCAGGCCGATGGCGGTACCCGTACCGCCTCAATTACCGGGGGTTATGTTGCACTGGTGGAGGCCTTGCGCTATGCGCAGCGAGAAAAGATGATCAAAACGGACCCGTTGCGTGGCATGATTGCGTCCGTTTCCGTCGGTATCTGCAAGGGCCAGCCGGTGCTCGATCTGGATTACCATGAAGACGTCGATGCCGAGACCGATATGAATGTGGTCATGAATGATGCCGGCCAGTTTATTGAGATCCAGGGTACGGCTGAGGGGCATCCTTTCAGCCAGGATGAGCTGAACAGTATGTTGACGCTGGCAAAGTCAGGCATAACCCGTCTTTTCGATTTCCAGAAAGACGCATTGAACCGCTGACAGATGAGCACGGTGAAACAGGCTGTACTCGCCAGTAGTAACAAGGGCAAGTTGCGGGAAATGGGCGATATCCTCGCCGGGATCGGTATAGAGCTGTTACCACAGTCCCGCTTTAATGTTCCGTCCGTGGACGAAACCGGGTTGACCTATGTTGAAAATGCCCTGTTAAAGGCGAGAATGGCGGCGGCTGTTTCCGGATTGCCTGCCATTGCCGATGATTCAGGGATCGAGGTCGATGTGCTTGAGGGTGCCCCGGGACTTTATTCCGCCAGATATGCAGGTGCATCCGCGACGGATAAACAGAACCTCGACTTGTTGCTGCAAAATATCCGTCACACCGGGGTCCACCAACCAAAGGCTCGATACCAGTGCGTCATCGTCTACCTGCGTCATGCAAAGGACCCGTCTCCCCTCATTGCCAGTGCGAGCTGGGAAGGCACTATAGTGGATGAGCCCAGGGGAACGAACGGGTTTGGATATGACCCCATCTTCCTCGTGTCCGATTACGGTTGCACCTCTGCCGAGTTACCGCCTGATGTTAAAAACCGGATCAGTCACCGCGGCCAGGCATTGCAAATCCTTTTAAATAAACTCGAATCTGACAACAAGGTTGCCGCGGGTTGAGCGCATCGCGGAATCTGCCTCCGTTATCGCTGTATATACACATGCCCTGGTGTATCAAAAAATGCCCTTATTGTGATTTTAATTCGCATGCCACCAATAATGCCTCCTTTCCGGAACAGGCATACATAGACGCGCTGGTTCGTGACCTGGACAGTGCAGCACCGTCTTTGCAGGGCAGGGAGATCATCAGCATCTTTATCGGTGGTGGTACGCCCAGCCTGTTTAGCGCAGCATCATTGCAACAGCTATTGACTGCTGTGCGGGCACGCCTGCGGCTTGCCCTTGATGTGGAAATTACACTGGAAGCGAATCCGGGCACCTTCGAGGCTGAGCGGTTTCATGCCTACCGTCAAACCGGAATCAATCGATTGTCGATCGGCATCCAGAGCTTTGATGATAGCAAGCTGTCCCGCCTTGGACGTATTCATGATGCTGCCCGGGCGATCGATGCTATCCGGATAGCCCGGTCTGCCGGATTTGAGCGGATCAACATTGATCTGATGTATGGGCTACCAGACCAGACACTTGCTGAGGCACTGGTGGACCTCGGCACCGGTATCGCCGCAGGTGCAAGCCATCTGTCCTGGTATCAGCTGACTATCGAGCCGAATACAGTCTTTTATAAAAATCCACCACGGGTGCCGGAGGATGATCTGATCTGGGACATCCAGCAGGCAGGCCAGCAGCTGTTGTCCACTGCCGGCCTGCAACATTACGAAATCTCGGCCTATGCCACAGCTGGACAGCAATGCAGGCACAATCTCAACTACTGGTTGTTTGGCGATTATCTCGGCATCGGAGCGGGGGCGCATGGCAAACTGACCGATCCCGATACGGACAGCATTTACCGCTATGTTCGGCATCGTTTGCCCGAACGGTATATCGCTCTCGCGGGTCAACCGGCGGTCATTACCGAGACCCGGCAACTGGGTGAGTCAGATCGGATCCTGGAATTCATGATGAATGCATTGCGTCTGAGCGGTGGTTTTGAAAAGGATAATTTTGTGAGACACACAGGCCTTTCATTAGAGGTACTCAAGGCACCGCTGGCACAGGCCCATGCCGCAGGGTGGCTGGTCACGGAAGACAGTATCATCCGACCGACAGTCAGTGGGCTGAATTATCTGAATGACCTGTTACAGTGTTTTATGCCTGACAGTTCCGGGCAGTTGCCTGGCCGCCCCCCTATCTAGAGGGTATGATTTCCATATGTGCGGCCGCTTCTCAATCTGGAGTGATAAAAACAAGATCCTGGAACATTATGATCTAGGGCCCGCGCCAGACGTTTATACCGGCTACAATATCCATCCGCAGCAACATATCCCCGTTGTCCGGTTTACGGACTTCAAAGAATTAACGAATTTGTACTGGGGCTATCTGCCGTCCTGGGCCAGGGATAAAAAGTATGAGACATCCTGCGCGACCTCGGAAAAAGTGCTTGAGAAAAAACCGTTTTATCAGGAAGCATTCAAGAAACGGCGATGTCTGATACCGGTAAACGGATACTATGAATGGAACGAGGAAACGAAACCCAGGCAACCGTATTTCATCGAGCTGAAGTCTGTAGAGCTATTTTCCTTTGCCGGAATATGGGACACCTGGCAAACGCCAGACGGGCCGCGCGATGGTGTCACACTAATCACAACCCCGCCACCTGCACAGATTGCACACATTCACCACAGAGCAACAGTTATTATTAATCCCGAAGATTATGACGAATGGCTGGAGCAGGGCGGAGAGAAGTTTATCCGACCGTACGAGGGTGACTATGACTTCTGGCCAGTGAGTACCCGAGTAAATAATCCGCGTAATCAGGGGCCGGAACTGATTCAGCCACTTTAATGTTGAAATGCACCCAAAAGTGATTCAGTTGGCGGGATAATTTGCATTGAATATTGACCCATAATATTAGAGCCTATTCTCCAGCCCCTCTATTTAAGGGTAATAAAGTAGTGGGTTAAATGATGATGCAAATGCCGGATCAGATTTAAGTGCAATTCAACAATGAGGAGGAACAATTTAACGAAAACAGTTGAAGTATTATCGTTGGGTGCTACAGTACATTCAGTAGTTAAATAAAGCAAAGCTTTGGTTTTTGATGTTGGAAAGTATACCTTTTCAAGGGGGGTATGTAATGAGCGTCGAACGAAAGGTTACTAAAATTTGCCTGTATCAGTTCAATTATCTCACCAGTATTCCTACATACACCCGTGCTCCAAGCTCTACAGGCTCTCGAAGAAATTATGGGAAGAACGTTGCCAACTTGGCTCCACGAATTTTGATGTTATAGGCCATTAGGCTAGCGGGATATATTGGCGTGAAATCGATTTGAATTTGGAGAGGGAGTAATGTTCGTTAGATATCTCATATGTGTGGTAATTGTGTTGGGCGGTGCGGACTACTTGCAGGCTATGGAGCATGATGGTCCAGAATCTCCCTCCACCTACCGTGCGGTTCTGGACCGCTATTGTGTCACCTGCCATAACGAAAAATTAAAGACAGCAGGTTTGATGCTTGACATGATGAATTTATCAGAGGTTAGCAGAGATACGCATATATGGGAAAAGGTTATTCGCAAACTCCGTACAGGTCAGATGCCTCCTTCTGGAATGCCTCGCCCCGACAAAGAGACCTATGAGACCTTTGCTAATTACCTGGAAAACGAGATTGATCGCGCGGCTGAAACAAACCCCAATCCCGGTAGGACTCCAACCATCCGGCGACTTAGTCGCACCGAATACGTCAACGCGATTCGCGACTTGCTTGCTCTGGAAGTCAATGGTGATTCACTCCTTCCACCTGATGATTCTAGCTACGGCTTTGACAATATTGGGGAAGTGCTTTCGATTTCACCGATCTTGACGGAAAGTTATTTGAGCGCAGCAGAACTCATCAGTCGCCTTGCAATCGGCGATGCCAATATCCCTGATGCCATCGAGACGTACGAGGTACCAGACTCCCTCGTGCAAACCGATCGGATGAGTGATGAACTCCCATTTGGCACTCGCGGAGGACTGGCATTTCGTCATTACTTTCCATTGGATGCTGAATATGTCATCGAAGTCCGTCTAAGACGAGGCAGCCTGGGGGATCTCGTAGGATTTGAGGTGCCGACTAACCTCGATGTTAGATTGGATAAGTCTAGAGTTGGACGGTTCACGATCGATAGGGAAGACAAGAATTTCCAGCAAGGTTATCGTGTTCGGCTCC
>CAMBTO010000036.1 GCA_945870865.1 Klebsiella pneumoniae
CACGTTTACGTAAAAAAGCTGTGAGCGTGGAAAGTATTGATGATCATATACAAAAGCTTGGGGCTGACATGCTGGAGACCATGTACGCCGAAAATGGTATCGGCCTGGCAGCAACGCAAGTCAATATCCAGAAACGGATTATCGTAATCGACCTCAGCCTGACCAAAAATGATTCCGTGGTTATGATCAATCCCGAGATTATCTCCGTTTCGGGGGTAGAACAAATGCAGGAAGGTTGCCTATCCGTCCCGGAAGTTTTTGAAACTGTGGAAAGGGCGGAGAAAATCACCTATCGGTATCTGAGTCTCGACAACAAGCTTGTGGAACAGGAAGCCGATGGCCTGCTCGCTGTATGTATTCAACATGAAATTGACCATCTGGATGGCAAACTATTCATTGATTATCTGTCCCCTTTGAAACGCGGCAGAATCGCCAAAAAACTTGAGAAGCAGGAAAAGCTTGAGGCGCAGGCGTTATAACCCCCGTGATGTCGCCCGGAATGAAAATTGCCTTTGCGGGCACTCCTGAATTTGCAGCCACCGTACTTGAAAAACTATTGCAGGTTCATCCTATCTCGCTTGTATACACCCAACAGGACAGGCCAGCCGGTCGGGGCAGGATTCCCCGGAAAAGTCCGGTCAAGGAAATTGCGGAGAAGCACTGTCTTCAATTAAGGCAACCCGGAAACAAGGTCGAATTGCTAGAAGACATATCTCTTGAACAAATTGACCTTCTGCTCGTTGCGGCCTACGGAATGATTCTGCCCCGCCCAGTTCTTGATCGACCGCGCTTCGGTTGTATTAATATACATACGTCACTGTTGCCTCGATGGCGTGGAGCAGCACCGGTACAACGCGCGATACTTGCAGGCGACACCCAAACCGGTATCACCATCATGCAAATGGACGAGGGTCTTGATACCGGGGATATTTTGCATCAGCAGACCTGTCAAATTAGTCCCGCCGATACGACAGGATCCCTCTTTGAAAGTCTCGCCCAGATTGGTAGTGACTGCATACTCAAGACGCTGGAATTGATCGATACTTCCCACTTGCAACCGGTTAAACAGACGGTAGCCGGTGTCAGCTATGCCCACAAGATTCAGAAAACTGAGGCGCTGATTAAGTGGAATAAACCTGTACTCGATATTGACCGGAAAATTCGGGCATTTAATCCCGCACCGGTTGCCTATATGCAATATGCCGGCCTCGCGGTGCGTATTTGGGCAGCAAAAATCCTGCAGCAAGATACGCGTAATATTGTACCTGGGACTATCATAGGGAATTCCGCTTCCGGACTGGATATCGCAACGGCTGACCAGGCACTCAGGATTCTGAAACTACAGCTACCCGGGAAAAAAGTTATGGATTACCGTGATTTTTATAACGGTAATCCACAATTCTGGTCCTCACATCGCAGCTGATTGCAGTAAAAACATCCTACTGCAAAGCCAACCCTATGGACGCCAGATATATTTCCGCAAAAGTGATTGAATCGGTTATCAATCATCGTAAACACCTCGATCACGCTCTTGCGGAACATCTGCTCCGATCAAACGACCCGAGGGAAGCCAGTCTTGCGCGTGAATTAAGTTATGGTGTCATGCGCTGTTATCCACGTCTGGTATTCATCACCGGCCTGATGCTGCAAAAACCGCTTAAATCAAAAGACACAGACATCCTTGCCCTGCTTTGTTCGGGCTTATATCAACTCGGTTACATGCGCATACCGGATCATGCTGCGATTTCTGCAACTGTGGAAACCGCCCGAGCCTTGGGTAAGAACTGGGCGTGTGAACTTATCAATGCCGTATTGCGTCGTTATCAACGTGAACGCGACACAATAGACCGGCAAGTGCTGGATTTTGAACCGGCCAGGTATGCCCACCCGAAATGGTTGATATCCCGTTTACGTGAAACCTGGCCGGAATACTGGGAACAGATTCTTTTATCAAATAACGAACACCCTCCGATGCAACTGAGGGTGAATCAACAACATCACACTCGCGCTGAGTACATCCATCTGCTGCAACAGGGCGGAATCGAGGCCACACCTGCCAGTTTTGCAAATACAGGTATTACCTTGTCCAGCGCGATAAACGTGGATGACATTCCCGGCTTTTATCAGGGCCATGTCTCTGTGCAGGATTACGGGGCACAACTTGCGGCAGAATTGCTTGATGCCAGCCCAGGACAGAGGGTGCTTGATGCCTGTGCCGCCCCGGGCGGGAAAACCTGTCATATTCTTGAACGTACGCCAAATCTTCAAAAGTTAATCTCGGTTGAAAATGACACGGTCAGAATCGACCTGTTACGTGATAATATCAACCGCATAGGGCTGCCCGCAGACCTGGTATGTGCCGATTTGCGAGAGACTGAAAACTGGTGGGATGGCCTGACCTTTGACCGGATTTTACTGGATGCACCCTGCTCTGCTACCGGCGTTATCAGAAGAAATCCGGATATAAAGTTGCTAAGAAAACCGGAGCATTTACCTCTTTTCATCCAGACTCAGTCAGCGTTACTGGATGCTGTATGGCCCTTATTGAAGCCCGGGGGACGGCTGTTATATAGCACATGCTCTATTTTAAATGAGGAATCTGATGATCAAATTGCATCTTTTGCCAATAAATATGATGATACCCGGATAATACCGATAGATATGCCATGGGGCGTCGCCTCTGCCCACGGTCGTTATCTTCTGCCAGGACACGAACAAACAGATGGATTCTATTACGCGTTGATGACCAAGATTTCCGACCAATGAAAACAGTTTTATCAAAATTCAGCGTCCTCGCCGCCGGACTGATCTGTCTGCTGCTGTCCGTCCATGTCTATGCAGACGGGGTCAGTGTTGAGCATGCTTCAGGTCGGATAAAGGACAATGTATACCTGATGGATGCAATGATCCGCTACGACCTGAGCGATAGCGTACTTGAGGCGGTCAATCACGGGATCCAGCTTCATTTTGAAGTGACCATTGAATTGCGCCGGGAACGTACCTGGATCTGGGATGATGTCGTCAAAACTACCAGGCTGAACTACATGCTCCAGTACCAGCCACTTAGTAATGATTATCTGGTCACTGATTTATCCAAAGGAAGCGTGCAAACGCTACCTGAGCTTGATGACGCTTTGCAATATCTCGGCACTATCAACAATTATCCGTTGATGGAGCAGGCAGAATATTCAGCGGAGGCACCTTATCGCTGCTTGATCATGTCCTCACTGAAAATTCCAACACTGCCACTCCCGTTGCAGCCACTCGCCTATATTTCGCCCAAATGGCGTCTGACCAGTCAATGGTATGAATGGACCATCAGATAAGTCTGGTAATAAATATAAAAGTCTGATCCTTGGGCTGGGGATAGTGCTGTTTTTCTTCATGCTCGCATCATTACTGATGATGAGTGATGCCCTGCAGAGTCCGGACCGCTTTGGTGACTACCTTTCTGGTCTGCTGTTGTTCAATACGCTGGGATTGCTGGTGCTCTTGGTATTGATAACCGCGAATCTAATCAATCTGATCAAGCAGCTTAAACAGAAAGTGCCGGGATCCAGGATGACTTTCCGGACCGTCACCATGTTTGCCATGTTGTCCGTCACACCAGTGCTGATTCTGTATTACTTTTCACTCGACTTTCTGTACCGGGGTATCGACAGCTGGTTTGACCTGCGGATAGAACAGGCACTGGATGATTCGCTGGAACTGAGCAAGATCTCACTGAATGACCGGATGCGGGAAATCCTGAAACAAACGGAACAAGTTGCCAGTGAGATTCGCCAAAAGCCTAATAGCACCATGCCATCCGAGATTGATGCGTACCGCAACCGGCTTGGAGCCATTGAGGTTACCGTAATTAACCGACAGGGTAACTTTGTCGCTTCCAGCTTTACCGACTCGGACAATCTGTTTCCGAACCGGCCGAATGAAACGATTTTGTTCCAGCTTCAGCAAGGCAATAACTATATCGGCCTGACATCAGTAGACGATTCCGGATTTTCCATACAGGCCGTCGCGAATATAGCGCCGTCCAGCGTAAATGATGAGCCACGGGTGATTCAGGCACTGTTTCCCATGACAGCGCGTATCAATGCACTGGCCACGAATATCCAGACTGCCTACGGAAAGTATCAGGAATTATCCTATCTTCGCGACCAGTTAAAACTGGGGTTCGTTTCACTGCTTACCCTGGTTCTGTTGTTCAGCATCTTCTCCGCCCTGTGGGCCGCTTTTTATTCAGCCAACCGGCTGGCGGCGCCCATTCGCGCCCTGGCTGAAGGCACCCGTTCGGTAGCTGAGGGAGACTACGGGAAACAGCTGCCGGTACCCGGCAACGATGAACTCGGTTTCCTGGTAGCGTCATTTAATGAAATGACGCGCAAAATCTCCACAGCAAGAGACGAGGCAAAAAGCAGCCAGATGGAAGCGGAAACACAAAAGGCCTATCTGGAGGCCGTGCTAGGGAGATTATCGTCCGGTGTACTTGTTATTGATCAGGAAAATAACGTCCGTACTGTAAATATCAGCAGTACCCAGATTCTGGGTGTTAGTATGGGCGACCTGTCAGCACGTACACTGGATGAAATAGAGGGGGACTTCCCCTATCTGGAACCACTGATAAAGACCATCGAATATCATCGGGCTGATAACAAGGGGGACTGGCGTGAACAGGTTACCCTGTTCGGAACCAGCGGCCGACAGATACTAATGTGCAGTGGTACGGTATTATCGCTGACAGGTGGCAAGGAGTTCGCGAACGTCCATGTCACGGTATTTGATGATATCACCGCACTGATTCAGGGACAGAAAAATGCCGCGTGGAGTGAAATGGCCCGAAGACTGGCACATGAAATCAAGAATCCCCTGACCCCCATCCAGCTTGCGGCAGAACGCCTGAGACTGAAGTATATCGATACACTGAATCCCGGTCAGTCCGAGATGCTGGATCGACTAACCAATACCATCATCCAGCAAGTGGAAACGATGAAGGACATGGTCAATACCTTCTCTGAATATGCGTACACACCAAAAATTTCGCAGAAAAATATCGACCTGAACAAGCTGATACAGGAAGTGGTTGATTTATACAGTACCCTGATGAACGCCGACAGGGCGATAGGAATGGAACTTGCAGAAAACCTGCCGCCCATCAAGGCGGATACAGGCAGGCTCCGACGAGTTTTTAACAATTTACTGCATAATGCATTTGATGCGACGCCCAGCAATATGCATACTGTAATCAAGGTCAAGACCCACTTTGTGTCCAATCATGGACTGGATTTTGTTGAAATCAGGATCAAGGACGCCGGGACAGGTATCGCTGATGAACTGATAGACAGGGTGTTTGAGCCCTATGTAACCAGTAAACCAAAGGGTACCGGCCTTGGTCTGGCGATAGTACAGAAAATCATTGAAGAACATGGTGGTATCGTCTGGCTGGAAAATAATGATGATTCCCCGGGTGCCTGTGCAATAATCAGGCTACCAGTCGTGACAGCAGTACAACATACAAATGTAAACAATATCAATCAAAGAGATATTATATGAATATCGGAAATATCCTTGTTGTTGATGATGAGTCAGATATCTGCGCACTCATTAAGGAGATCCTGGAGGACGAAGGGTTTCAGGTAACCGTTGCCGAGAATGGCACCCAAGCCAAGGCAGCGGTCGCACGGGTCAGACCGGTTCTGGTACTACTCGATATCTGGATGCCTGACATCGACGGGATAACCCTGCTCAAGGAATGGACCGCATCCCGCGATTTCAGTACCCCGGTTATCATGATGTCCGGGCATGGAACGGTGGAAACCGCCGTGGAAGCTACCCGTCATGGCGCGTACGACTTCCTTGAAAAACCGTTATCGATGGCCAAGCTTGTATTAACAGTCAAAAATGCCATCAAGACCAGCTGGTTACAGGGTGAAAACCGGAAACTACAGAACTATGGTGCCTTCCCGATCGAGATCATCGGGAAAAGTGAGTCTATCGAGAACTTGCGCAAGACCATAGATCGGGTCGCCAGCCATGAAATGCCGGTACTGATTATTGGAGAATCCGGTACTGACAAGGAGTCTGTCGCCCGTTATATCCATAACCGCAGCATCCGGAAATCAGAGCCCTTTATCGGCGTGAATATTTCAGCGCTTGCGGCCGAGGACCAGTCTGCCGCCATCTTCGGTCGTTTTGTCGAAGGTAATGTGCAGACCGGATTTATAGACGAAGCCAAGGGCGGAACCCTGTTCCTGAAAGACATCGCCGATCTGGACATCAATTGCCAGGCAAAACTGCATAACGCGATTGAAAAAGGCAGTATTACCCGGATTGGTGGTGGTCACCCGGTACCCATGGATGTCAGGATTATCACCGCTACACGTAAACCGCTCGAAAATGCAATTCGGGAAGGACGGTTTCGAGATGACCTTTTCTTCAGGCTCAGTGTCATCCCGATTGTTATACCGCCACTACGTGGTCATTTTGAAGATGTACCGGAATTGCTGGAATATTTTGTCAATTACTTCGTCAATACCGAGAAACTGCCTTATCGGCACTTTACTACCTCGGCCCAGAACCGTTTGCGTCGACACAGCTGGCCGGGCAATACCCGTGAACTGAAAAACCTGGTTCAACGTATGCTGATACTGGGTCAGGCTGACAGTATTGATCTTTCCGAAGCTGAAGCTGCGTTTGGTGAGAAATCGACTGTCCGGGCCGATAATGACCTGCTGAATTTTGATCTGCCGTTACGAGATGCCCGGGAGAAATTTGAACGGGCCTACCTTGAATATCAGCTGAAACAAGCCAATGGCAGTGTAAGCAAGATTGCCCAGATCGTTGGCATGGAACGCACCCATCTGTACCGCAAGCTGAAATCACTCGGTATTGAAATCAAAAATTGAGCATGCCGCCCGAATATTGTATTACATGAAATTGTTGAAACCGGTTGAGATCGTGTAATACTGCTGGTAGCAGACAGGGAAAATGACACTGAAGTTGAGCGGCTGTTCCAGGTTGGCATAACATTCCTCTAGAATGCAAAGTTCCCTGTACTGGCAACCTGACTAATGACTCAATAACGGTCGCACTAAAACGGTAACTTATATGGTCGATGTCAACATTCTGGAAACGATGTTGCAATCAGGTCAGGACAACCCCCTGCTGCGCTTTACTCTGGGTCAGGCGTTTATGCGCCATGAAAAATATGACCAGGCTGCCGAACATTTTGCGATTGCAGTAGAACTGGATCCAGGGTACTCCGCCGCATGGAAAAACTATGGCAAGGCACTGGAAAAAGCCGGTATGGTCAATGAAGCCATCAAGGCCTACAAAAATGGAATACGGGTTGCCGATAACAAAGGGGACAAACAGGCTCTGAAAGAGATGACTGTATTTCTTAAACGATTACAGACATGAAGATCTCAACCATTCAGTTTCAAGGTTCCAACCAGCTCTGATATGTGTTGCATCCGGTTCGCCTGCAAATACGCTGTCAGACCCTCGGCAATGACCTTGCATACCATTGGGTCATAAAACAACACCGTACCAATGCCGATGGCCGTCGCGCCGGCAATAATAAATTCCAGCACATCTTCAACAGTGGTAATCCCGCCCTGGCCGATAATTGGTACATTGTGTTTTTTACAGACCTGATACACCTGATGGGTCTTTAGCAATGCGATCGGTTTGATAGCCGGTCCGGACAACCCGCCCATATTGTTTCCCAGTAGGGGTGTGCGAGTAGCTATGTTAATTGCCATACCGGTTACTGTATTGATAACCGCGAACGCATCGCTGCCGGCCTCTATGCAACATCGGGCGTTTTCGGCGATATCGGTCTGGTTTGGGGAGAGCTTTGTAATCAGCGGCTTGCTTGTCGCCTTGCGGCAGGCTGCAACAACGCGTGCCGACATTTCCGGGAAATTGCCAAACTGGACGCCACCTTCCTTCACGTTCGGACAGGAGATATTGATCTCCATTGCATCAATCGGTGAATCATCAAATATCCTGGCGACCTCGGCATATTCATCAATCGTAGATCCGCTGATATTGGCGATAAAACGGGTTTCACTGAAATCCAGCTTTGGTAAATATTCCTGTACCACGGCACGGGCGCCGGGGTTCTGCAGACCAATTGAATTCAACATGCCCATGTAGGTCTCGGCGAGCCGGTGAGGCTTGTTACCCAGTCGGGGTTCGAGGGTGGTACCCTTCAGGCAGATGGCACCTGCGTCCCGGTTGGAAAACCCCTTGATACGCGTGTATTCCTCACCAAAACCGACGCATCCCGAAAGCAGTACCAACGGGTTACTAAAATGCATACCGCAAAAATCCAGAGCCAGCGGGGAAGCTTGCTTGTCTGTTTGTGTCATAATATCAGCATCATCATGGAATATAGTTTGTTCATTATATGTCCCGATGGTCCCGGAGTCGATTGATCACTTTACAGCCAACTGTTAGGCTGTAGCCTCTTCCGGTCTGTATCGAGTCCATGTCCGTCATGTTTCATGTTGTGTTATTCCAGCCCGAGATCCCACCGAATACCGGCAACATAATCCGTCTGTGCGCCAATACTGGAGCGGGTTTACATCTGATTCATCCGCTCGGATTTACGCTGGAAGACAAACAACTGAGACGGGCAGGTCTTGATTACGACGAGTATGCGCGGATCAGTGAATACCCGTCTCTGGATGACTTTGTCACACAAATCCGTCCGACGGCCCTGTATGCGGCATCCACGAAAGGGACTGTTAATTACGCGACCATAAACTACCAGCCCGGCGATGCAATTTTATTCGGGCCGGAGACGCGTGGATTGCCTGGTGAAGTCCTGGTGACTTTTGATGCAGAACATGTAATACGTATTCCGATGCAAAAGACCAGCCGCAGCCTGAACCTGTCGAATGCGGTGTCGGTCGTGCTTTATGAAGCCTTGCGGCAAAACCACTTTGCGTTTGGGGATGTCTGACCGGTATTAACAGACATAAAAATTCGCAACAAAGTCAGGGTGCGTTTCTGTCAGCAGTGGTATCGGCTGATGGTAATCGCCCGCTCTGCTGTTCTATTAGAGGAACCTCGCTGTTTTTGCTAGACTGTATATCTGTCACCCACCAGGCTGCTACGACGATACTACCACCCAGTAACAGAACGATCCACCATGGCAGAGTGTTCACCTGCCGTTTAGTCGAGACACCAGTGCGTACTAATTTGCGCTCCCGCTGTTCGAGTCGACGCATGTCCGGACCGGGCATCGATTCAAATGATTCGCGCAGTAACTGTTCCAGACGATCATCACTCGGTAGCAGAAATCTGTCCATCCAGCCTCATCATGCCAGTATTGCTTCAGTTTTATGATTGCATCTGCGCATTGTCGTCTCACCGTCCCTTCGGGAATACCCAGATGGATTGCAATCTCTTTATGGGTCAAGCCTATCCAGTAACGAAGCAGCAATAGGTTTTGTGCAGTTTCAGGCAGAGTTTTTACCAGTATACGGGTCCAGGTCTGGATATCGGCGGCCTGGATCAGGTTTTCAGCCATTTCGGCATCCGCTTGATTATCGTAAATAACCGGACTGGCCTGTCGACGCCTGTGCTCATCAATCTGCAGATTGATGGCTATGCGGTATAACAGGGCAACCAGAAATTGCAGGTCCTTGCAGACGACCTGGATAAATTTGACGAATGTCTCTGATAAAAAATCATAGGCCCCATCTTCGCTGCTGCCGCGGGCACGCAGAAAGTGCCAGAGCCGATCCGCGTGCTGACGATAGAATGTGGAAAAGGCAGACTGGTCGGAATTCCTGCAATACCGCTCCAGTAACAAGCGGGGACCAGACATGGGTTGTCGCTACCGGGTTGTGACGACAAAGGGCGCCTGTTGCAAACGGTCGTACAGCATCATACGACTCCGTCAACCTGACAGGTTTATTCGAGTTCAGACCCCGGCCTGCGTGCCAGAAGTTGATGCACAGCATCGCGTACATTTATCCTGCCTTCTATGACCTTTTGGACCTGTTCACAAATTGGCATATCCACCTGGAAATGCCTCGCCAGACGGGAAACACTGCAGGCGGTCGATACACCCTCGACCGCCTGGCCTATCTGCTGACGTATTTCATCCGGAGATTTACCCTGTGCCAGCGCAAGGCCAAACCGGCGATTTCTGGACTGATCATCGGTACAGGTGAGGACCAGATCACCCAGACCACTCAGCCCCATAAACGTGGCCTGTCTGCCACCCATTGCCGTGCCCAGCCGTATAATCTCGGCCAGACCACGGGTAATCAGCGCGGCACGGGTATTTGCTCCAAACCCGAGTCCGTCTGCAATACCGGCCGCTATCGCCATCACATTCTTTACAGCGCCACCCACCTGTACACCGATGACATCATCATGGGTGTAAGTGCGAAATGTCTCATTCAGAAACAGGGCTGAAAATTGTCCTGCAGTGGCAGCATCCGCTGAAGCAATCGTTACCGCTGTGGGCAAACCAGCCGCGACTTCACGGGCAAAGGACGGGCCAGAGAGGACCGCAACAGCCACATCACCGAGTGCCTGCCGGACCAGCTCGTGATTCAATGTCAGCGTGTCGGATTCAAATCCCTTACAGGCGAGACACAGTCTGACTGCCGGGTGGATCCCCGGTTTTAATCTGAGCAGTACCGGCTTTAAAGCCTCACAGGGTACAACCACCACAATGTCCATAACCCCCTCCGGCAAGGGGGCAAGCTGACTGATGGGATAAAGATTGTCTGGAAAGGGAACCCCGGGCAGATGGCGACTATTGGCACGGTCTTTTTTTAATGCTGTGATGTGTGACTCGCTTACATCCCACAGATAGACAACATGGCCATTGCGTGCGAGCACCAGTGCCAGCGCGGTGCCCCAGGAACCGGCGCCGATGACCAGTAGGGATTTATTGTCCATCGTTCACACGCGGGTTTGTCGACTTATTGTACGGTCGGTGCCGGTGCCTGTTTCTGCTGTTGTTGCTGCAAATACAGGGCATCAAAATTGACCGGCGCGAGCAATAGCTGGGGAAATCCGCCGCGTGTTACCAGATCCGAGACGGTTTCACGGGCGAAGGGGAACAGTATATTCGGACAAACTGTCGCCAGCATCCGACCGATGACTTCCTGCGGCACATCCGTCAGGTGAAATATACCGGCCTGTTGTACCTCGACCAGATAGACAGTTTGTGTGTCCATCGTGACCGTCACTGTAATTGACAGCACCACCTCGTAATTCGCATCGTCGAGGACGGTTGCCGTACTCGCGAGATCCAGATTAACCAGCGGTTGCCACTGTTTCTTAAATATATGAGGAGAATTCGGTGTCTCGAATGAAACATCCTTCACATACACCTTTTGGATGGCAAACTGCCCCTGTTTACGTTCAGCGCCTTCCGTTTCCAGACTTTTTTCTTCTGTGCTCATGATACTGCAACCTTTTTCCCTTGTTCCAAGCTGCGTACCAGTGGCAACCCTGCCCGTTGCCACGTTGCTAATCCACCGCGGAGTGTAAACACGGCAGGAAAGCCGTCAGACTTCAGCCGGCGGACTATCGCTGGCGATGTTGCCCCTGTCTGACAACAGACTATCAGCGGTTTTTTTCTGTATTTTTCGAGGTCCTGTTTCCTGTCATTCATGTCAGCATCGCTGATATTGACAGCATCCAGGATATGGCCATTTGCAAAATCTGCTGCACTGCGTATGTCGATTATTACGGCATGTTCGTGGTTAACCAGCCGTGTTGCTTCCATCGGTTCTATCTGAACTATACCCTGGATAATATGTCCGAAATTGTTCCAGAGCAGTAACGCTGCCAGGGCCAGCCACAGACATACCCAGATCAGATTATTGCCGACAAATTCTGTTAATTGTTCTATAAGCATCTACTTGTTTGCCTTCTACATCCGGGTTCATCCCTGGCCGTGAATGATACGTCATATCAGCACGATTACAAATGTCGATTTGTGCGCGCACCCGATTCGCAGGAAACAAGATTCCGCTTTGCCCCCCCACCGTTAACACGCTCGGAACACCGTTGATTTCATGATACACTTTTCAGCGATTGTGTCGGGTCACGACCGGCCCCCGGCACAGGACGTTACCCGGATTCCTTCTGACCAATCAGGCATAAACTGATAAACAACCATGCAGCTACCGCACAGACCCTGTATTTTGCTTATCCTCGACGGCTGGGGTTATACAGAAAACACCCTTTTTAATGCGATACATAGCGCAAAAAAGCCGGTGTGGGACAATTTATGGAAAAACTATCCACACTCACTGGTCAGTGCTTCCGGGACAGATGTTGGCCTGCCTGATAGCCAGATGGGCAACTCCGAGGTCGGACATATGAATATCGGTTCCGGCCGCATAGTCAACCAGGAGTTTACCCGGATCATGCAGGCGATTGAGGAGGGGGATTTCTTCCGAAACCCGACGTTGGTACCTGCCTTTCGTGAGGTCGCAAGAACCGGCAAGGCGCTGCATATCATGGGGCTGTTGTCGAACGGCGGCGTCCATAGCCACGAGGACCATATCTTTGCGCTGATGGAGCTCGCCTGTGAATGTGGTATTGAAAAAATCTATCTACATGCGTTTATGGACGGCCGTGATACGCCGCCCAAAAGCGCTGAAGAGTTCCTGCATGACACACAGGTAAAAATGCGCGAACTCGGCCGCGGCCGGTTTGCGAGTATTACCGGACGCTATTTTGCGATGGACCGTAACAAGAGCTGGGACCGGACCCTCCTGGCCTACGATATTATTGTCGATGGCAAGGCCGAGTATCAGGCACAAGACCCGTTTATCGCAGTAGATCAGGCCTATGCCCGCGGAGAGACAGACGAATTTATCAGGCCGACGGCCATCGTTCCGCCGGGAGAACAACCCGTCCGGCTGGAGGATGGCGATGTCATTGTATTCGCCAATTACCGGTCTGATCGGGCGCGACAGCTTTCCCAAGCCTTTACGGATCCGGCATTTGATCAATTCCCGCGGGAGCGCAAGGTCAACCTGCACGCATTCATCAGCATGACCCAGTACAAGGCAGACTTCAATTTTCCGATGGCCTTCCCACCTGAGCGGCTTACGAACGGCATGGGCGAATATATTGCCGGACTAGGCCTGCACCAGCTGCGTATTGCCGAGACCGAAAAATATGCCCATGTCACATTTTTCTTCAATGGCGGCGAGGAACTCGTGTTCCCGAATGAAGATCGCATATTGATCCCGTCTCCGCATGTGGCTACCTATGATCTGAAACCGGAAATGAGCGCACCCGAGGTGACTGAAAACCTCGTTACTGCCATCCGCAGCGGCAAGTACGATGTAATCGTTTGCAACTATGCAAATGCAGATATGGTTGGTCATACCGGAAATTTTGATGCCGCGGTCAAGGCAATAGAAGCACTGGACACCTGTATCGGCCAGGTGATTGATGCTGCCACCGCTGTCGGCGGAGAGATCATCATTACGGCAGATCATGGTAATGCGGAACAGATGAAGTCATACATTACTGAAAAGGTCCAGGCGCAGCCCCATACGGCCCATACAACCAATCTTGTGCCCTTTGTCTATATCGGACGTGCAGCACAGGCCCTGCCAGGAACCGGTGCCCTGTGTGATATTGTGCCAACCTTGCTGTATATCATGGGGCTTGCCCAACCGGCTGAAATGACCGGGCGCAGTCTAATCAGGCTGCAAGAGAGTTCAAGGATAGCCGTTGCGGGCGGCTAGTCTGGAAGTCTGTCAGTCCACACAGAGCCATCACGCGCCCTGGCTTGTTCTGTTATTACTCTTAACCGGGCTCATCTGCAACAGTGTCTATGCGCAGACAGATTCGGAAGAAAAACGGGAAGTTGAACTGGAGTCTATCCGTACTCAAATCCGTGATGTCCAGTCCAGAATCAGCGTCGCCCGACAGGATGTTGATATCTATCTGTCTGAACTGCAACAAAGTGAAAAGTCCTCCACTGAGTTGTCCTCATTGTTGTTGTCTCTGGCCGAGGCGGTGAAACAGAAACTGATTACGCTGGAACAGCTACATCAGGAAAGTGCAACCCAACAGGTCATACTTGCGTCTGAACGCAAGCTGCTCGCAGAGCAGCTTCGGATTTCCTATAAAACTGGCCGCCATGACTTTCTGAAACTATTTCTCAACCAGGAAGATCCGGCATTAATGGGCCGGATGATGACCTACCACGATTATTACAACAAGGCCCGATCTGACCGGATAGCCGAGATCAGGATGACACTGCAGAACCTGCAATCTTTGCAAACCAGAATTGATCAGGAGACCACCGAATTACAGGCCTTAAGGGACGAGCAAATACAAAAACTGCAACAACTTGATGCCTACCGGAATTCGAGAAGTTCGATTGTTGCCAGTCTGCAGGACTATATCAGTGGACAGGACAAGGAACTGCAGAACCTGCAACGCGATGAACAGGAACTGACCAATCTCGTCGACAATCTCAGAAACGAACAGCCTGATCATGAACTCGCCAGCGAGCTGCCGCCGTTTGCAACAATGAAAGGCAAACTGAAATGGCCTGTTTCCGGAAAAGTTATCACCCGGTTCGGATCCGAAAAAAAGGAAGGCAAGCTGAAATGGAACGGTGTACGCATTGCCGCGCCGGCGGGTACCGGCGTCACCGCCATCGGTCCGGGCAAGGTGATATTTGCCGACTGGTTTCGCAATCTGGGTCTACTGATTATCGTTGACCACGGTAACGGCTTCATGAGTTTGTATGGTCATAATGAAAGCCTGGCAAAAAAGCCAGGTGACCTGGTCAGTATGGGAGAGCAAATCTCCAGTGTGGGTGATACCGGTGGTCAGGGTGAAACTGCACTGTATTTCGAGATCCGGCAAGAAGGCACCCCGCTAAATCCCGATCAGTGGTGCAAGGGCTGATGCCGCGTCCAGCCACACTAAAAGCTTGTCATTCACGGTCTGGCACCTGTATGCTTGAACGCAACCTTTCTAGCTGATTTGCGGATATTAACGGTACTCCTGACATTTCTGAATCTGTCGACAAAATCAAATCCAAACCAGTGGTGCATACCCGATTATGAAAACTTTTCTGAACCATACACTTCTGGCAGCCGGTTTATGCCTGTACAGCATTGTCCCGGTACATGCCCAGGATGAATTACCTGTCGAAGACCCTGCCATTGCGAACCCCGCAGAAGCGGCACCTGACACCTCTGAACCCATTCCATTTGATGAAATAAGGACCTTTGCCGAGGTATTTGCCAAGGTAAAAAGTGATTATGTCGAGGACGTGAATGACCGCAAACTGATCGAAAGTGCCATACGCGGATTACTAGAGGGACTCGATCCGCATTCGGCCTACCTAGACAAGGAGGCATTCGAAAGCCTGCAGGAAGGCACCAGCGGCGAATTTGGCGGCCTTGGAATTGAAGTGAGTGTTGAAAACGGGTTTGTAAAGGTGATCTCCCCGATAGATGACAGCCCCGCCCAGAAGGCAGGTATCAAGGCGGGAGACCTGATCATTCGACTGGATGATATGCCGGTCAAGGGCATGCCCTTGAATGATGCCGTTGCTAAAATGCGGGGCAAACCAGGCACTGATATCAGCATCACCATTGCGCGTGAAGGCGAAGAGAAACCGATTACGCTGACCATTACCCGTGACATCATCACCCGGAAAAGCGCCACCGCAAAAACGCTTGCACCTGGCTATGGTTATCTGCGCATCTCCAACTTCCAGACCAATACAGCGAATGATGCACAACGCGCGCTGGAAACCCTGTTGCAGGAAAACAAGAACCATCTGGACGGCTTAATACTGGATCTCAGAAACAACCCTGGCGGCATCCTCAACGGGGCTGTGGCAATTTCCGATCTGTTTCTGGAAGATGGTCTGATCGTTTACACAGAAGGCCGAATCAGTGATTCCAGACTCAGCTTCAGCGCCAAGCCTGTTGATATGCTGGAAGGTTCACCGTTAATTGTCCTCGTCAATGACGGTTCAGCATCGGCATCCGAAATTGTAGCCGGCGCTTTGCAGGATCATAAACGTGCAATCATCATGGGCCAGAAGACCTTTGGCAAGGGTTCGGTCCAGACTATCCTGCCCATGCTGAATGAATCAGCCCTGAAACTGACCACAGCTCGCTACTACACACCGTCTGGCCGCTCGATTCAGGCCTCCGGCATTGAACCGGACATCCTCATCGATGAGGTCAAGATAGAGATGCTGGAAAAGAATGCACTGGCGATTACCGAGGCCAATCTCAGCGGGCATCTTTCCAATGGGCTTGACGCCGACGAGGACCCGTCCTCGCCGGCCCCTGCAATCGAAGGTAACGATACTGCCGGTCCGGACGCCGTACCACCGAAACCTACAGAAGTGAAGGAATCGCTTTCACAGACTGACTATGCACTTTACGAAGCCCTGAATGTACTGAAAGGACTTGCATTTGTCCGCAAGAATACGGAATAAAAAGAATATACTCTGTTTGTCCGCACGAGGACATACACTGTTGTCATATCTGGTTCTGCTGGTGACTTGCTTCATTGCCGGGACGGTTCATGCCCAGCAAATATCCGAACCTGTCATCAGTATCATTATCGACGATATCGGCTATCGAAATATTGATGATGTGAAAGCGCTCGCCCTTCCCGGGCCGCTCGCTTATGCGATCATGCCGCACTCACCACTGGCACATAAAATGTCTGAGCTTGCAGCCAACAACGGTAAGGACATCATCCTGCACATGCCTATGGAAGCTGTAGACCATGACAAAAACCGGTTTCTGGGGCCCGGCGGACTGAAACAGGACATGAATGAGATCCAGTTCATTTCAACCCTCATCTATAATCTATGTTCGGTTCCGAATATCATCGGGGTAAATAATCACATGGGCAGCCTGTTGTCGAGAGACAAGGAGAAAATGGGCTGGCTGATGGACTATCTTGATATCAGGAAAGTTTTCTATATTGACAGCGTAACCATCGGCAACTCGGTTGCGGCGATGGCAGCCAGAGTCAGTAATGTACCTTATATGCGTCGCGATATATTTCTGGATAACTCTGTTAATGCGGATGACATAGATGCCCAGTTCGAGGAGTTGATCAGGGTAGCCAAACGCAAGGGGTCCGCGATTGCTATCGGTCATCCACATCCGGAAACCATCCGTGTGCTGGCAACCAATCTTTCACGCCTGCATGGCGTACTAAATAATATATTACCGAGACTGGTTTACCGTCGATTGATCAGCGCCGCAAGGAAAAATAGAGCAGACTGATACCGGCAAGTCCGAGCAGCGGGGCCAGCAGCCTGAAACTGGCAAGTATCGTCGGGGCCAGATTGAACCCGGCAAGAATAAAACATCCCGTCAACAAGACTGCACCAACTATCGACATCACATTTCTTCGGTTACCTTCAGCGATTTCCATCCGGAGTTTTCTCAAATCTTCCTGGTTCCATTCAAAGGTGTAACGTCCGTCATTCAGTTTGTCTGCCAGATCCATAATCTTGCCTGGAAACTCCGGCATCCGATCCAGCCAGTATGGCAGATGCTCGCGGGCACCACGTAACAGACCACGCAACCCGGTACGCGAACCCATCCATTTTTCCAGCACCGGTCTCGCCGTGGTCCACATATTCAGATCCGGGTACAGTTCGCGGCCGAGTCCCTCAATATTGACCAACGTCTTTTGTAATAATAACAACTGCGGCATGATAACCATATTAAAGCGGCCCGCTGTCTGAAAAAGGCGTAATAACAGCGAGCCAAACGATATCTCGCTGATAGGCCGATCAAACAGCGGCTCGCAGACAGTGCGGATAGCAAACTCGAATTCGTCCACACGCGTACCGGCCGGCACCCAGCCAGATTGCACGTGTAACTCTGCCACCTTCTGGTAGTCCTTGTTCAGAAATGCCAGAAAGTTGTCCGACAGATAACGTTTATCAAAATCGCTCAGGGAGCTCATGATGCCGAAATCCACCACTACAATACGGGGTGATTCACCGTTCGTTGCAGGTCTGACAAAGATATTGCCGGGATGCATGTCCGCATGAAAATAGCTGTCCCTGAACACCTGGGTAAAAAAGACTTCCACACCTGCTTCGGCCAGCCACTTCAGATCGACCCCGGCCAGCTTTAATGCCGGAGTATCGCTTATCGGTATGCCGGTTATACGCTCCATAACCATCACATTGCGTGCTGTGTATCGCCATTCAACCTGCGGAACATACAGCAATGTTGAACCGGTAAAATTTCTCCTCAGTTGCGAGGCATTGGCGGCCTCCCGCATCAGATCGAGTTCATCGATCAGCGTCCGCTCAAATTCGCGCACCACCTCGCCCGGTTTCAGTCGCTGCATCTGCCCGGAATAATTCTCGGCCATACTGGCGATGATATGCATCAGACCGAGGTCCCTACGGATAATCTTTTCTATATCCGGCCGCACAACCTTAACGATCATCTCGCGCCCGTCTTTCAGTGTCGCCGTATGTACCTGGGCTATCGAAGCGGATGCCAGGGGTACCTCATCAAAACGGGTGAAAATATCGCTCAGACGACAATCCAGTGCATTTTCTATAATCTGCCTGGCGATGACACCCGGGAACGGAGGGACATTGTCCTGCAACCTTGCAAACTCGACAATGATATCGTCCGGCAACATGTCGCGGCGGGTGGAGAGTAACTGCCCGAGCTTGATATAGATCGGGCCGAGTTCTTCGAGTGCAAGGCGCAAACGAACGGCTCTCGGCAAACGTTTCCGGCTGAACCAGTTCCATGGCAGCAAATACTGCAACAGTCTTACACGTCTGAACAGGTTGAGTGAAAATACAATCTCATCCAGACCGTAGCGGATCAGTACCCGCTGTATATAGAGCAGACGCAGCAACTGTCCCGGGGTCAGCATGGCTTTATTTCTCTCCTGCTTTCGATTGCAGGCGTGTTAGCCGTAGTTTCAGCCGCTCCACATCATTTCGCAAGGTGTCTACAGACCGGATGAATTCATTTACCTCGGCGCGCTCAGCAACAATCCCGGATTCATAACGCAGATATTCGCTGACATTCTGCCGCAGTGTATCGCGTGCATGGGCAGCGAGTTTTATCGTCTTCCTCAACAGATTGCCGCCGGTGTGGGCCACACTGTCACCGGTCCAGGCAGACAGCTTTTCCTCCCAGTCGGGTTCAATGTTTTTAACAATGCCAATCAGTTTTTGAGCCAGCGCAATATTGCCGGTTATCTCGATCGTACCGGCCCGCCCGGGCTCATCCCGCTGCATGGCCATAAAATATGCGAGCAACTGGGTCGGCGTGCCACGTATGGTAACGTCTACATCAACAGGGTCGGGGGCATCCATGACGATACCCGACCGGGTAATCTGGAGATAAAAGGTTTGCCGGGTATTCAACAATACAACAGCGACTACGCTGCCGGCGAACTTCAGCAGCGCTTCACGCGTCTGCTCGTCCAGCGCGAGCGCCTTGTTAATAATCCGTTCCAGTGGCGACGCTGCTCTGGAATACGGGTCAACAGCGACCGTGTTCAAATCTTGTATCCCTTGTGTACAGCTACAATACCACCGGACAGATTATGGTATTCAACCCTTGAAAATCCCGCCTTGATCATCATCTGTTTAAGTGTTTCCTGATCCGGATGCATACGGATGGACTCTACCAGATAACGGTAACTCTGTTCGTCGTGTGCGATGTACTTGCCCATCAACGGGATGAGATGACTGGAATACTGATCATACAGGTCCCGCAGCAATGGCAGCACCATCGTGGAGAATTCCAGTATCACCAGAGGACTACCGTATTTCAGCTTGTCGTACATGGAGATCAGCGCACGCTGTTTGTCTGTCACGTTGCGCAAACCAAATGCAATGCTGACCAGATCAAAGGTATTCGCGGCAAATGGCAGGTCCTCGGCATTACCCTGGGTCCAGTGGATATTGCGGCATACCCCCTCATCCAGCAACTGTTCGCGTCCGGTCACTAACATGTCCCGGTTAATATCACAGATTATGATACTTCCGGCAGGCCCGGTCTGTTTTGCATATAAACGGGCCATATCACCGGTACCGCCGGCAACATCCAGTATGTGTGCGCCCGGCCTGACGCGGGAGACATGTGCCGCAAAGCGTTTCCACAACCGATGAATACCCAGCGACATGACATCATTCATCAGGTTATAGCGCGGCGCTACCGACTCGAACACATGATATACGCGCTGCTGCTTTTCCTGCAGCGGGACTTTTTCATAGCCGAAATCTGTAAAATCAGTGTCAACCATCCTGTTTCCTCTCATGGCCGGCAGCGACCAGTGCCTGCAGGTAGGCCGTCCATAGTTCCTGTTTGCGGCTGCCGAGCTGGTACAGATAATCCCATGTATAGATACCGCTGTCGTGACCGTCATCAAATATCAACCGGACCGCATAGTTGCCTACCGGCACTATTTCACGGATGTTTACCTTCTCTTTACCGGTCTGCAATATTGACTGGCCCGGCCCGTGACCCTTCACCTCGGCAGACGGGGAATAAACCCGCAGATACTCACAGCCAAGTTCATACTCGTTATTATCATCATAACGCACGGACAAAACCCGCGATATGGTCTTCAGACTGATCGCTAGCGGATGGGCCATCGTTTGTTTTTCATCATGTTGTGTTTACCATGGGTCATTCTGTCTATCCAGCAAAATATCCCCTGACTACAGGATATAACGCGTTAAATCCTCATTCTTGATCAACTCACCCAGCTGGTTTTCAACAAAACGGGCATCGATGATGACCTTGCCACCGGCACTGGTGGGTGCATCAAAGGAGACTGTCTCAAGCAGCTTTTCCATGACTGTATGCAGCCGTCTTGCCCCGATATTTTCAGAGGTCTCGTTGACTTGCCAGGCAATCTCGGCAATCCGGGCGATACCATCCTCGGCAAATTCCAGGGTGAAATTTTCCGTACGCATCAAGGCCGCATACTGTTCGGTCAATGAGGCATCCGGCTCGGTCAGTATCCTGATAAAATCCGTTACCTTCAACGCATTCAGTTCAACCCGGATAGGCAACCTGCCCTGCAATTCAGGGATCAGATCAGATGGTCTGGACAAATGAAATGCACCGGAGGCAATAAACAGGATATGGTCGGTACGAATCATGCCGTAACGTGTTGATACGGTACATCCCTCCACCAGTGGTAACAAATCACGCTGCACACCCTCTCGCGATACATCCGGCCCGCTGGACTCCCCGCGACGGGTCACCTTGTCAATCTCGTCAATAAAGACCAGCCCGTTCTGTTCAACACTCTGCACCGAACGCAGCTTGATTTCCTCCTCATTGATCAGCTTTCCCGCTTCCTCCTCGGTCAGCACTTTTAATGCATCCTGTATCCTCAGTTTGCGCGAACGTTTTTTGGCATTCCCCATGTTCTGAAACAGTCCCTGTAACTGACTGGTCATTTCTTCCATCCCCGGCGGGGCCATAATCTCCACACCAACAGACTGTACACTTACCTCGATCTCCACTTCCTTGTCATCTAGCGCACCGGACTCCAGCATGTCACGAAATTTTTCGCGGGTGCTACTGGTGCGATCGGCATCCGTATCCTCGTACGATCTTGCCGGTGGCAGCAGGATATCGAGGATCCGTTCACTGGCGGCCTGGCCTGCGCGAGCACGCACCTTTTCCATCTCATGTTCACGGGTCATCTTCACCGCCACATCGGCCAGATCACGGATTATCGATTCGACATCCCGGCCAACATAGCCGACTTCGGTAAACTTGGTTGCCTCGACCTTGATAAACGGCGCATTGGCGAGGCGGGCCAGTCGGCGTGCGATCTCGGTCTTGCCCACACCGGTAGGTCCTATCATCAGGATATTTTTTGGCGTGATTTCATTGCGCAAATTTTCATGCACCTGCATCCGGCGCCAGCGATTACGCAGTGCTATGGCCACGGCCCGCTTGGCACTGTCCTGGCCTATAATATGTTTGTCCAGCTCGCTGACAATCTGCTGTGGGGTCAGTTCCTGCATTTATCCAATCCTGTATTTATCCATCTGTACCGGTTTTTGCAAATACTCGGCATCAGTCATCTAGTATTTCAACTCTTCTATCACCAGCGCATGATTTGTATAAATACAGATATCAGCCGCAATGGAGAGTGATTTCTCGGTAATTTGCCTGGCATCAAGTTCAGTATTCATCATCAGTGCATACGCGGCCGCCTTGGCAAAACTGCCACCGGAGCCAATCGCCATAATATTGTCTTCCGGTTCAATTACATCACCGTTGCCCGAGATGACCAGCGAAGTTGTGTGATCGGCCACACACAACATCGCCTCAAGGCGGCGTAACATCCGGTCGGTACGCCAGTCCTTCGCCAGCTCAACGGCAGACCGTGTCAGATTACCCGAATATTGTTCAAGCTTGCCTTCGAAGCGTTCAAACAGGGTAAAGGCATCTGCCGTTCCCCCGGCAAATCCGGCTATCACCTTGTCCATATAAAGACGGCGCACCTTTCTGGCATTGCCCTTCATCACCGTATTACCCAGCGAGACCTGCCCGTCGCCACCAATAACAACATGACCCTGGCGTCTTACCGAAAGGATCGTCGTACCCCTGAACTGTTCCACCTGTTTATCCCTGACTGAAAATGAGGTTTTATTGTACACGACATCCTGTCCGGTGTGAGCGGTCGGACTTGTAGCAGATGAAGGTAAAAAACTGGCATTTATGCCGGTTTGCGCACCTTTTTGGCACGGGGATGTGACTTGTCATAGACCTTCGCCAGATGCTGGAAATCGAGGTGAGTATAAATTTGCGTGGTGCTGATGTCGGCATGCCCGAGCAATTCCTGTACCGCCCGCAGATCACCGCTGGATTCCAGTATATGGGTGGCAAAAGAATGTCTGAGCATATGCGGGTTAACACTGGTAACCAGCCCCTGGTGGATCGCCCATTGTTTCAGGCGTGTCTGGATGTAACGCGGACCAATGCGGGTACCACGCGGGCTGACAAACAGCGCAGGTTCATCCTGATTTGCAAGTTGAAGACGCACCACGAGCCATTGTTGTACGGCCCGTAACGCGAGTCTGCCAACCGGGACCTTGCGCGTCTTGTTACCCTTGCCGGTAACAGTGACCAGCGCATCGGCCTGATCGATACTACCGATATCAAGGCCAGTCAATTCGGAGAGTCTCAATCCGGATGAATACATCAGTTCGAGTATGGCCCGGTCACGTATTGACAGCGGATCACTTTCACTGATTTCGAGCAACTGGCAGGTCTGATCCACATCCAGTGTTCTTGGCAAACGTTTGGGGGTTTTGGGCGTGACCAGTCCCTGGGCCGGATTACGGCTCACCAGATTCAGTCTGGCAAGATATTTGTAAAATGTTCGTATTGCGGACAGATTTCTCTGTAAGGATTTGCCACCGATACCATTTCGGTGTCTTGCAGCGATGAATGCCGCAAGCTGTCTGCCATCAAGCCGGGTCCAGTCTGCTATCCGGCTATCGACGCAGTACTGCACCAGTAATTGCAGATCATGCCGGTAGGCCTCGCGGGTATTCGCGGACAAGTGATGCAATGTCGCGAGAAACTCCTGAACTCTGGCCTGTTCGGTCTCATTCATGCAGCTGGCACCTGTAACATGGCCTGCTGCAACGACAAAAAATTACCCGGGGTCAGCTTTCCTGTATCCATGGTTTGAGTATAAAACTGAGTATTTCACCGAGGTTGGCCAGCAGTTCAACCCCCATCAACTCGGTAAACCGGCTGGAATCGGTACTGGCAATCGATAACACACCGGTCCAGCCCTTGCCATGCAAGGGCACGATGACGGCAGAGGCTATATCATCACCTTCATGACCAAACAGAAAAACCTGCTGCTGGGATTTCAGACGGCCACTGATTGGCATACGCGTTTCCAGTATCGTCTTGAACTGTGCAAATTCTGCCGTATCGGTATTGCTGCCGGCAAACTCCCCAACAGCCGGTAACTCCTGTGAAACCGGATCCGCAAACAGTCTGACCGCGACATGATCTACCTTGAAATCGCGCCGCAGGTTTTCATACAAGGTAGTGAATATTTCTGCGGG
>CAMBTO010000037.1 GCA_945870865.1 Klebsiella pneumoniae
ACAAATCCACACGTTCATGCCGGACTTCTTCATAGGCATAGTTCTCCAGTTTGCCGATCTCCTTCAAGGCCTCGTCCATATTTCCTTGGGCAAGGTCGGCGATGGTAAAGACACTGCCTATCGCCCTTGAGATACGCAGGAATTCACGGGCCTGCTCGGAAACTTCGCCCACGTCAGATGTAATCCACAGCAGATAGTAGGACACATTTAGTTTATTAAGGCGATCCAGCTGGGTCTGTAAATGTTCAGTACTGCGTGCCTCGGCATCCGTGATAAGTATGACAGCCTGACGGTTGCGGCTGGGGTAACGCTCAAGCATGTCCAGGCCTTTCTCCAGCGCCCAGCGGATATTGGTGCCGTAAGTCACATACGGATCCATATTGCCGAGCTGCTGTCTGAGAAAATCAAAATTCGACGTGAATCCGGACATCAGGTAGACCTGCGAATTGAAATAAATCAGTTCGGCACGGTCTTCATCCTTGTTCATTGAATTAATAAACGTTATCAGACTCTCGCGGGCCAGTTCATAACGTGCAATCTCCGGTATCGTGGTCGGGTCTTCAACCTGTCCCGAGTACAGGCCCGCACGGCGCGGATAGGTGGTCTTAAACTGGTCGCGTGATAACGAGGTGTTCTCACGCATTGACCGTGAGGTATCGACAATCAAAAGAAAATCCCGGGCACGTTTGTCAATTGTAATTGAACGTGTTGTCGAAATATCCATCAATGACAACACCATCAGTACCAGCAGGATAATACCCAGGATCACAGGCAGACGGTCAGCCAGGCCACCGGCGACAGCGGTCTCGCCCAGTAACGAGGAGTCCGGGAACAACGCACCCTTGCGGCGGTACCAGACCACCAGCAACAGTATGATTGCCAGAATGCCGGGCAACAGGGGCCACCATGCCCCCACCTGAATACCGGACCAGTTCAATGCATCATTCCTCTGCCAGCGTGCCTGTTAATGTGCCTTTGCTATCAGCTGCGAAAGCCGATCCAGCAATTGCTTACCCTGACCACGCGGGCTCAACAGGATATCGTGAAACAACTCACGGAAAGGTGCGAATTCACCTGCACCCTTTTGTTGATGACCGGATACTTCTTCTTCGTGTTTAACCCAGTAGAACGGATCTACGCCCAGTTTGTCCGTGCAATACCAGACAAGACAGCGGCGCAGCGCATCAATCTGGTGTGCGTCATCAGGATAGCCACCTGCACGAAGCTGTTCGAGTACCGGCTCCCAGCGATCGCTGTTTCGGGTCACTTCTGTTTTGCGTTTGAAAAAGCTGAATGGCGACATGAACACACCTCCTAGTAATAAAAACAAACCTGCGGTAATTACCCCAAGCGACGAATATCTGCTGTCGTTACCCGACAAGGGCAACGGCCAGGCGCCGTTGGGGAAATAGGTCTGGAACCCCTGTAACTCTCCTTCTTCTCCGAGTTCGAGGGTTGACTGGACCGTAATCTTTTGTGGCTGTGGCTGAAACACCGCTGTCTTTTCAGATAACACCACACCTTCCTTGTCAATCAACTCATATGTCAGGCTGAACTCGGGAACCTTGTAGTTTCTTTCACCACGACACAAGGGCAATGCCTCGGGACAGGCGAGTATCTGGAAGCGAACAAGATGATGATCCTGCGCCGGCATATCACCTACTACTGATTCCTGTTTTGACTGGACGCCCTTGAAAAACGCCCCGTTTGAATCAGGCCAGGCCGCAGCAAAAAACTTGCTGTCGGGCGCAGGTACCCGCACACGTGCATCATCATAACGAATCTGCAGATCCAGCGTCATCACATCACCAAAATGCAAGTCCGCCTTATCCGCGTCAGTAATCAGCGCATTGACAACAATATTTTCGTCCCGGTAAACCTCGGTTCCCTGTTGCTGGGCCATCAATTGCGCTGACAGCAATAACTGTAAAAGGATGCCAGCCAGCAAAGTCCGGAACTGATGCATTATCTACGTTTCCTGCGCAGCCCGGTCAGACGCGCCAGCTGTGGATATACATCACGTTCCTGTCTCAGTATCAGATAGTCCACACCCAGTTTTCTGAAAAAGCTTTCCAGCCTGTCAACCCGCAGTCTCTCCTTCTCATTGATTCGATCTATGCGGCCTGGTGTCATCAGCGTCATCCGCTGGGTGTTGCGTTCCGGGTCCCACAGTTTGACCATACCCAGCACATCCCTCGGCAGGTTAAAACTGATAATGACCGGCACCAGATCGCCAGGTATACGCCGTATGATGGCACGCCAACGTTGGGTTGAACCCGCATCATCACCGGCAGTAACCGGGGCAAAATCCGAGATCAGAAAGGTTATATCCGACTTCATGCCTCGCATGGCCATACCGGACTGTTCCAGCGCCTCGATCACATCAATGCCTTCAGCCCATTTCTCTGAAGCAATACGCTGGGTGAGTTTCTCCAGCTGTGTCTTCAGGTTGCGTTCGGCGAACTGCTCACGGTTATCCTTGCTGAAGAACACAGTGCTGACAAGATCACAAGCTCGCCATAATGAATAGGTCAGCTGCATCAGTGCCAGATTACGCACCGCCGCCTTGGGTGGAAATGACATTGACGCGGAATTATCACAAAACAGGTTGATGGACGCCTGTACTTCGGCCTCCCACTCGTTGATCCAGAGCTTGTCTGGCGGACTGAACTTGTCTATGTCACGCGGGTTGTCTTCGCCCGGTTCATAGGCGCGGTTGCGCAGAAACCGCATACCCTGACCGGCGCGGCCCAACGGATGACGGCCGGGCAGAAACGACAATGCACTCAGCCGAATCGGGAGCAGTACCCCGATTGCCTGCAGACGCCTTTTGTCGAGTATGGTTTTTCTGGCCGCCTGCTCGTCCCTAGTATGCATACCCTCGCTCACTAAGGATCAGGTGGATCAGCTTCTCGACATCAACCGGGAAGTTTGTTTCGATACGGTGATTCAGCATCGGATAGGCCGTTGCAAACACGTCGTAGGGAACAACTCGGTCACGGCCATGGAACAGCGCATGTGCACGCAATAACGGCGGCCAGAAACTGGTCGCACGCGAACTTACACCGCCGTTCGGACTGATCACTTCACGACCGAAGTCGTCATTTGCATCCAGCGCATCGGCAGGATAGGACTCGTCATTCGGTCGGGTTGCGACAACGATTGCGTTAATCAGATGGATGATATCGTCTGTCACTTCGACCTGGGTCTGGGCTATCGTCTGGATGTCGACCAGTTCTTCCTTGGTCAACACCGGGCTCAACATTTTCAGGTTTTCCTTCAGGAATGCCTTGGCCTCGGTAGCAATCTTGTATTCAATATGGCGTGGTGGTGAATGCCAGTGCAGCTTGACCAGGAAGCGCTGTCTGGCGGCAGCATCCAGTTCCCATGTACCTTCCTGTGACAGCGGGTTCTGGGTCGCGATGACATGAAACGGCTGCGGAAGATAATGTGTCTTGTCACCGATTGTTACCTGTGCCTCCTGCATCGACTCAAGCAGGGCAGATTGTGCACGAGGATCGGTACGGTTCAACTCGTCAAACAGTACGATGTTATGAAAGATGGGGCCCTTGATCAGTTCAAAGCGTCCGCTTTCCTTGCCGACAATTTCAGCACCCAGCATGTCAGACGGTTTCAGTGTCGGTTGTCCGGAGATTCGGCCGACCGTAATGCCGGAGATGGATGCCGCAAGTGCGGTGGCAAGCAATGTCTTGCCTTCCCCAGGCACTGATTCGAGCAGCATATGGCCCCTGGCAAGCACAGTGACCACGGTCATATCCAGACCTTGTTCATGCCCCTTTACAACCTTACCCAGGTTTTCACGAAGCGCCTTCGCCTTCGCAACGGCTTGTTTAAAGTCCAAAAGAACCCCTCCGATTAAGTGATTTCAGGAAATACAAACTGGAATTTATGTGACGGACAGCCTTTGAAGACTTTTGTATCCGACATTTTCTATACTATCCATAACTCTACATTATATTTTTTAAACATCAAAGTAGATTCTACGACAAGCGAGTGCGCCCGGAGGTGCCTGCACTGCCGGTTTTCACAGTACAGACCCTGTGGCGCAGTGATGTAAATTTGCACCATTTCATGTCACCCTCCCGGCATCCGCAAAGCATTTTTTTCTTTGGCAGCAAGACATGCCACGCGTATGATGACACCCGTAGTCCCAATCGTGGTTTTGTCCATAAAGGATTCCTGCATGTCTGATCCCCAGCTGGGCCAGTTACTGGCCGCCCTGTCGATGTTGTTCTTTTCCTTCGGCAGCGTATTTATCTCGAAGGCATCCAAACAGCGTGGTGATACCGGCGTGCTATTTTCCATCTTTACCACCATGGTATTTTCCTGTGTGCTCTGGCTGATAATGGAACGTGATAACGTCGCTGCGGTGCACGATCAGCAGTGGTGGATCGGGATAGGCTGGTTCATTGCGGCGGGCCTGTTTGCCATGGTGTTCGGGCGCACACTGGTATATGCCTCGATAAAGTATCTTGGAGTAATACGCTCCAGTTCCGTCAAACGCCTGAACCCCTTCTTCTCTGTCTTGCTGGCCTGGCTGCTACTTGCTGAACCGATAACGGGCTGGGACGGTATAGGCATGATCGCCATCGGGCTGGCATTCGTACTGCTGATCCGCAATATCGGTGGCTACCGCTACCTCAACCCGGCTGATGAACGACTGTCCATGCTCGGCTATACAGTGGGTGTAGGCGCAGCGCTCGCCTATGCATTTGCCAATATTGCCCGCAAATTTGGCCTTATCAATCTTGATGCACCGGTATTCGGCACGATGATCAGCGCAATAAGTGGTTTCGCTTTTTTTGTGATCGCAGCGCTGTTTCTGCGATCCTATCGCACCAGGCTGTTAAACATGTTTTCCAATCTGAACCGCTGGTCCGTGCTGGCCGGGGTCAGTGCCTCTGCCGGACAAATACTGACCTTTTCAGCGTTGAACTATGAATCGGTCTCGACTGTTGTAATGATAGGTTCGCTGGAGGTGTTTGTATCCTCGTTCCTGTCCGTGTTTGTATTTCATACCGAGCGGCGTCCCGACCCGATGACCTTGCTTGCGGCCGTGATTGCGACAGCAGGCGTTATCCTCGTGTCGGCAGGATAATCCTGCCAGATTCTGTATTTCGGCTGCTGACGAATCCACAATATTTGCACATTTGACCGTGATTCAGGTTAAATAGTGAATTCGTGTTGACCCACATCAGTTTTGAATCCATCCGGCCCCCGATTCTATAGTCTTTCCTGCGCGCGCAAATTATAATCGACCGTAATCACCACCCGGTGATGATGAGCACTGAGGGGACTCCATGCATCAAATCAATATCACCGGCATTTCATTGCCGAATTGTCGATATACCACTATCCGCAACAGTCTGGTCACAATGTTGTTGGCCGTTTTTACTCTGACCACACAAAGTGCACAGGCACAGTCGGGTGTGCCGGATGAATTGATACACTATCCCGAATTTATTTTTTATAACGGCCAGGTACTGACCGCCGATGCCGATCAGGACTTTACGATAGCCGAGGCCGTTGCCGTGCGTGGCAACCGCATCCTCGCAGTTGGCACCAGTGCAGACATCCAGCGATTAACCGGGCCCCGGACCCGTGCAATTGATTTGAAGGGCCGTTCACTCACGCCGGGGTTTATCTATAACGACGGCGATAATTCTGTACCGGCCGGAGACATATTAAAAGACAGCCAATGGGGCGGACTGACCCGTCCGCAAGTCGGTGGCAAGACCGTTGATGATGCACTGGCGACGATGTCGAAGATTATCGAGACCGAAGGCAAGCCCGGTGAGCCGATATATTTCAACCTGCAGGACACCCTGTCCGGTACCGCGATGAATGCGTGGGACATCGATACTCTGAACGAGATCGCACCGAACAACCCAATCATTATCTATCTGGAAAGCAGTGAAGGCCTGATGAACCAGGCAATGATTGATCTCGCTATCAAGAGCGGTTTTCCTCCTGAACATCTGCACCTCGACAAGGACAAGGACGGGAATTACACCGGACGAGCCGGTGCACAAATGGTTGGATTCATCGGTCGTGAAGTACGTCCGTGGCCAGATCCAGTCTGGTTTGATGAAGTCGGTATTCCGGCGGCCGTCAAATCCCTGGCCAATTATGCAAAACACGGTGTGACGGTCGCGACCGGGCATATGAGCGCACCGACAATGACAATACTGAACCGCATGTTCCATGAGACCCCGGATAAACTCGCGGTACGCGTTTATCCTGGCCTCGACTTCCTGCGGCAGAACCCGAATGGCGAGATGTATCTGAAGCGCATGGGTAACCTGATCGACTTCACGCTCGAAGACAATCGCGGTGCGATGGTCACGATAGTCGGTGCATCGGTAGGCCCCCATGCGGGCACACCCGACGGCCTGTCCGGTCTGTTATCGATACATCCGAAGAAAACGATGATTAAGGGTCTCGCACCGAATCCCTATGGTGATAACCGCTGGACCGGTGAGTGGATGCACGGCCTCAGCCAGGACGAGCTGTCACCAGAACAGATGAAGCAGACAGACTTTTATAATGTCATGCTCGCACGTCAGCATGGCTGGAATGTCACCGGTGTACACAACATGGGTAGCCAGGGTATCCGGCTGGCAATGCAAAATATCATTGAGGCAGAAAACCAGCCGAATCTGTATGTAAAAAAGCTGTGGCGCCCGCAAGGGTTCGATCACAATATCGAATGGGTGCCTGAGATCTTTGAATATTATGACACCCAGCCTGTATTGCAGGATGTGGTCCGCTTCGGTATCAGTCTGCGGACGATGGTCAACCAGCGTGATTCCGAGCCGCTGGGCATCAAGAATTTGATAGAGGCACAATGGGGCATGGAAGGTCTGGAACGTATGGCACCGTTACACACGCTCCTGCAAAAAGGCATCAAGTTCCACATCGAAGGTACCGAACCGGAAGATGAAGAGGCCTACCCAACCTGGTATATGCAAAAGGCAGAAAATCGTGTTGACCGTAGCGGCAGGGTCATCGCAGCAAATGAGGCGCTTGATCGCAAGACGGCCTTTCTAGCGTTGACACGCTGGGCAGCGCGGTTTATCGGTTCGGAACAGCAGATGGGTTCGATCGCACCCGGCATGCTTGCCGACCTGGTCATATTCAATGGCAACCTGCTCGACGTACCGGTCGAAAAACTGGCGGACT
This sequence comes from Klebsiella pneumoniae, assembly GCA_945870865.1. Classification (GTDB taxonomy): domain Bacteria; phylum Pseudomonadota; class Gammaproteobacteria; order Eutrophobiales; family Eutrophobiaceae; genus Eutrophobius. The sequence continues at coordinate 7,204 of CAMBTO010000037.1, forward strand.
TGCGTGCGGTATTCACACTGGTTGGCGGTCAGGTGGCCTATGAGTCGCCGGATTTGTAATTCACTATCTCCACTCTACTGTAGTGTAATGTAATGAGGTCGTAACAATGATTAAACGTACAACAATATTCACACCGCTGCTGGCAACCATGACGCTGACAACGCAGCTGTATAGCGTGTCTGTCAGCGCACAGGCGAACAACGTACCTGCTGAACTGATTCATTATCCCGATTTTGTCTTCTATAACGGCCAGGTGCTGACCGCTGACAAGGACGTGGATTTTACCGTGGCAGAGGCTGTGGCCGTACGTGGCAACCGCGTATTCAAGGTCGGTACCACTGAAGAAATACGTCGGCTGGCCGGACCATCTACCCGTACCGTCGACCTGAAAGGGCGATCCGTTACGCCGGGATTTATCTACAACGATGGTGACAACTCGGTCCCCGCCGGCGATATCCTGAAGAACAGCCAGTGGCAGAACAGGGTTCAGCCCCAGGTTGGTGGACAGACACTGGATGAAATCCTGGCAACGATGGCCAGCATTGTCGATACCCAGGGTCAGCCGGGTCAACCGATGTTCTTTGACCTGCAGGACCAGTGGGCTACCGGTGCAATGGAGACCTGGAACGCGGATACTCTGAATGAAATTGCGCCAAACAATCCAATCATCGTCTATCTGGACAGCAGCTACGGGATCCTGAATTCCTCGATGATAGATCTCGCCATCAAGGAAGGCTTCCCTGCCGATCATTTTCACCTTGACCGCGATGAGTCAGGTAAAGCGACCGGAGTTGGTGGTGCCCAGCTGGTTGGTTTCGTCGGCCGTGAGGTTCGCCCCTGGCCCGAACCGGCATGGTTTGAAGAAATGGCGATACCTGAGGCGGTTGAATCACTGAAAAATTATGCCAAGCATGGCGTAACCGTCGCGACCGGCCATATGAGTGCACCGACGATGACTGTGCTGAACAAGCTCTTTCATGAACACCCGGCGGATCTCGCGGTACGCGTCTACCCGGGTCTCGACTTCCTGCGTCAAAACCCGAACGCGGAGATGTACCTGAAACGCATGGGCAACCTGGTTGACTTTTCGTTAATAGACGCGCGTGGCCCGATGGTTACTATTGTGGGCGCCTCGGTTGGACCGCATGCCGGTTCTGAAGACGCCGGCGCCAGTCTGCTGACGATTGCGCCGAAAAAGAATGTCATCGCCAACATCAGTCCGAACACGAACGGTTATAACCGCTGGACCGGACAGTGGTTTACCGGTCTGAGTCAGGGCGACCTGTCACCCGAGCAGATGAAGCAGACCGATTACTATAATGTCATGCTCGCGCGTCAGCACGGCTGGAACGTGACCGGTGTACATAATCGTGGTAGCGAAGGCATACGCCTCGCTATGCAGAACGTGCTTGAGGCAGAAACCCAGGACAAGTTGTACATCAAGAAGCTGTGGCGGCCTCAGGGATTTGATCACAATATCGACTGGCCGAAAGAAGTGTATGACTACTACAGCGCGCATCCGGAATTACAGGAAGTCATCCGCTTCGGCGTCAGCCTCGCAACGATGGTCTCGCAGCGTGATTCGCTCGGCGTAAAAAATGTGATCGAGGCGCAGTATGGTTATGATGTGCTGGAAAGACTGGCACCACTTCGCACGCTACAAAAACTGGGTATCCCGTTCCATATCGAAGGTACTGAACCTGGCGACAAGGACGACTACCCGACCTGGTATATGCATCGTGCAGTCACCCGTCTCGACAAGGATGGCCGCATCATTGCACCGGAAGAGGCACTGGATCGCAAATCCGCCATGCTGGCGTTGACCCGCTGGGCGGCGCGTTTTATCGGTTCCGAGAAAGACATGGGTTCAATCCAGCCGGGTATGCTGGCCGATCTGGTTATGTTTGATGGCAACATTCTTGATGTACCAATAGAAAAATTGCCGGAAGTCAGGGCAATCATGACACTGGTCGGCGGTCATGTCGCCTATGAGGCCCCGGGGCTGTAGCCTGGGGATTGCCTCTGGGCCTTATTCTGTGAAAGGATGGCCGCAGGAAGCTGAAGCATGAACGATTAACGCACCGTATCAGAGGGGGATATAATGCAAAGATACACAATGATTATAGCCAGAAAACGAGGCTCGCCATTTAGGCGGGCCTCACTTGTTTCCGGGATATGCCTGGCAGTGAATCTCTACGCCAGCGTTGTGAACGCACAGACGGTCAATGTACCGAATGAACTGATCCACTATCCTGAGTTTGTGTTCTTCAATGGCCAGGTGCTGACCGCGGACAGCGATAATGATGATTTCACCGTGGCACAAGGTGTCGCGGTGCGCGGCAACCGTATTTTATCGGTAGGCACCAGCGAGCAAATCCGCCGCCTCGCAGGACCGAACACACGGGCCATAGATCTGAAGGGCCGCACGCTGACCCCGGGTTTTATCTATAACGACGGCGACGGTTCCGTGCCGGCCGGTGATATTCTGAAGGAAAGCCAGTGGGAAGGCGCGACTCAGGCCGCTATCGGTGGACAGACGCTGGACCAGGCGCTGGCGACGATGGCGTCGATTATAGAAGAGAAGGGAAAACCGGGAGAGCCGGTCTTTTTGAGACTACACGATTCATGGGCAGCCACGGCGATGGAGGCCTGGGATGCCAATACACTGGACGAAATAGCACCAAATAATCCGATCATTGTTTACCTTGATAGCAGTTACAGTATGTCCAATACGGCCATGCTGAACCTTGCGATTGAAAAAGGCCTCCCTGCCGATCACTTTCATATTGATCGGGACAAGGACGGCAAGTTTACCGGTCGCGGTGGCGCACATGTGAACGGATTTGTCGGCCGTGAGATCCGGCCCTGGCCGGATCCGGTCTGGTTCGATGAAGTCGCCATACCTGCCGCCGTGAAATCATTGGCCAACTACGCCCGTAACGGTGTGACTGTCGCTACCGGCCACATGAGCGCACCAACGATGACAGTGCTCAATAAAATGTTCCACGAGGACCCGAAAGGACTCTCGGTACGCGTATACCCCGGTCTCGATTTTCTGCGCCAGAATCCCAACGGCGAGATGTACCTGAAGCGCATGGGCAACCTTGTCGATTTTTCGCTGGTTGATGAGCGTGGCAAGATGGTTACCATTGTTGGAGCTTCTGTGGGCCCGCATTCGGGCTCTGAAGATGCTGGCGCCAGCATGATGACGATAAGCCCGAAGAAAAATGTCATCCCGGGTATCAGTCCGAATACAAACGGCTACAGCCGGTGGACCGGCCAGTGGTTTACCGGGCTGGCCCAGGGTGATCTTACGGAAGAGCAAAAGAGACAGACGGACTATTACAATGTAGTCCTCGCCCGCCAGCATGGCTGGAACGTCACCGGTATACACAACCGAGGCAGCGAAGGTATACGCCTGGCCATGCAAAACATTGCCGAGGCAGAAAACCAGGACAAATTGTATGTGAAGAAATTATGGCGGCCGCATGGCTTCGATCATAATGTCGACTGGGAACCGGGAGTTTTTCAGTACTACGATGCCCACCCGGAACTGAAGGGTCTAATCCGCTTCGGTGTCAGTCTCAGCACCGTTATCAAACAGCGGAATAATGACGCGCTGGGCATACAGAATGTGACCGAGGCTCAATATGGTATGGAAGGTCTGGAAAGGCTGGCCCCGCTCGGCACGTTGCTGAAAATGGGAATCCCGTTTCATATCGAGGGCACGAATCCGGGTGATACCGATAGTTATCCCACCTGGTATATGCAGAAGGCCGTGACCCGCATTGATGAGGATGGTCGCGTGATATCCGCCAAAGACGCATTGACGCGCCAGCAGGCCTTCCTCGCGCTGACCCGTTGGGGAGCACGTTTCATCGGTTCAGAGAATGAAATGGGGGTAATCAAACCAGGCTATTATGCTGATCTGGTCGTGTTTGATGGCAATCTAATCGATGTGCCGATTGAAAAGCTGGCCGATTTGAAACCCGTGATGACACTGGTTGGTGGCCAGATTGCGTTTGAGTCACCAGATCTGTAAACGTATTCGCAAAATATAATCGCGCCGAACCGTAACATCGCCTGACCAAGGCTGTTACGGCCGGCAACTTGATTCGAGGTGAACAATGAATATCAGAAATAAAATGACCATGTTTTGTCTGGCCGGGGTATTGACCGCCAGCGTGCTGTCAACAGGTTCCGTTTACAGTTATGACGGCGATGTGGACTACTCAGCGCCTTATGTCACACTGGATCCGAAAACAGGAAAACTGATTACAGTTGATCCTAAAAAAGACCCGGCAGCGATGCAACAGACACAACATCCTGCCACGGTGTCATCAGATGCAGCGACATCAACACCGGCAGCGGATACAGCGAACTCCGGCGGCAATGTCGCTTCCATCTCCACCGAGGCGAATGCAACAACTGCGCCTGCCCGTACCCCTACCACCGCAGTGTTAATTGCTATCGCAGCCATCGTTATTATCGGTCTCTTTGTCGCCATATCTCGACGCAAGTCGGTAATACCGGACAGAAGTGAGCTCTAGACTCCCGGTTTTTTAACTACAATAAAAAAAGCCGGGACAGTAAAACTGCCCCGGCTTTTTAGTTCCAGCCTATCAGTTGTAGTTATATTCAAACTGAACGCCATAGCTCCGGAAGTGCGAGGATGAAAGCCCGGCATTAATGAGTCCGTTCGGGGTTATGTCAAACTCTGCATTATAGGACGGCAACGGTTCCAGCAAGTTACGACCCCATGCCGAGACCCGCCAGACATCATCCAGATCACCATAACCAAGCGACAGGTTCATGTCTTCATGCTGGTTCATCTTGATGGTCTGATCGAAGCTCTCGACGTTGGTGATATAACCGTCCGATATCTTGAACTTGCCATTAAAGGTGAACTTGCGATTGTCCAGCACCGGGTACCAGTAGTCGAGATTTGCGGTGAATACCCAGTCTGGCGTGCGCGGGGCATCATAACCGCTGCGATCGATCAGGCCTGCCAGCGTCGTATTGCCCGCCGGGACGGCAGTGGTAGCTGTCAGTGCGCGGGACTCTGCCTGCGATATACACGGACCGGAATCAGCAACAGTGAACTCGGCCTCGGTACAACCGGCACCCTCGTATTGAAGCATCTTTCCGTCCATGATGGCCCCGTTCACACCCAGCGTCAGGCGCTCAGTCGCTGCAAATGTTGTATCAAACTCGAAGCCGCGTACACGCTGTTTGCCTGCGTTCGTGCTGCTACTGCCCTGCTGGGTCAAATTGGTCAGGTCGATACGAGTAGTTGCGATCTGGAGGTCCTCGACTTCCATCCAGAATGCGCTGGCATTGGTGCGCAGACGACCATCCATGAACGTGCCCTTGGCGCCTATCTCCCAGTTTTCTGCGTACTCTGACAACAGCTCAAACTGTTCTCGCGTTGCCGGGACCGTTGAGGATCCGGTATTGAAGCCACCGGCCTTGAATGCCTGGGACCATTTTGCATAGGTTGAGATGTCATCAGTCGGGCGATAACGCAGCGTGATCTGCGGGTTGATGTCGTCGTCGCTCCACTCACCGCGGTATGCACCTCCGTTTTCACCCTCACGCAGTCCGAATACCAGATCGGTCAGGCCGACGGGTGCACGGGCATCCCACTCTGTCGGGATAAAGCGCTGCAGGTCATAGCGATAGGTGTACAAGCCACCGGGTAGCGTTGTATAACCCGAACGGCTGACCGGCTCGATATTGAATATCCAGGTTGCGCTGTAACCAGTGATTCCGGCTTCCTTCTTTATGTCGGTATAGCGGGCACCCAGATCGATCGAGGCCTTGTCATCCCAGAAGTTGTAGGTCAATGTCGCAAACGCGCTCAACCACTCGGCATCCTCAAACACCTCGTTATAACGGCGCGGACGGCGTAATTCAGCGCGAATATTGTCCGAACGCAGCTCGAGGTCGGTCTGCTGCCAGTAGGCGCCAACCATCCATTCCACCTTGCCACCGGACGGAGAGGTCAGGCGAATTTCCTGGCTCCAGGAGTTATAGTCCTCGGAACGGTTCTGCATATTCATGAAGAACGGCGAGTTGCTGTTCTCACGCACATAGCTACGGGTCAGGCGCGAGAAACCGGTCAGCGAACTGAGCTCGATATCATTACCGAACGTATAGTTCATATTCAGATAGGTATCCCACGGATCGATATTTTCACGACCAGTGATATCTCCATCGCGCAATGCACTCGCTGCTGCACGCATATCAATATTGCCACCACAGTTTGTGGTTACCGTGGCCGTACAGAGCGTGGTATCCGCATTATTGATTGTATTGTCCGCAAACCAGTACAGCGGTCCTGTTCGGACTCCCAGACCATCTTTAAGTGAAGCGGTAAGCGGAATAATCGTGAAATTCTGATAACCGCTGATCAGAACCTTGCGTTCGATATCGTCCGGCTGACCGGCGCCCGACAGTGCCACGGCGGCGCCATCTGAGCCACCGTTATAATCGGAAAACTGGAACTTCATGGTTGCTTCGAACTGTTCGGTCGGTGTCCATTGCACTATCGCACGACCAGCAATATCACGGGTACCCGGGAATTTGTCACCGGTAAATACGTCGGTCAGATAACCCTCCATACGATCCCATTTGCCAGCGACCCGTATACCCAACGTATCAGTAATCGGACCACCAATACCACCTTCAACAGTCTTGCGGCCAAAATTACCTACTTCAGAATTGAGGTTGCCCTCCCATTCCTCGCCCGGTTTGCGGGTAATCAGACTGAACGCACCCGCTGTCGCGTTCTGCCCGAAATACACCGGCTGCGGACCACGCAGTACTTCTATCCGCTCGAGGTCGATAAACGCACCCTTGATTTGAGAGGTACGGCCGTAATGTATGCCATCAACAAATGTCGGTGCCGCCTGTTCCAGCGTCAGATTATTGCCGGTAGTACCTACACCACGGATCGCAACGTCCTGATCCTGGATTCGACTATCGATCAATATGGACGGCGAGAAATCTGCCAACTGATCCATATTGCGAAAACCCTGCCTGGCGATCTCAGTACCGGAGATGGCGTCGATTGAGATCGGCACTTCCTGCAGGTTCTGGCTACGGCGCTGTGCGGTAACTACTATTTCTTCAAGCGCCTGCGCCTGCACTGTCAGCGTATAAAATGACGTGGCAAAAACGGAGGCTATACTTACGCCCAGGATACTGCTGGTAATATTGCGTTTGAATGACATCATGAACCTCCCTCAGTTCTGTCTGTAGTCTTGAGTAGTACTTATAAATCAATGTAAAACTTATCCTGATTCATAAATCAGATTAAATATTTGATTCAAAAATACAACAAACTGCGTAAAATACGACAAGCGCCTACCACTGTCAATCAGGCCGGGGAAGATTCACATTATTATCATAATTGTGTCCGGGTGTAGTACGAGTGGTTACGGAAAGATTTAATCACGTATATCCTGCAGCAACCATTCCGTCGGTATTTCCCTGCCCAGTCCCTGCGCCATGGCCTTGCGGTAGACCACTTGTGCCACGGCGGAAAACTGCAAGCCCTGATTGCCTACATTACGGTAGAAGGTGATTTGACCTGCCGAGGTCCGGCCCGGGACCTTGCCCGATACCAGCGCGGCGAAGTCAGGTTTACTGCTACCACGACCACGGTCATTAAACTCGGGATCGTCACCGCCAAAGCCCGGCTGGGGATTTCGGGCAGGGATACGCTGCATCTGCTCGGGTGTGCCACCGATAAACGCTGCCGGAGACAGGCCACGCTCGGCCTGGAAACGTTCGGTCTGCTTCATCTGCAGGCCCGCTGTACCCTGACGGATGACCACATCAAAACGCCCGGCAGCCGCGTCCGGCATCTCGCGTCGCCCGAGATTGGTCACGTGCATGCCGGCCTCGATCCAGTCTGCGTCATACACCGGCTGCATCGAATCGGTACAGGAGGACAGGATGTCACAACCACGGACTGCATCACGCGGATTGTCTACCGCAATGACCTCAATCCCCAGCTTGCGCGACATCTCTTCTGCATACTGCTCACGATTCGCCGCTGTCGGTGAATAGACCCGGCACTGGCGGATGTCACGGACGCACATGAATGCCTCAAGGAACGTCCTCGCCATTCCGCCCGAACCGAGCATGCCCACCACATGACTATCCTCACGTGACAGGTACTTCACGCCGATACCGGCACCGCCGCCGACGCGCATATGCTGCATGACGCCATCGTTGATAAAGGCAAGCGGCTCAGCATTTTCAGTTGAAACCAGCAGTATCAATCCACAGTAAGTACCCGGTTCGCGACAATACTTTTCCTCTGTCCAGTTGCCTTTCTCATCGCGTGGCCAATGAATGATGTCAGACTTCATGCGGATGGCGAAGTAACCATCGTTCGCCCCTTCCATCGTACCCCAGCGGAAATAGCCGTCGTCCCGTTCGCAGGGGAAATACATATCGACGCGAGGACGGTGGATAGCCCCGCCTCCCGGCAGTTTTGCAAAGGCCTGTTCCTGTGCCTTGATACATTCATCCATCGTGAGTAAACGGGAGACGATTTCATTATTAATAATATGCATGGTGACGGAGTCCGGTTTTGATTGACAGGTAGGGTCGGGGAACAGGTTACGTCATTCTTCCTCCGCTATGCAATTCCAGGATAGAGGCGTCAGCGGCTAGTGATTCGGTATAATTTTCGCTTCTGCAGGAGCCACGCGAATGATTCGGACCGGGGCGGGCCTCCTACAGACAGGCGTCCAAACTGAGACACTATTCCACGGTAGGCAGGCTTGACATTTACACTGGCAAATACCAGACTTGGGCGGCTTTTGCGACCCGCTGGCTGCAACCTGAAATGCCTGCTGTAGATAACCCGATGCAGCATGACAGGGCCTGATATACACCCGATGGATACCTGACTGAATGACAGAACAAGACAAGAATAATGGCAAGCAACGGCAATTTCATGCGGTCACACCGGATAACTCGCCGTTACTGCAAAAACAGGATCATGGCCATAACCATGAGCACGGACACGATCACGCCCATGACCATGATGATCATTATGAAGGGCCTGACATAGAGGGGAATATCGAAGACCACCCGCTGTGGCAACGCGATAACGTCATACTGCAAAGCGTGGGTATCGATATCGGCTCGTCCGGGACCCAGATCCTGTTTTCACATCTACACCTGCAACGCCAGGCCGTTGATTTGTCCAGCCGTTATCTCGTGGTCAAGCGTGAAACCTGGTATGTATCACCGGTCAGCCTGACACCGTACAAGGGCGAAACCCTGATTGATGATCGGGCACTGGGTGAAATAGTTGATAACGCCTACAACGCGGCCCGGGTCGACCCGGATGAAATAGACACCGGTGTGGTCATCCTGACTGGCGAGGCCCTGCGCCGCGAAAACTCCGAACGTATCGCCCGTATCCTCTCCGAAAAGTGTGGCCAACTGGTCTGCGTGGCCGCCGGTCATCATATCGAGGCAATGCTCGCCGCACATGGATCCGGCGCAGCACAGGCCGCCTATGACAGAAGTGAGCGGGTACTCAACATTGATATCGGCGGTGGCACCACCAAACTCAGTCTGATTGACAAGGGCAAGGTATTATCTACCGCTGCCATCCATATCGGCGGACGCTTGCTGGCCGTGGATGAACAGGGTGTCATTATTCGCATAGAACCGGCCGGTCAGGACCATGCGCGCCGGGCTGGATTCAACTGGAAGCTCGGCGACCAGGTCAACAGCGCACAACTGGATGCAGTGGCTGAATCAATGGCCGAAGACCTGATCCATGCACTGATAGACCGGCCGCCCGTGCCTGAAGTCGCCGCACTGTATCTGACGGACCCGCTGACAGAGATTAGCAATATCAACAGTATGTTGTACTCCGGTGGTGTTGCCGAATACGTCTATGATCGTGAACAACGTGACTTTGGCGATCTGGGTAAACGGCTGGGTGCCGCCATTCGCAAACGTATCCAGGCGGGCAGGTTGCCATGGACACTGCTGGAAGATAGCCAGGGGATACGTGCGACTGCGCTGGGTGCGTCTGAGTATACCGCCCAGTTGAGCGGCAATACCTGTTACATCAGCAACCCGCCGGTCCTGTTACCACGACGTAACCTGCAGGTGCTGCACACCGAATTCAGTTTTACCGAAACGTTCGAGGCCCACGTTCTGGCCGAGGCGATCCGCCTGCAACTGGTACGCTTTAACCTGGCCAGATCAGAAGACGACCTGGTGTTATCACTACACTGGGAGGGTCTGCCCGACTTTTACCGCATCAAGGCACTGGCCGAAGGTATACAGGGCGGTCTGGCAGAAAGACTCGAACGAGGCAAACCACTGTATGTGATCCTTGATGCCGATATCGCACTGACGCTGGGCGCGGTATTAAGCGAGGACTGTGAGATCATGAACGATATCATGGTCATTGACGGCGTCGCCTTGTGGGACTTTGACTTCATTGATCTGGGCAAGATGCGCATGCCCTCGGCGACTGTACCGGTCACCATCAAATCGCTGGTATTTAACGATATCGCGGAAGGACCGCGTAAACACGAACGTATCCGTGCGCGTCCGGAAATTCCACTCAAAAACTAGAATCGTGTCAGGGGGTATCTGTGAGCAGTCCGGAAAAAAAGGCCTTTAATCTGAAAAAATGGATAAAAAAGACGTCCAGCCGCGTCTTTATCGTCTACCCACTGGCCATCATAATACTTGAATTGCTTATCGACCTTGGTAAACCGGGCATCGTGCTCTGGGGCTTGCCACTAATACCCTGGGGCTATCTGCAATTCCGCCTGAGTGGCAAGTACCGTAATCGCATCGGTGGCGGCGGACCGGGATTTGATGTGCCACCAGAACGTCTGGTCACGACCGGTATCTTCGCCTGGACCCGCAACCCGATGTATCTGGGACAAATGATCTATATGATCGGTTTTGTGATCTGTTTTTGCTCACTGCCGGGCGTTGCCTTGCTGATTTATCATTGCTTCTGGTATACCGCACGGGTACGTGAAGATGAAGTCCGACTGGAACAAATGTTTGGCCAGACCTACCTGGATTACAAGACTCGGGTAAAGCGGTGGATTCCGGGATTGTTCTAGACACATGTGCCGGATATCCTGCCATATCCGCTGTCCGGGTTAGATCGTTCCAGACACGCTGTGAATACATCCATGTACGCTCGAGCGCCGCATCCATGCCCTAACGGTCTGTCACAATCTAACCCGGACAGCGGATTCCGACTGTTCCAGCAATACGTTGGAGTTATCAAGAACGGCACCTCAGCCAGTTGTTGAACAGCAGGATGTCCCGGCAATGACAACAGGATTCATGTGAAAAAAAAGCGACCCTTTACTCTGAAACGCTGGCTGAAAAGCACATCGAACCGCACCTTTATCGTATATCCGGTGCTGGTGTTTGCGATCGAATGCATCATTAACAATGGCATGCCTGATTTATTCCTCTGGGGCCTGCCATTATTACCCTGGGGATATTTACAATACCGCCTTGGCGGCAATTACCGCACCCGGCACGGCGGAGGTGGCCCCGGGGTAGACATACCTCCAGATCAGATAGTCGACACCGGTATCTATGCCTGGACGCGCAACCCGATGTATCTGGGTCATCTGATCTTTATGGCCGGCCTCGCCATCAGCCTGCTATCAATTCCCGCTCTCGCCCTGCTGATTTTTCATTTTTTCTGGTTTCAGCAACGCGTGATAGAAGATGAACAACGCCTGCAACAAAGATTCGGCCCAGCGTATTCCGACTACATGCAAAAGGTAAAACGCTGGATCCCGGGCCTATTGTAATCTAAACCTGCTCACTTCCAGCCTGGAAAAGGTAGTCCGGTATGGTTGTCAAAGACCGTGTGCCGCATGGATGCGGCACCCGAGCCTACATGGATTTATTTACGGCGTGTCTTGAACGAACATACCGAACTGCCTGAAATGTCCGGTATCTGCACATATAGTTTATTCCCGGCAAGACGACGAAAGACTACCTCAGTTACGAATATTCTGTAAAAACCATTCCGCCGGTAACTCCCTCCCCAACCCACGTGCTCGCGCCTGCTCATAAACCTTGCCTGCAACCGACCAGAACTGGTGCCCCTGCAGATTACCGCGTTCGGAATAAGATATCTGCGCGTCATTGGTCCGTGCCGATTGCAGATCCTTGTGTACGATATCCTCAAAACTGACAGCCCCTTCAATTAGGAGCGAACCATGCCCACGCCTGCCGGTATGCTTCATTTTCGGAATCGCAACAGAGGCTGGTTCAGCCGCAAAGGTCAGATACTCATCCGTCACCGGAAAGTCCGGCAGCCCCCAGGGCGGGACCACATTGCCAAAACGCAGATACAGGTTCACCTTTTCAAACAGCTTGCTGCCCGGTTTGCCACCGCCACCAATATTGACGATGTGCATGCCCGGCCGAATAAGGTCCGGATTGATGACCTGAACGGCACTGTCGGTGATTGCTGCCAGTATATCTGCATCTTCATACACCTGTTCTGGTGCCGTACACACCTTGACCTCGATGCCATATAACTCACGTACTTCTTCAGCAAATTTCCCCCTGTTTGCCGGTGTCGGACTGTAGACTTGCAGGCGTTTGATATTGGGACGCACCTGCATGAATGCCGCCATGTGTGAACGGGCCTGTCCGCCGGAGCCCAGCATGCCGACCGTATGAACGTCCTGTCTGGCGGCATATTTGACACCGAGACCCCCATCTGCACCGACACGCATATGTTGCAACACGCCGTCGTTCAGAATGGCCAGTGGCTCACCGTTATCGACGCTGAATAACAGGATCAATCCGCAGTAGGTACCCGGCTGCTTGCAGTATTTTTCCTGTGTTACCGCGCCTTCACATTCAGTTTCATAGATGATGTCGGACTTCATGCGTATCGCAAAATAACCGGACATCGATCCACCTTCCATCGTGCCCCAGCGATAGACCTTCTTCGGATCATTCGTTGGAATCTGGATATCAATACGCGGTCGACAGACTGCCTCGCGTAGCACGTGTTGCCGGTAGGCCCGATCCAGCGCGGTCAGTGTCAGATCCATCGTCAGAACGGACTCGACAACTTCATTGTTAATCAGCAGCATGCAGGTCTCCCCTTCATTTTTTATTTGATCGCCAATAGCGGGTTATCATCCACTGTTGATCCCCGCTTTTCAATGCCCGAATTCTTCATTAATGACACACCAAAAAAAAGGCCCTGGAGTCCAGGGCCTCTGAATTGATTCACTGCCAGCGATATCGGCAGTAATCGATACAAACTAGTTATAGTTGTACTGCAACTGTACGCCGTAGCTGCGGAAGTTACGCGGGCTGAGGTATGGATCGACCCGACCTAGCGGATTAGCATTAAACTCCGGGAAATACTCAAGGCCGGCATTCAGTGCGTTACGCATCCACAAGGTCAGCTCCCAGGTCTCGTCCATATCACCAAAGCCCAGATTCAGGTTGGAGATCAGACGTGTGTCATAGGCCATGATCTGGTCGAAGTCTTCCACGTTGCTGATGTAGCCATCCGTGTAGGTGCTCTTCGTCGAGAAGGTGGCCTTGTAACTGTCAGCCACCGGCATCCAGTATTCCAGGTCAAATACAAACTTCCAGTCCGGTGTACGCGGCGCATCGTAGCCACTGCGATCGATCGTACCTTCAACCAGGGTACCACCGGAGGCGGCCGCCTCGGCTGCACTGACGCATTCACCGGTATCGGCGGTATCGGATTCATAATCGGTACAACCGGCATTGGTAAACCTGACCATCACACCGTCCATCAACGCACCGGCCAGCCCCACCGTCAAACGCTCTGTCGCCGCCCAGGTCGCATCAAACTCGAGACCCTTGGTACGCTGCTTGCCAGCATTGGCGGTAGTACTGCCGCCACCCAGACTCTGCGGGATCGAGGTTGCGATCTGCAGGTCATCAATGGTGATCTGGAACAGGCTGACATTGTAGTTTGCTGCGCCGTCGAGCAGTTTACCCTTCGCACCGATCTCAAAGTTCTCGGCGGTTTCTGGCTGGATATTAAACTCCTTGTAGTCACGTGGTAAGGTGCCACTGGCCAGATCCGCACCACCGCCCTTGAATGCACGTGCCCACTTCGCATAAAGCGAGGTATTGTCCGTTGGCCGGTAACGCAAGGTGACCTGCGGATCCAGACTGTTGTCATTGTAATCGCGGTAGAACGGATCGGAAAACAGCGGCGCAGTTATGCCATTTCCGATAGTCTTATCAGTGCGCAACACCTGTAACAACGGGCTGGCCGCGACTGGTGACTGGGTATTCCACGCATCCGGTGTATCACGCAGATTCCAGGCATGGGTCCAGTAACCGGCCCCGTAACTACCACAGGAAAAATGACGGGTGGCGCAGTTGATAATACTGCTGGTCACATTTCTGACAACACGATCAGAGAGCACTGGGGCATAGGTATTGGTCGAATTAACCACACCGTCATTTGGAACCGGATCACCTGCGCCATCCGGATTTATGTTGTAAATCCAGACCGAACCGTAACCCTGTAGATACGATTGCTTGTCGATCTTGGTATAACGGGCACCGAGGTCAATCGAGGCCTTCTCATCCATGAAATTGAATGTAAAAGCGGCGAACGCACTCATCCACTCGCTGTCCTGCCAGTTATTTGTTGCACGAACAGGCGTACGCAAATTGCCACGGATAGTCACGGTCTGGTATTTGCGGTCGCCGATATTACCCAGATCGAGGTCTTCCTGCTGATAGAAAAGCCCGGCCTCCCACTCTAATGTACCGCCACGTTCTGACAAGAGACGGAGCTCCTGACTGAACATATTGAATATCTCGCCACGGTGTTGCAGGTTCGTCATGATAGGTGAGCTGGAATTATCGAAGTTCGTCGAGCGCTTGTAATCAATATAACCGGTCGAGGCATCGATATTGATGCCGTTGTCCAGCGTATAATTCAGACCGAGACGGTAGTTAAATGCTGCCATATCATCATGGGACGTATTATCGTCCATAATGGTGGAAGGCACCGTACGCAGGTCTACAATGCCTGTGCGTGTGTCTTCCTGGAAAATTCCCTGTATCGGGGCAAAGCTGGTCTCACCGGCCTCACGTATACCCACGCGCTCAAATCCGTCCTCACAACCACCGGGGAACGGTAATAGGGTAAACACATCATCAAAATTCGTCATGCCGGGTATAGTCACAGCACGTTCAGTCAGTGGCGGCAATCCATCAACACGACATACCGCATTACCATCACCCTCACGGTCCCTGCCGGTATATTCGGCCTTCAGCGTAGCCTCGAAGTTTTCCGCAGGTGCCCATTGCAGTGTCACACGACCGGCAGTCTCATCTCCTCCCGGGAACATGTCACCACTGACCACATCACGGATATAACCGTCCAGAGTATCGTACTGGCCGGCAACGCGGATTCCCAGCGTGTCGGTGATGGGTCCACCAACGCCGCCTTCCACACTCATACGTCCCCAGTTACCGTATTCAACCGTCGTCTCCCCTTCCCACTCTTCACCAGGTTTGTTCGTGGTCAAGCTGAATGCGCCAGCTGTTGCGTTCTGGCCGAAGGCTATCGGTTGCGGGCCACGTAATACCTCAACCCGTTCGAGATCCAGAAATGCACCCATTACCATGGAGGTACGTCCAAAATGGACGCCATCAACAAAGATAGGGACGGCCTGTTCCAGACCCAGGTTGTTGCCGGTCGTACCCATACCACGGATCGATACATCCTGATCCTGGGTACGGACATCAATCTCGACGCTGGGGGAGAAGTTTGAGAGGTCCTCTATGGCACGAAAACCTTCCTTCGCCAGTGTTGCGCCACTGAAGGCCTCCAGTGAGATAGGCACTTCCTGTATCGACTGTTCACGACGCTGTGCGGTAACGGTAATCTCTTCCAGCACCTGTGCGTGTACAACCGGTGTTAACGCAGAACTGATAGCAATATAAAGCCCCAGTCTTTTAAACTGTTGTTTACCTAGCATAAGGATCCCCCAAATAGTTGTTTTTTTCAGCCAGCCGGAATCCTGATTTAGTGTTACCAGGGACAACACCGGCATATTTTATGGACAAACAACAGTTTATACATAAAAACCACAGCTGATATTAATATAACAAGTTGTACGGGGTCAATATGCGAATGATACCAGCTTACCCTCTTAACCGTTATTATCAGGAAGTGTGTGGGTCGAGGCCCCCCATGCGATAAACCCGGATTTTTTAACTGGTCAGGGTGCTGCCAGCCATTTTATGGCCGCCAGTATGCCACCAGAAAGTTCACGTGGCTTCTCGATATGGCCGTAGTGGGTCATCGGCACGTTAAACAGCAGCACGCGTATCGGTATGCCCGGGTTCTTCTTGCGGAATTCATTCGCTATCAATAATTCCCGGGCCTCTTCAACCTTGGGATTCCAGTGGCCCTCATCCAGACTGGAGGTAGTCCAGATCATCTTTTTATAACCCGTGTGTGATGAGCGCATCGTGGAGAACAGGTCGGCCAGCACTTCATCGGTGTTCACATCAAATCCACTCTCACCAATAGTCTGTTTAATCTGGGCGGATACATGTTCATGCAGATTATCGGCGCTATTATGCTCGATATCCTGCAGCGGCTGTTTGAAGTTGGGTCGACGACGACGCTCCAGTCCCTG
>CAMBTO010000038.1 GCA_945870865.1 Klebsiella pneumoniae
ATTCGATCACCTATTTCACACTCGGCGTGGAGGGATTGGCCCCCTATTTCTTTGAAACGAACCTGCATGCGTTTGTCAGTGAACAAGGTGATGTAAGCCTGCAACTACGACAGGAGAATGAGCTGTTTTTGACCCAACGACTGATACTACAACCCTTTCTGGAAACCAGCCTGTTCCTTCAGGACGTGCCATATCTGGATACCGGGGCAGGTCTGTCCGAGGTCGGGATCGGCCTGCAACTGAGATATGAATTCACGCGTAAATTTGCACCTTATGCACGCCTCGGTTATGAACGTAAACTCGGAGAAACGGCGTCAATTGCTATTGCAAACGGACACGACAGGGATACTATAAACGCCATATTGGGAGTGCGTTTACTATTCTAGAGGATCGAAAATGAAGATGACCAAAACATACCTGTACCTGCTACTCATCAGTTTGACTTTCACCTGTACACTACAGGCACAATCTGTTGCACAAAGTGGTATTGCCGAGGTAAACGGAACACGGATTTATTACGAAGTTGCGGGGACTGGTCATCCACTGGTACTGATCCATGGTGGTGCCGTAGATAGCCGGGCCTTTGATGATCAGTTCGCAGAATTTGCAAAACATTACCGAGTTGTACGTTATGACCTGCGCGGTACCGGTAAATCGGGGGATCGTGACAAACCGTTCTCAAATACGGATGACCTGTACGGTCTTCTGCAATATCTCGGTATAGAGTCGGCTTATATGCTCGGCATTTCACGCGGTGGTGGATTTGTCTATGACTTCGCACTGGAACGACCGCAGATGGTCAAGGCCTTGATCCTGGTCTCGACGAACCTGAGCGCCAGTGTGCCTGCCTACGAGGCGATGTTTGAACGTACCACCGAGGCAGGGAAACAATCGGGTGCAGCCGCCGCCGCGAAGGTCTGGGCTTATGATCCCTATCAGGGTCCACAACGCGAGCAGGCGCGACCGAAGGTACTTCAAATTATTCAGGACAACATTGCCCGATTCCGCTACTTCGATGGGTATGAACCTGTGACGCAATTATCGGCGTCTGACGTCCCCCGCGCCGACCGACTTGCCGAAATCAAGTTGCCAACGCTGGTGATCGCCGGTGCACACGATAATATCGACGCCCGTAATAATTACAAACGCTGGGCGGAAGGTATTGCCGGTGCAGAGATGGTGGTATTTCCGGACTCCGGACATCTGGTCAATATCGATCAGCCGGAGGACTTCAACAGGACCGTGCTGGAATTTCTCGGTAAACTGGAAAAATAAGCAGGAGTAAACAACGTGCAGAAGTTCATACATTATATCATCACTGTTTTTCTTTTGTGTGGCGCCGGACTGTCCATGGCAAATGAACCCACGACCAATGCGGCAACAGCCGTTACCGGTGTGGAAGGTTTCACTGCGCTGGAACGCGGGTTAATCAACCGGTATTTTGATGGAGAAATAGAACCGCTGGGGCGGTCCGGTATTGTGTTCAACAAGGTCACTCTCAAAAAAAAGAAGGAACAGGCCTTCCCGGGCGGTATGCCGAAAAAAGAGTTACCCCCCGATCTGGCTGCGCAATTACAACGTAACAACACCTTCCCGTCCGGATTGAGCAGACGCGGACTACCAGCCATGCTGGTAAAGCAATTACCTCCGGTGCCCGCCGGTTATGAACGATCCCAGCTGGATGATCTGACCATTGTGTTGATTGAAACAGAGACGCAG
Organism: Klebsiella pneumoniae; assembly: GCA_945870865.1. GTDB lineage: Bacteria > Pseudomonadota > Gammaproteobacteria > Eutrophobiales > Eutrophobiaceae > Eutrophobius. The sequence goes on from CAMBTO010000038.1 coordinate 1,720, forward strand.
CGCATCGTGGATATGATTACCGATATCGTCGTCAAGGTGAAACAATAATGACCTCTGACAAGATTGCAAAATCCGAGACCGAGTGGCAGTCCGAGCTGACGCCAGAGCAGTTTTATATCTGTCGTCAAAAGGGTACAGAGCGTGCGTTTACCGGTGAATACTACAAGACGAAAGACAAGGGTATCTATCAGTGCTCCTGTTGCGGGAAGGCCTTGTTTGATTCAGATACCAAGTATGATTCCGGTTCAGGCTGGCCCAGTTTTTATGCACCGATAAAAGATGATGCCGTAAAGGCAGAAACAGATACCAGTCATGGTATGCGACGCGTCGAAATAATGTGCAGTGAATGTAATGCCCACCTCGGACATGTGTTTGAAGACGGCCCGCAACCGACCGGTCTGCGTTATTGTATTAACTCGACCTCACTTAAACTGGAAAAAAAGGTCGGCGATAGTTAAATAGCAGTTCCGAATTGGTATACTAGGAAGATTATTCTTGATGCCGGGCTTGACCCGGCATCAAGTAGAAGAAATCCGCCTTACAGGCGTATATTTGTATCACTGGATTCCCGCCTCGGCTCTGGCTCCTGCTTCGCTCTACCGCCGACATCCATGTCGGCGTGCGCGGGAATGACGACAACATAACCTGTACACCAATTCAAAACTACTATTTAACTGTATTCGGTGCCATCCTTGTGCACGAACTTCCATTTGCCATCGACCATTAGCGCCTTCAAATCATCATCAGGATACTCCGCACTGTCACCCGCCGTGCGGTCGCCTATCTCGATATAGATGACATCCTCTCCGGTTTCATTACTGAGTCTATGTGCATTGCCGGTACCCGCCCGGAACCCGGCACACATGCCGGGCGCCAGCAGCTGTTTGCCCTCGTCGGTATGCAGGGTCGGATAGCCCTGGACGATATAGACAAATTCGTCCTGTTTGCTGTGCGCGTGACGCAGTGCTGAAACCGCATTTGGCTTCAGCAGCACGTGGTTCACCCCGAAATTGCTCAGGCCAAACAAGTCACCCAACGGGCATTTATCACGCCCCGACATTAACCCGGCAAACGGTGCCGGATACACGGAGGGTCGTGTCCATAAAGGTGCCTCGGCGGCGATGAGTGCTACAGGATATTTATCTGACATGGGTTCTTCGCAACAGTTTAAGAGATGCGCGCACGATTATAATCCTGACTGTTTAATACTGTCTATCCGCTACGATCATTCTTGCGGATAACAGTCCGCTTCAGTATTTGTCATTTTGAGTCTATGATCCTTGCCTATCCGATATGCAGGAAGAAATCCATGATTGCTTGTACACCCGTCTTCCGGAGCCTAACAACACTGTTGGTGGTACTTTCACTCCTTTCCCTACCTGTATCTGCTCAGGACACTGCACCCATGACGACATCAAAGATCATCATCGCCCATCGCGGTGCCTCCGGTTATGTCCCCGAACATACGCTGGCGGCGAAAACACTCGCGCATGAAATGGGAGCCGACTATATCGAGCAGGATGTGGTGCTCGGTCGGGACAATGTCCCGGTGGTCTTGCACGATCTTTATCTGGACGCCGTCTCCAATGTCGCAGAGGCTTTTCCGGGACGTGCCAGAGAGGATGGCCGGTATTATGCTATCGACTTTGATGTCGCCGAGCTGAAATCACTGCATTTGCACGAACGCATCGATCCCAAAACCGGTGAGGTAAAATATCCGGGCCGCCCCGCCACGACGCCAGCACACATGCATATCGCGACACTGGCCGAAGAAGTGGCTGTGATCCAGGGGCTGAACAAGAGCACCGGGCGGAATGTCGGACTGTACGTCGAGATCAAGTCACCCGCCTGGCACCTGCAACAGGGCAAGGACATCAGCCCGCTGGTCCTGGCCGTACTTGAAAAATCCGGCTACACCCACCGCACCGATCCGGTGATGGTGCAATGTTTTGATCCCCGGGAATTGCAGCGCATCCGAACCGAACTGGGCAGTTACCTGACACTGGTACAGCTAATCGGTGAAAACAGCTGGAACGAAGCGAAAACCGATTATGATCAGATGCGAACGGCGGACGGGTTGCGGCAGATTGCCTCTTATGCCGATGCAATCGGTCCGGCGATCGATCAGATTCTCGTTGCGGATACCGCAGGTACAATAACAGTCACAGATCTCGTGGTTAACGCCCATGCGTCTGGATTACAGGTACATCCCTATACCGTGCGTAAGGATGCCTTGCCTGCTTATGTCACCGGTTTTGATGAGTTAATGGAACTGCTGTTCGTACGTGCCGGTGTAGATGGTGTATTTACTGACTTCCCGGATTTGGCAGTTATCTACAGGAACAAGATGGTGCCTACAGTCCAGGGTTTCAAATAAAAAACCGTGGTCTGTCCCCTCTCATCTCTCATACCACGCCAGTTTCTCTCGCAGTTTAACGACGTCTCCGATGATCAGCATGGACGGTGGTTCGATCACCTCGGTCTCCACAATCTGTGGCAGAGTTTTCAGTGTGCCGGTAAAGGTACGCTGCGTTTCCGTTGTACCCTGCTGGATGATCGCGACCGGTGTTAAAGGATTCATCCCATGTGCGATCAGTTCGCTGCACAGTACCTTAACCGCGCCGACACCCATGTACACTGCAATCGTCTGTCCGGGCTGGATCAGGGCGTCCCAGTTCAGTGTGAGTTTGCCTTCCTGCAAATGACCCGTGATAAATACACAGGACTGGGCATAGTCGCGATGAGTCAGGGGAATACCGGCATAGGCGGCGCAGCCTGAGGCCGCCGTAATGCCGGGCACCACCTGGAACGGGATACCCTCACCTGCCAGTGTCTCGATTTCCTCGCCGCCCCGACCGAAGATGAACGGATCCCCGCCCTTCAGGCGTAATACCCGTTTGCCTTCCTTCGCCAGCCTAACCAGCAGTGCATTGATCTCCTGCTGGGACAAGGCATGTTGATCGCGTTGTTTGCCAACGTAAATCCGATCGGCATCCTTGCGGACCATGTCCACTATCGCCGGTGCGACCAGACGGTCGTACAGCACCACATCGGTCTGTTGCATCAGCCGCAGTGCACGAAACGTCAATAGGTCCGGATCACCCGGACCGCCACCGACCAGATACACCTCGCCGTATTCCGGCACATCCGCGCCGGGTTGTTCCAGTCGCTTTTCCAAGGCCGCCAGTGCGGCCATCTCCTGTCCGCTGTATAACATCTCGGCAACCGGGCCATGTAATACATCTTCCCAGAAGCGCCGCCGTTTGCGCATGTCCGGTATCTGTGCACGCACCTTCGCCCGCACATTACGCATCAGCGTTGCCAGCCGGCCGAACGAGGACGGGATCATCGTCTCGAGGCGGGCGCGTAACAAACGGGCCAGCACCGGCGAGGCACCACCAGTCGAGATGGCGATCTGCACCGGATACCGATCAATGACCGAGGGCATGATAAAGGTACACAAGGGCGGGTTGTCGACCACATTGACCGGGAGGTTGCGCTGCCGGGCCTGCTCGGAGATATCGCTGTTCAGCGATTCGTTATCGGTGGCGGCAATGACCAGCACACAGTCATTTAATAGACTCTCGTAATATTCCTCTCCGACATAATCTATCTGCCCCTGATCGACCCGTTCCTGTATTTCCGGATTGAGTTTACGCGCGGCCAGTTGTACGCGGGCCCTGGCCTTTAACAGCAAATCAACCTTGCGCGCGGCAACATCACCACCACCCACCACAAGGCAGTTACGGTTCTCGATATTCAGAAATATGGGTAGAAAATGCATGGTCCAAGTTTACAATATCTGCGGGAAGATTTTGGCAAAACATTCTGTGGCTAAATCAGGGCAAGAGCATTTGCACAGAAAAAGGTAATATTCTGCGTTGAGGACATCCCGGAGCGAGACCCGTGTATAACGTGTATAAAATCCTGTTGCTGCTGGTACTGGCTACCCCGGCCATGGCCGGTGAGGCTGAGTGGCTGGACTATCGCGGTATGGCAGAGCTGAAACTGTTCGACAATAACGCATCCACCAACTGGTATCGGGGTGGATTTGCCAAACTGCGATATGACAATGAGGCGGTCCCGATCCAGCTCGGCAAGGCCGCCTTGCATGCCGACCTGCGTCTGACCGACACCTTGTGGGCACGTATGGGATAGCGGCCTGTCTGAAATCCCGCGGCCGGACGATATAGAACAGACGATCCGCGACTATATGTATGATCCGAAGTATTGAATAAATGGCGGGAATCAGCGGTCTGGCTATAATAGCCAGACCGCTGATGTAATATAAAAACGGAACAATTATTCAGGTCTTCGGCAACGTCACCCCAGTCTGCCCTTGATACTTGCCGCCCCGATCCTTGTAGGAGGTTTCGCATACCTCGTCAGACTCGAAGAAAATCATCTGCGCCACACCCTCATTCGCATAGACTTTTGCCGGCAAGGTCGTGGTATTGGAAAACTCCAGCGTAACGTGGCCTTCCCATTCCGGTTCCAGCGGTGTCACATTGACGATGATGCCACAGCGGGCATAGGTCGACTTGCCGAGACAAATGGTCAGGATGTTACGCGGGATACGGAAATACTCGACCGTGCGGGCAAGCGCAAACGAATTGGGCGGGATGATACAGACATCAGTATCCAGATTAACAAAGCTGTTTGAGTCAAAATTCTTCGGATCGACAATCGAGGAATTGATGTTGGTAAAGATCCGGAATTCCGTCGCACAACGGACATCGTATCCGTAACTGGACGTACCATACGAGACCAGTTTCCTGTCGCCCTGCTGCTTGACCTGTCCGGGTTCAAACGGGTCTATCAATCCATGCTCTTTCGCCATACGGCGGATCCATTTGTCTGATTTCACACTCATTTAACTGTTCTCAATTACAATTTTCGGGAATCTGCCGCTGTAATCACGCGCCTTCAGTGCCAGTTGCGCCGCTGTCCTGCGAGCAATGGCGCGATAAACTTGGGTAATGGTGGAGTCCGGTGCGATGGCAACGGTCGGTTTGCCGTCATCCACGCCTTCTCGTATGCGTATGTCGAGTGGCAGTGAACCGAGCAGGTCGACATCATACTGTTTTGCCATCCGACCCCCACCGCCGCTGCCAAAGATATGCTCCTCATGACCACATTTAGTACAGATATGTGTGCTCATGTTTTCAATGATTCCGAGCACCGATACCTCGACCTTCTGGAACATCTTCAGCGCCTTGCGGGCATCGAGCAGCGCAATGTCTTGTGGTGTGGTCACGATGACCGCGCCGCTGACCGGGATCTTCTGGCACAGGGTCAACTGGATGTCACCGGTACCCGGCGGTAAATCGATGATCAGATAATCAAGATCATGCCATTTGGTATCAGACAACATTTGCTCCAGTGCCGAGGTGACCATCGGGCCACGCCAGATCATCGGTGTCTCCTCGTCGATCAGATACCCGATCGACATGGTCTGCAGGTTGTAAACAATATTGGGTTCGAGCTTTTTGCCGTCAGCGGAGGACGGTTTTGTATAACAGCCGAGCATACGGGGCTGGCTGGGTCCATAAATATCTGCATCCAGAATTCCGACCTTCGCCCCCTCCGCCTGCAAGGCAAGCGCGAGATTGACGGCCGTTGTTGATTTACCCACGCCGCCCTTGCCTGAGGCCACCGCAATCGTATTTCTCACATTCGCCAGCGGTTTGACCCCTTTTTGTACCGCATGCGAGGTTATCGTCGTATCGAGCATCAGCTCAACCGACCGACTGCCCGCGAGTGGCTGTATGGCCCTGTTCACCTGGGCCGCCAGTTCGTCGCGATAACCTGCCGCCGGATAGCCCAGTTGCAGCGCGATCCGGACCAGGCCCGGTTCCACCCGGATGTCCTTGAGCACACCGGCACTGATCAGGTCCTTACCCAGGTTGATATCTACTACGCCGGACAGCGCCTTCTCGATTTGTTCGCGGTTTACTTCAGTCATTATTCATCACGATTTATGGTTACATTGGCTGTCTATATTACAACATTTTTTGCTCGGCGTTTCAGATGCTTGCTACAAGTCACCGGTCAGTCGTGTAAACTAGAAATCTAAACCTAAGCGACAACCGTTATGGCACTTATCAGCAGAAAAATACTCGTTACCAACGCGCTGCCTTATGCGAATGGCGCGATACACATGGGCCATCTGGTCGGGTATATCCAGGCCGATATCTGGGTACGCTTCCAGAAGATGTGCGGTAATGACTGTATCTACGTCTGCGCCGACGATGCACACGGTACTCCGATCATGCTACGTGCCGAGCAGGAAGGGATCACGCCCGAACAGCTGATAGGCCAGACATTGATTGAACACAAGCGCGACTTTGCCGGATTTTCGGTCAACTTTGATAACTACCATACGACCCATAGCGACGAGAACCGTGAACTGTCCGTAGCTATCTATCAAAAACTGAAAGAAAACGGACATATCACCCAGCGCAGCATCGAACAGTTATACGACCCGGTTAAACAGATGTTCCTGCCGGACCGCTTCATACGCGGAGAGTGTCCGACCTGTCACGCGCAGGACCAGTATGGTGATCAGTGCGAGGTTTGTAACCGGACCTATGCGCCGACCGATTTGATTAACCCGATCTCTGCTATCTCGGGTGCGACACCGGTAAAAAAGGAATCGGTACATTTCTTTTTCGACCTGCCCCACTTCGGCAACATGTTACAGGAGTGGACACGTAAAACGTTGGCACCTGAAATCGCAAACAAGCTGGACGAATGGTTTGCAGCCGGACTTCAGCAATGGGACATTTCGAGGGACAAACCCTATTTCGGTTTTGAGATCCCCGATAGCCCCGGTAAATATTTTTATGTCTGGCTGGATGCACCGGTCGGCTATTTTGCCAGTCTGAAAAACCTGTGTGTACGCCGCGGCCTCGATTTTGAGTCATACATTCGTGCCGACAGCAACGCCGAGATGTACCATTTTATTGGCAAGGACATCATGTACTTCCATGCGCTATTCTGGCCGGCGATGCTCGAAGGCTGCCAGTTACGCAAACCGGACAATATTTTCATCCATGGCTTTCTGACCGTGAACGGTCAGAAAATGTCGAAGTCGCGCGGGACCTTTATCAAGGCCGAGACCTACCTGAAATACCTGAATCCGGAATACCTGCGCTATTATTATGCCTCGAAACTCGACCCGGGTATTGATGACATCGATCTGAATCTTGATGATTTTGTGTTTCGTATCAATTCCGATCTGGTGGGCAAGATAGTCAATATTGCCAGTCGTTGCGCCGGTTTTATCACCAAACGGTTTGATGGCAAACTGTCAGCGAAACTGGCTGATCTGGAGCTGTTCACCCGGATTGCCGCTACTGCAAATACAACGCTGAAAGAATATTACGAAAGACGTGAATACAGCAAGGCCATGCGCAGCATCATGGCTATTGCGGATGAAATAAATCAGTACATCGATGAACACAAACCCTGGGTAATCGCAAAGCAAGAGGGTCGCGAAAGAGAATTACAGGCCGTGTGTACAATGGGTCTGAACCTTTACCGGCTGTTGATCCTTTATCTGAAACCGGTACTGCCAGAGCTTGCAAAAAATTCCGAACAGTTTCTGAATATTTCAGCGTTGACCTGGGCTAATGCAGAGCAACCTTTGCTCGATCACACCATCAACACATTCAAACCATTGATGACGCGGGTAGAACAGGAGAAGGTAGACGCCATGATTGAAGACAGCAAGGAAACCCTGCAACCACAAGTGGACAAGAATATGTCCACGCAAGGTGTGTATCTGGCTGAAACCCCCATCGCCCCGGTCATCTCGATTGAAGATTTTAGCAAGATCGATTTGCGCGTTGCACGTATTCTAAAGGCAGAACACGTTGAAGGTGCGGACAAGCTACTGCAACTGACACTGGATCTTGGCGGTGAGACCCGCAATGTGTTTGCCGGTATCAAGTCTGCCTATGACCCGGCCAGCCTGGAAGGCCGCCTGACCGTGATGGTAGCCAACCTGGCGCCTCGCAAGATGCGTTTTGGTTTGTCCGAAGGCATGGTTCTCGCTGCCGGGTCGGGCAAAGGTGAGATCTTTATCTTAAGTCCCGATAACGGCGCAGAACCGGGAATGCGCATAAAATAAGGTAGCGTGAACGAACAGATCCTCATCCTCATCAGCGCTGGTCTGGCCAGTAATCTGGTCCTCGACCATATGCTCGGTGTGGATCCTGTTGTTGCCGTGTCTCGCAGGATCAAGCCGTCCCTGAATCTGTCTTTACTGATGCTGCTGGTGTTGCCGGTCACCACGACCGGTACCTCACTGATTTACTCGCACGTGCTGCTGCCGCTGGAGATGGTGTTTCTGCAAGTCGGCGCGACAGTGCTGTGCACCACCCTGTTGATCTTGTCCACGGCCAGTTTGATGGCCAGACTCAAACCACACCTATACAGCCGTCTCGAACTGTATATTCCGATCCTGCTGGTCAATTGTTCGGTTCTCGGTGTGGCCTTGCTGGATTCAGTCCACCCTTATGGACCGGTAGAGTCGGCATTTTTTGGCCTTGGTTCCGCAATCGGCTTCGGTATCGTCATCGTCCTGATCAGTGCGATACGTGAGAGGATCGCCGTTGCCGATGTGCCCGCCCGCTTTCGTGGCACATCTATCCTGCTGATCACACTTGGACTGATGTCGATGGCATTTATGGGTTTCAACGGGTTCGGCAGCTTCTGATGAATACGCTTGTCCTCATGCTGATACCTGCCGTCTTACTGGCCGGTCTGGTGTACCTGTCTGTGACCCGTCTCCGCTCAACAACAGGCCCGGAACGGATCCGGCGTACTGCTGATGCCATTGAAGGCCTGTTGCCCCAGACCCAATGCGGTAAATGCGGTTATCCGGGCTGCCGACCGTATGCGGAGGCGATTGCCCGCGGCGCCGCCGACATCAATCAATGCCCGCCCGGTGGCGATACGACCTTGCAGGCGATGGCCACCCTGCTCGGACGCAATGACCACATCAGTTTACCGAATCCCGCCGTCCCCGGACTGGTCGCACTGATAGATGAAGACCTGTGTATTGGTTGTGTCAAATGTATCTCGGCCTGCCCGGTTGATGCGATTATCGGTGCCCCGAAAAAGATGCATACCGTCATTCGGCAAAACTGCACCGGTTGCGGACTCTGTATCACACCCTGTCCTGTCAATTGTATCCGCCTGGTGCCAGTCCGGGTCAAGACCCCGGAGTGGGTATGGGACAAACCTGATCCGTCTCTGAGGCTACGTGGATGAGTCGCCAGTTATATGACTTTCATGGTGGTCTGCGCTTTGAGACCGGGAAGCATCTGACCGACAAGATTGCGGCCATCCAACACCCGTTACCGAACCGGATCATCCTGCCCTTGCGTCAGCATATCGGTATCCCGTCGGTGCCAGTGGTAAAAACCGGCGAGCACGTTTTAAAAGGTCAATTGATCGCCCGTGCAGATGGCTACGTCAGTATCCCGTTGCATGCGAGCACCTCCGGCACGGTGATCGACATCGGTGACTACCCGGTAGCTCATGCCGGCGAACTACTGGCAACCTGTATTGTGATCGAACCGGACGGTGAAGATCGCTGGTGTGATATCCAGCCGACTGAAAACTTTCTGGCGGTCGATCCGAAACAGTTGCAAGAGATCATCCGTGACTGCGGCATAGCCGGACTCGGTGGTGCCGGATTTCCGGCCCATGTGAAACTGAATGAAGGTGTCGTCAATATCGTCGACACGCTGATCATAAACGGTGTCGAATGCGAACCCTATATCACCTGTGATGACCGACTGATCCAGGAAAAGGCACATTATGTGGTCGCAGGCACGCGTATGATCCGCCATGCCGTCCAGGCGAAACATTGCGTCATTGCAGTTGAGGACGATATGCCCGAGGCCTATGCGGCACTGACAAAATGGATTGACGATGATATTGAGCTGGTCAACGTACCTACACGGTATCCGGCGGGTGGCGAAAAACAGTTAATCCAGGTGATTACCGGCAAGGAAGTCCCGAGTGGAGGCCTGTCCATCCATATCGGTATTGTGGTCCATAACGTGGCCACCGCCGCCGCCGTCTACCGTGCCGTGACCCGGGGTGAACCGGTCATCTCGCGTTATGTCACTGTGACCGGCGAGGTCGGGACACCGCGTAATCTGCAAGTACTGCTGGGTACCCCGGTCAGTGATTGTCTGAAGGCCTGCGGTTATGAACATAATGATAATCACCGCGTCATCCTCGGCGGACCGATGATGGGCATGCATATCCGCAATCCGGACATCCCCGTGATCAAGACTACGAACTGTATCCTGGTCAAGCAGATAGAACCGATCCCGCCGGAAATGCCGTGTATCCGCTGCGGGGCCTGTGTCGATGTGTGTCCGATCAAACTGTTGCCACAGCAACTGTACTGGCACGCCCGCAGCGATAATCTGGAACAGGCGCAACAATTCCATATCTTCGATTGCATAGAATGCGGCTGCTGTTCGTATGTGTGTCCCAGTCATATCCCGCTGGTACAGTATTACCGTTACTCGAAGACGCAGATTGCGGCTGAGGAACGGCGGCGTGATGGCGCTGACCATGCCAAGCAGCGGTTCCTGCAACGCCAGCAACGACAGGAACGGGATAAGGAGGCAAAGATCGCGATCCCTGCTGTCTCCGCCGCAGATACTTGCAAATCCTATATAGAGGCGGCGGTGGCGCGCACACGTGAAAAACGCCGCCAGTTGCAACAACCAAACCAGGAAGGTGCGGATGAGCAAGACTGATATTCTCAGTTCACTGCATAAACAAAACGGCTCTTCAGTCCGGTCGATCATGGTACGGGTCTGCCTCGCGCTGTTACCCGGGTTAATCTGCTATTGCTGGTTCTTTGGTCTGGGTGTACTTTTACAATGTCTGCTGGCCATCGGCTTTGCACTGATGGTCGAGGCGCTGATGCTGAAACTGCGACGCCGTGATCTGTCCCTGTTTCTGACCGATGGCACTGTATTTATCACCGCACTGTTGTTCGCGCTGATGGTTACGCCCCTGACACCCTGGTGGGTCGGTATGCTCGGCATCAGCTTCGGGCTGGTCTTCGCCAAACATCTGTACGGTGGTCTCGGCCACAATCTGTTCAATCCGGCCGCGACCGCTTATATATTTGTACTGCTGTGTTTCCCCGTATTGATGAATAACTGGCCGCTGGCTGGCGGTATGTTTACTGGCAGTGTTCCGGCAGGGATGATGAGCTCGATAATCTTCAGCAGTCCGGCCACCAGCCACGAGGCGATGACCGATATCGACATGCTGAGCGGGGCAACTGCCCTGACCGATATGCAGACCCGGCTTGCCGGAATGGCGATGGTCTCGGAGATCCGCACCGGTATGACTTATGGAAGTCTCGGCGGGGCCGGATGGGAATTCATCAATCTGGGCTTTCTCGTTGGCGGCATCTACCTCATCCTCGCAGGCATTATAAGCTGGAGGATCCCGTTCGCCGTGCTCGGCAGTCTGTTTGTGATCAGTCTGTTATGCAGCTTTGTCGATGCAGAGTTGCTTGCCCCGCCACTGTTTCACCTGTTCAGCGGCGGGACCATGCTGGGTGCATTTTTTGTCGCGACCGACCCGGTCACGGCCTCGACCACACCACGTGGCCGACTGATCTATGGCTGTCTCATCGGAATCATTATTTATCTCATCCGGGTCTGGGGAGCCTATCCAGACGGAGTGGCATTTGCGGTCCTGATCGCGAATTCCACCGTACCGTTGATAGACCGGTATACCCGCCCGAAGATCATCGGGGAGATCTGATTCACACATGCCCCACACTAAAACAACAATACTGTTACCTCTGTTAACACTGGCCGTGCTTGCCGCAGGTGGCGGCCTGTTACTCGATTATGTGAACAATCTGACACGCGATGATATAAGCAATAACCGACGCGAGGCCACGCTACAGGTATTACGACAGATAGTCCCGGGTCCAGAAAATAATGATATCTTTAATGACCTGATAGAGATTACTGAACCGGGCTATTTCGGAAAGGATCGCGAGGTGACCGTGTTCCGTTCGCGTGAAAACGGAGACGCGCTCGGCGTGGTTTATTATCCCGTTACCGCCGAGGCTTATAACGGACCAGTAGAGCTTGGTATTGGTGTAAGCCTTGACGGGACTATTACCGGTGTCAGGGTGATGCGTGAACAGGAGACCGAGGGGCTGGGGGCAGAGGTCCACCAGCAAAACAGTGAATGGATCCTCACGTTCAACGGACTGTCATTCAGTCAAGTCCCGAGGGATCAATGGAATATACGCAGCGAAAACGGCTATTTTGACCAGATCAGCGGTGCTACAATTACCTCCCGCAGTGTCATTAATGCGGTCAAAACCACGCTGAACTACCATCAGCTCGCCGGAGACAATTTGTACAAATAATATGATAACCAAGGACCAAAAGAAATACCTGCTGTCACTGCTGCATAACCGCGGCATCATAATCTGGATAGGCCAGAATGGCCTGACAGAAAACATCATGACCGAGATCGAATCAGCACTGGATCACCATGAACTGGTCAAGATCAGGGTACGTACCGGCGAGAATTCAGTACGCGACCTGATACTCGGACAAATCTGCAAAAAAACCGGGGCGGAACCGGTGCAGAAGATCGGCAGTATCGTGTCGGTTTATCGCGCCAACCCGGACAAACCGGTTATCCAGTTCCCGTACTGATATTATCGATGTCTAACAACCTTGCAGCACCTGTGATAACGGGACGCAGCGTATCAGCAATGCGGATAACGCTGTTGCTGCTGGTATTATTGCAGGCAGCATCTGCCGAGGCACAGACCACCGTTGATCCCCACCGCTTCGCCTTCTGCCCGATCACGACCACGATACCGTTGCGACCAGAGGTGACCGAGACGCTACATACTGGCGAGTTGTTCCTGACAGCCGATCAGGCCGAATCGATCGAAGGCGGTGTGTCGACGGCGATCGGTGATGCGGAACTCTCCTATAACAGCCAACAACTTACCGCAGATCGCATCGACTATCACCAGCCTGCCGATGTGGTCGAATTGCAGGGCAATGTGCATTACTGGGATAAAGATGTGTATCTCAACAGTATTGATGGCCATGTCGAGCTGGAAACGGAAAATGCGGACTTTAACAATGTCAATTATTGGCTGCTGGAAAATCGCGGGCGCGGCAAGGCGAACAGCATACATGTGCGGTCCGGTAACCACAGCGAAGGTGAACAGGTCGATTACACAACATGTGACCCGGATACGGATGGCCGCTGGAATCTGGAGACTAATATCTGGAAGCTCAGCATGAGCAAGCTGTATCTGGATCACGATGCCGATCAGGGTTCCGGTCGAAATGTCATCCTCAGAATCAAGGATATCCCGGTGTTTTATACCCCCTGGATGTCATTCCCTATCAGTGGTAAACGCAAGTCCGGTTTCCTGTTTCCCGGCCTGGGTTCCTCGACCCGAAACGGCGCGGAAATCCAGGCACCGTGGTACTGGAATATTGCACCGGACATGGATGCGACCATTACACCGCGTTCAATGTCGAATGTCGGTGTCATGCTTGCAGGTCAGTTCCGCTATCTGATGAGTCGCGGCCAGGGTACGCTTGATGTCGAATACCTGCCGAATGACTCCCGTTTTGACGACAAGGCCAGAAACTCAATCGCCTTCAATCATAGCCAGACATTTTTACAGAGCGGGTATTTCGGCCTTATCTACAATCGTGTATCAGATCAGCGATACTTTGAAGACTTCAGTAGTTCGCTGCTTGGTTCCGGCACGCAGTTTCTGGAACAAAGCGCACGGACCTCGTATGGCTGGTATCTCGGTAAGCATTCGCTGAGCCTCTCAAACCTGGTCGGTAACTTCCAGACGATAGACCGTAATCTGCCAGCGCAATACCAGCCTTACAAACGCCTGCCCTCGACTACGCTGTCGCTGGTTTCACCCTATAGAAACAGACAGTTGAATTACAATGTAACCTCGCAGTTTGATTATTTTACCCGTGGCAATGATATCCTGATAAACAACGTAAATGGCATTCGTTATGATCTGGCCCCAACACTGTCAATGCCAATAGACACGGTGTCCCACTTTCTGATACCTCGCACTGGCCTCCGATTTACCCGATACCATCTCGATGCAAACAACAGCTTTAGCAATAATAGCCCTGACCGACTGCTGCCATTCTTCAGCCTCGACAGTGGCATATTTCTGGAACGCAATACCCACCTGCTGGGTGAAGATATAATACAGACACTAGAACCTCGCCTGTATTACTTATATGTTCCGGAAAAGGACCAATCCCAGCTTCCTGTGTTTGACACTGGAGAATATACCACCGACCTGGCCTCACTGTTTTACACAAACCGCTTCAACGGCCTGGACCGTATCGGTGATGCCAACCAGATCACCGCATCGGCGACATCACGATTTTATCTTGATAAAACGGGTGAGTTACTTGGCTATTTTAGCCTCGGACAGGCCTATTATCTCACTGAACGGTCAGTAACGCTTCCAGGTCAGGCCGCCCGCAACGAAAAAAGGTCTGCCATCCATGCACAGCTTGGTATCACGCCCTTTCCCGCTCTGGATTTTCGTGCTGAATATCAATGGGACCCAAATACAACCTCAAGCAATAAGCTGAGTTTTAACGCGATATATCACCCTGCCCCCGGAAAGGTAATCAATATAGGGTACCGCGATCTCATACCGGATCCATATCAAACCGCTCTGGCACAGACCATCCTGGTAGAACAGACCGATATTTCATTACGTTGGCCACTACGCGCTGACCTTAGTGTCGTAGGCAAATGGAACTACGCCATTGAACAGGATCGTTCACTGGATCTGTTTGCCGGTTTTGAATACAACAGTTGTTGCTGGGGGCTGCGGATGGTGGGCAGGCGTTTTCTCAGTAATATCGATGGCAAGTTTGAATCAGGAGTATTTCTGCAATTTGAGTTAAAAGGACTGGCAGGAATAGGTGAAAAAACGGTAGACTTTCTCAGCAGTAGTATACCTAGATATGAAAGCGAGTTTTAATACCATGCAATATAAAATTTGCTATACAATCATGACGTTAGCCTGTTTCGTTAGCATTTCGGCGCCAACACGGGCTGCAGACCCGGTCGACCGTATTGTGGCGGTCGTCGAAAAAGATGTGGTCCTTTATAGCGAACTCGCCGAACGCGTAAAGACAGTTAAAGGCCAGTTACAGGAGCAGAGTACCCCCCTGCCACCGGAAAGCGTACTGGAAAAACAGGTACTGGATCGCCTGGTTCTAACCAAGTTGCAGATTCAGATGGCTGAAAATACCGGTATCCGCGTTGATGACGAGACGCTGAACCAGACTATCAGCAAGATTGCCGCCGAGAACCAGCTCACCTTGAGCCAGTTTCGGGAAATCCTCGAAAAAGACGGTTATACCTATGATGACTTCCGCGAGGACATCCGTAATGAAATCCTGCTCTCACGCCTGCGCCAGCGACAGGTCGAGAACCGGGTGTTTGTTTCGGACCGCGAGATCGATGATTTTCTGATCAACATGCAGCATCAGGGTGGCCTCGAAAAGGAATACCTGATTTCTCACGTATTAATCTCACTGCCCGATTCACCGACCAGCGAAGTGCTAGAACAGACCCAGCAGCTCGCCCTGAAAGTACAGAAAGAATTGCAGGAAGGTGGCGATATTACAGCAATAGCAGCCACCTATTCCGACGGTGAGCAGGGCCTTGAAGGCGGAGACCTCGGCTGGAGAAAATACAGTCAGGTACCATCCCTGTTTACGGACTTTATTGCGACGATGGTCAAAGGGGATATCAGTGAACTGATACGTAGCCCCAGTGGTTTTCATATTATCAAGCTGATGGACGTGCGCGATGGCGAAAATCTGGTGGTATCGCAGACCCATGCCCGTCATATCCTGATCAAACCGAGTGAAATAGCCACTGAAGCCCAGGTAATAGACAGACTGAAAGCACTGAAGGTACGTCTGGAAAACGGCGATGACTTCTCAGAACTGGCCCGGGGCAACTCGGAAGACCTCGTCAGTGCCGCCGAAGGTGGTGATCTCGGCTGGTCGAATCCGGGCGATCTGGTACCTGAATTTGAAAACGAAATGAAGGCGCTTGCCCTGAACCAAATCAGTGAACCGTTCCAGACCCAGTACGGCTGGCATATTCTGCAGGTACTGGAACGCCGCGACTATGACAGCACCGATGATATCCGTCGCGCCCGTGCCCGTGAGGTATTGCGGCAACGAAAACTGGATGAAGCCCAGGAAACCTGGCTGCGGCAGTTACGCGATGAGGCATACGTAGAATACCGTCTGGAAAAGTGACCAAGCGTCCGCTTGTACTGACACCGGGTGAACCTGCCGGGATTGGCCCGGATCTGGTCATCAGTCTGTGTCAGCAGGATCTCGATACTGGTCTAGTCGTCATTTCCGATCCGGAACTGCTGCATGAACGTGCCAGGCATCTGCTCCGTGATATCAAGATTGTCCCCTATGATGCCAACAACCCGCCCGAAACACAGCGTGCGGGTCAGCTGACAGTACTTTCATCCCCGTTGATTACACCGGTAAGACCCGGGCATCCCAGTACAGATAACGCCAGCAGTGTCCTTGCCACAATAGACCGGGCGGTAGATGGCTGCCTCAATGGTGAATTCTCCGCCATGGTAACCGGACCGGTCCACAAGGCTGTTATAAATGAGGCTGGTTACAGTTTTAGTGGTCATACTGAATATATTGCTGCACGTTGCAACAATGCTTTTCCGGTGATGATGTTAATGAACCAGACGCTACGCGTTGCGCTAGTCACCACCCATCTGCCGTTGGCCCGGGTGGCCGAGTCGATTACCGCTGAACTGGTCGAGACTGTGATTACCACTGTCAATCGGGACATGAGGAGCTGGTTCCGGATTGAGCGGCCAAGACTGCTGGTGTGCGGCCTGAATCCGCATGCGGGGGAAAGCGGTTATCTCGGTCGGGAAGAAATTGAACGTATCGAACCGGTCATACACAAACTGCGTCAACAGGGCCTGGATATTCGCGGACCTGTGCCAGCGGATACCGCCTTTACACCGGAATCACTAAAACAGGCCGATGTGGTGATCAGCATGTTTCATGATCAGGGTCTGCCTGTACTGAAGTCTCTTGGATTTGGTGAGACGGTCAATATTACGCTGGGCCTGCCAATCATACGCACCTCTGTTGACCACGGAACTGCCTTTGACCTTGCTGGCACAGGCCGGGCAAGCGCCGGCAGCCTGTTGGCAGCGATTCAGTGTGCCGCATCCCTGGGCATACACCGCTGATGGCCATACGTGCCAAAAAACGTTTTGGTCAACACTTCCTACATGATACGCAGATCATCGACAGAATAATCGATCACATACCCTTTCATGACGGGCAGACACTGGTTGAGATAGGCCCGGGTACCGGCGCACTGACGAGGCCATTACTGGCCAGGGTCGATCTGCTGCACGTGATTGAAATAGATACCGATCTTGCCACACTGCTACAGTCGCGGCTGGGTGCGGACGGCAAACTGGTCATCCACCGCGAGGATGTATTACAGTTTGATTTTTGCGGTCGCTTCAGCGGACCGCTGACCATCATCGGTAACCTGCCCTACAATATCTCTACACCATTGTTATTTCATCTGCTGAATCAGGCTGGATGTATTGAGCAGATGATATTCATGTTACAGAAGGAAGTGGCCAATCGCATCTGCGCGGAACCGGGATCCGGTGATTACGGCAGGTTGTCGATCATGGTCCAGTCGCTGTGTCGGACGGAATGGCTGCTGCATGTCGGCGCAGAATCATTCAGTCCACCTCCACGGGTGGAATCGGCCGTAATCCGGCTCTATCCACAGCAACATCCGGGTGGCAAGGTGCTGGATCGCAAGCTGTTTAATGATCTGGTCCGGATTGCCTTTACTAAACGCCGCAAGACTATCCGCAATGCCTTGAAGACAGTGGTGTCGGAAGCCGCTCTGATCCGTGCGGGTATCAACCCGTCGGTCCGTCCGGAAGAGATACCGGTAGATATCTATATCCAGCTCGCCAATATAGTGCTGAAAGAGAAACTGCGATCCGTCTGAGGAAGGTGCTTTCAGGAACTTGCTGTAAGTTTCTCACGCAGCATGCGGATAACCAGAGTGGTCGCTGGCCTGACACCCCGCCAGACATAAAATGATTCTGCTGCCTGTTCGACCAGCATGCCCAGTCCATCCAGTGCAAGTTGCGCCTTCTGTTTCTTTGCCCAACGGACAAATACCGGCTCCACATCGCCATATACCATATCGTAACAACAGGTTTGTGGACCGATGAGGCTGGCCGGTAACGGAGGTAACTCACCATGCAGGCCAGATGAAGTGGCATTGATAATCAGGTCAAAACTGCTGAAGGTGGCCAGATCCGTCAGTGAACAGATAGACAATTGCTTGAACTGGTTGAATTGACTGCGCAATGTTTCGGCGCGGGAAATTGTCCTGTTTGCAATGACCAGCCGGGCCGGGCGCTTTTCCATCAAGGGCCCTATCACACCGCGCACCGCTCCACCCGCACCCAGAATCAGGATACGCCGGTCGTTCAGGCCAACATCATTTTGTTCCAGATCACGCAACAGACCGGTGCCGTCGGTATTGTCACCTTCTATTTCACCGCTGAGGGAGAATCTGAGTGTATTGACTGCGCCAGCAAGCTCTGCTCGTGGTGTGCGCCGGACAGCCAGTCTCCAGGCCTCTTCCTTGAACGGTACTGTAATATTCAGGCCCTTACCACCAGCAGCACAAAAAACATGCACTGCGTTTGCAAACCCGTCCAGCGGCACCAGTATGGCCTGATATCGAATCGACTGGGATGTTTCCAGGGCGAATGCCTGGTGTATAAGCGGGGATTTGCTATGGGCAACGGGGTTGCCCATCACAGCATAGTTATCGATGGTGTTATCGACAGCAATTACCAGAGACTCAAGGCCCATTGATTGTGAATCGACCCTGGTCTGTATCAGCCAGATGCGCCCAGTCCATCTTTCAGGCAGCACGCGTACAGGCCACGTTCACTGAGCAGGAATGCAGCAGCAGAACTACGGCGGCCGGTATCGCAATACAAAATATAGGTCTTGCCCTGATCCAGCTTGTCGACCTTCATTCTCAGCATAAACAGCGGAATATTGACGCTGCCCGGGATACCGTTATTCTTGAACTCAC
Source organism: Klebsiella pneumoniae (assembly GCA_945870865.1). GTDB lineage: Bacteria > Pseudomonadota > Gammaproteobacteria > Eutrophobiales > Eutrophobiaceae > Eutrophobius. Next base: position 20,980 of record CAMBTO010000038.1, read on the forward strand.
TCTCGAGCCGGACATCCACCCACACGCTCTTGCCTTCTGCCACCATCTTGTCGGCCTTATCACGACTGACCCAGCTCAGCATCGGTTCTTTGAGCAACGCATTGAAGTCTTCCTTCGACAGACGCATTAACACAGCGTCTGTGACCATGAGGATATTTGCATTATTTTCGTGATTCAACGCACTTGGTGGTACGAATGATCGTAATACTGCCTTGTCAACCAGATTTGTCATTTATAACCTCAAAAAACCGATTCAGATGCTTCTGTATCCAGCTTTGTATTTTATGCCGAGATTCAGATGAATGGAATATATTCCTGTAGCCGAAACCGGGGCTGCATTGCCTTGCGGCAGCCAGTACCATACTAGTTTGGCCATGATCGTAACACCAGCAAAAAAAACGGGTGCCTGGCACCCGTTTTTGTTTTTATTCAGCCGTTTTTGGCTGTCTAGAAGTTATAGCCGCGCTCATCATGCAGGACCAGATCTAGTCCTTCAGTCTCTTGCTCATCAGTGACACGCAGACCTATAGTCGCATCCAGCAACTTAAGCAAAACATAACTGACTACACCACACCAGAGGGCCGTAGCGATAATACCGGTCAACTGTATACCCAGCTGGGTAACGATTGACACATCCAGACCAAGCCCCCCCATCGATTCAGCGGCGAATATTCCAGTGGCCAGTGTACCCAGAATTCCGCCTACGCCATGAACCGGAAACACGTCCAGTGAATCATCAATATGCAGGCCACGTTTGATGAACTGGGTTGCATAATAACATGTCAGACCAGCAGCAATACCGATGATTAGCGCACCGGCTGGACCAACATAACCGGAGGCAGGTGTGATAGTGCCGAGACCGGCGACCATACCTGTCACAATACCGAGCACACTGGGCTTGCCATGTTTGAACCACTCAACACCCATCCAGGCCAGCGAACCCGCGGCGGCAGAGATATGGGTGACTGTCATTGCCATACCGGCATTCGCATTGGCGGCCAGGGCACTGCCGGCATTAAATCCGAACCAGCCTACCCAGAGCATCGAGGCGCCGGTCACCACAAGTGTCATGTTATGTGGCGGCATCGCCATCTGCGGAAATCCCTTGCGCTTACCCAGCACTATAGCTGCCACCAGTGCTGCGACACCCGCATTGATATGCACAACTGCACCACCTGCAAAATCCTTGAAGCCCATCGCGCTTAACCAGCCCCCTCCCCAGACCCAGTGACAGACCGGAGCATAAACCAGCAGCATCCACAATGCCGAAAACCAGAGCACGGCAGAAAACTTCATACGCTCAGCATATCCACCGATGATCAGCGCCGGTGTGATAATCGCAAAGGTCATCTGGAACATGAAGAATACACTTTCCGGTATATCCCCGACCACACTGCCCAGCAATATGCCATCCATGAAAAACTTGTCGAGGCCAATATAGGCATGCAGGCTTCCACCATCTCCAAAGGCGAGACCGTATCCGGCCACGACCCATAAGATCGACATCAGACAAGCGATGGCAAAACACTGCATGATGACGGACAGGACATTCTTATGGCGTACCAGACCACTGTAAAACAGTGCGAGACCAGGCAAGGTCATAAACAACACCAGTGCGGTGGAAGTCAGTATCCAGGCGGTGTTCGCGCCGTTTACGCTGGCATCCTGTGCCATCACCAGGTCGGGTAGCATCAACCCCGACAGGATAAGTACGTTGATTGCAGTTCGTGATTTTGTCATTGTTGTTCCCCCGGAACTTTAGATGGCTTCTTCGCCGTTTTCGCCTGTGCGTATACGCACGACTTGCTCGAGATCCGATACAAAGATCTTGCCGTCACCAATCTTGTTGGTATTGGCGGCCTTACAGATCGCCTCGATTGCTGTTTCCACCATTGCGGTGCTGACCGCAATCTCGATCTTTACCTTCGGCAAAAAATCGACGACGTATTCAGCTCCCCGATACAGTTCTGTGTGGCCTTTCTGGCGACCAAAACCCTTGACCTCAGTCACTGTCAGGCCCTGAACACCGATTTCGGATAGTGCGTCCCTGACATCATCCAGTTTGAACGGCTTAATTACTGCAGTGATAAATTTCACCTTGGCATCCCCCATGAGCATCATGTTTTGAATCTAGCGATTGAGTAACCGGCACATATTTTTTACAAAATGCGCTTTAACTGTGTCGAACAAGTCCAAAACATTGCACGATACGTGCCACAGAATTAAAACATATAAAATACAGAAACATA
>CAMBTO010000039.1 GCA_945870865.1 Klebsiella pneumoniae
TACACAGGCCTGGTCAAGCTGTCGATACCGTGTTTTGGCGGTGCACTGCCAGGGTGCGTCCGGGGCGCTGCCGGAGATCCAGTGCAGGTTTTTTGCCGTCAATTCTCGGCGGAACAGCAAGGGATGGTTTGATCCTTGTACGACGTAAAGTATGTTGCGGTCGATGTCCTTGTCAGCGACATACCAGGGGGCGACGTCCAGACCGCGTACGCCGCCGATACCGAGCCCCTGACGCTGGCCTATCGTGTAGAAACAGGCGCCGTCATGTTCACCGACAGTCTGGCCGTCCACCGTCTGAATCAGGCCTTTGCGGACAGGCAGATACTGGCTGAGAAATTCGCGGAACAGGCGTTCGCCGATAAAGCAGATCCCGGTGCTGTCTTTTTTATCATGTACCGGCAATCCGGCTGAGGCGGCCAGTTTGCGAACTTCGGACTTTTCCAGTTCACCTATCGGGAACAAGGAACGTGACAATTGTTGTTGGCTCAACCGGCATAAAAAATAGGACTGGTCCTTGTTGGCGTCGAGCCCCTTCAACAATTCGAAGTTATCACCATGCTGCAGAATACGCGCATAGTGACCGGTGGCGATACACTCTGCGCCGGGTTTCAGGGCCTGTTCCATAAAGGCGGTAAACTTGATCTCCTGGTTACACAATACGTCCGGGTTTGGGGTCAGGCCATTGCTGTAGTCTTGGAGGAACAGACTAAATACAGACTCCCAGTAGGCATTGGACAGGTCGATTGTATTGAGGGGAATATCCAGTTTTTCACAGACCTTCAAGGCATCCTCGACCTCGGCCTCCCATGAGCACTGGCCGTTACCGGCGGGCTCGTTCCAGTTTTTCATGAACAAGGCCTCGACCTCATACCCTTGCTGTTTTAATAACAGCGCGGTTACGGCGGAATCGACACCACCGGAGATACCAACAATGACCTTCATTTACGGTTGCCGGGTATCCAGAATGGTGTGGAGCATCTCCAGTGGGTACGACTGGCCAGCCAGATAGTCATGCAGACAGCGGATAACCAGCGGGCTGCGCATCCGGTGGGCCTCAGCAAGCATCTGTTCGCGATCCAGCCACAGCGCGCGGATGATACCGTCGTCGAGTTTCCGTTCACTCACATGGCTGACAACGCTGCCATAAAAACAGAAGCGCAAGTAGGTGATGCCATTTGAAGAGTCGGGACGCAGGTAGACACCCGTCAGTCCCTTCGGATTGAAGTGCCAGGCGGTTTCTTCCAGCACTTCGCGTTTGACGGCATCCAGCAGGCTCTCGTCCTTTTCCAGATGACCCGCAGGTTGGTTGAGCACAATACTGCCGTCATCCGCATGCTCCTCGACCAGCAGATATTTGTCGTTTTGCCTGATAATCGCGGCGACTACTACATTCGGTTTCCACTGCATCGTTGTGTTTCCAGTTTATTCGGGGCGGGTGGCTAGCCACTGGACTTGGTGGCGTCGCGTTATTTTTCAATGACAGGGTCATCCCAGCTGCCACTGATGGAATATTTGAACTTAATGATCTTGTTGATGCTGTCCTGTAGCGGTTCGAACATATTGCCCGCCAGGTAGAGTACTGTACCCAGACCCAGTCCCATCGGTCCGAGAAATCCGCTGGCTACTGCGAGGCTGTCGGATATCTGCGGGGTAATCACGGCGGTCTGGTCATAGTCGTGGGTGGACAGCCCGGTACGTCCGCTGATTGATATATCGACTGAAGGCCCCTTCATGATCAGATCATCGGTGTAGGCATCACCGTTACGGATGACGAAGTTTCCTTCAATCACGTCGAACGCCATGCCATCACCAAACAGATCACTGAAATCGAGCGTCAATCTGCGTGGCAGTGTTTGCAGGCTGAGTAAACCAAATAATCTTCCCGCGGAGGGTTGAATATCCAGCAACTGACCCTTCCCGATCTTCAAACCCAGTGTGCCGTTCAGTTTGTCCAGCGAAAAGTCCATCGGCGTACCGCTCCAGTTGGCATCGATGGCAAAATTCGCTTCACCTTTTTTCACTGCGGCAACGTCGTAACCAAAGGTCTGTAACATGCTGTTGAATTCAGTGGCATGTGCCTGAATGGTAAAGTCGGAGCTGTTGTTGACCCCGTCTGTACCATTCCATTTACCCGTCGCCTCTATGGTGAATAACGGTTTGGTAAATGACATTGTATCGATATAAAGCCCATAATCGGCCGCCCCGGCAACAAATACCATCTCACCGAGATCCAGTCCGGCGTAACTGAAAGAATCAACTTGGGCAGTGATGGATCGCAGTTTTGATGGAATGACCGGTTTGCTGTTGGTGTCGCTACTACCCCGGGCCAGCCTGAGATAATCCAGATCTGCAATGATCGGCTGGTCCTTGTCAGTGCCCAGCGGTATGGTCAGGCTACCACTGACACTTTCGCTACTGAGTCTAATATTCCAGTTCAGCAGGTCATGACCGGCGCGTACCTTGATGTCCCTGAAGGTCTGGCCAAAAAGATGCAGGTTATCGAATTCCAAATCTGCCTGGATGGTCATCAACTCCCGTTCCTGACCGGAACTGGAAGTACCAATCAGGTCCATCCATTCACCGGGGGCCATTTCACTGACTGCACCAAAAAGCAGGACACCATCGTGGTCTGGATACATATAGGTCTTGTTGCCAAAGTTGATATCTGCCCGCTGTAGTCCGTTGATACTGTCCGAGAAGATCTCAGAGGTGAGTATATTGCCATAGCGTATTTTCAGCGGTGCTTCTGGATTATCCAGATTTCTGATGATCTCCAGCGGGATCTTTTTATAGGCATGTTTGGTCAACGGTTGAGGTAGTTTTACATTCATTCCATACAGGTCGGAGCTGATCTTCAACGTGCGCTGCATGCCGGTTTGCCCCGGGGTTTTTACATGACTGAGCGAGGCCTGCCAGTCTGTCGAGCCGCTGAGGCGTTCAGCCAGAATATCGTTGATAAAAATCATGCCGGGGAAATAGTGATTAATCTGGTTGGTGATAAACGCATTATCACCTGTGCCATGGATGACAACCGTAACAGGATTATTCACATCGGTATCCGACCCTTGCACTGACAGGCTGATCGGATTGTTATCATATATGGCTGAAATATTCTCTGCCGATATGCTATTGCGTGTAAAGCTGACGACACCGTCGATAGCGGAAAACTGCAGACCCTGCAAATCGGTGGTCAGCACAGTATTGTCCAGTTGTAGCCTGCCATTGATGGTTGTTTGAAGGTCAGGAGTGCGGATCGGAACCGACAGTTGCAGTCCAAGATCAACATTGCCGTCTGCTGACAACGAGGTCACCAGTTTAGACAACATCTGATTGGTTCCCAGCGGGCTCTGACCGATATATTTTTTCAGATCATTGGTAACGCCGTGGATCTGGCCATCAATATTGACTGTTTTCTGTCTGGGAAAAATGTCGGGAATAGTGGCGGTGGCTGTCGATATCGCCGCATCAAAAATCTTGCCGCTGGCTATATTGATTATCATCTGCCTGCCGGCAAATCCGACCTGGCCAGTGATGTCCTTGATAACCGGCCAGCGTGGAGAATATTCCAGACTGGCTCCCGAGACATCAAGGGCAAGTTCAAACACACCGGCATGCTGATCAAATGGAAATGCGGCCATATTGCCGCGGAACACAGCACGTGCCTGTTGCACCTGGCCATCACGTACTGACTTTTGCAACCAGTCACGCAGCCTGAACGATCTTGTATAGGGGATATGACGGATAAATGTGTCGACGTCAACCGGATCTGTCTCGGCAATCATATCGATATAACAGCATTTCCCGGATATGCCGATAGAACCTGCAAGGCGTGTGACAAGTTCATCATTGCGCAGGCCTAGCTTGTCGGTAAACAGTATATAACCCGTATTCGTAGCCGCCCAGGACAGTTGGCCATGAATGGCGATTGGCACTGTTTCCCGCGCTTCCACGGACGAATATTCGACGACAGCATTCTCGTCCGAGAAGGTTATTCTGCCGTTATCGACGTTACCCTGGATCCGGGCAGACAGGCCGGATATCACTGGTGTCGTCTCGGAGGAGGGCATACCCATCTCATTGACGGTAATATCAAACTGTAGCCTTTCGTTGTTTGCGGCTTGCGGGCGATAAAGAATACGACCATCACGCAGTTCGCCGCGCAAGGGGTATTTTTCAGCCAGTGTTGTTATGTTGTCCGGCAACTGTGGGAGTGTGGTGATTACCTGATACAGATCATCCATTTTCAGGAAATTGAAGTTTACGGTATAACTCGGGGCATCAGGCCGGGCCAGAAGTGATATCTGTGTCGGTTCCCAACTGCCATTCGCGGTCACCAGATGGTCGATGCTGACATTGACCAGCCAGCTGTTATCACTATTGCGTACACTGTTGAAGCGGGTGCTCAATTGCTCCACGGCCAGTCTTTTCCCACTAAAAGACCCGAATTCAAAATTGCGGTACTGCATCTGGCCTTTCATACTCTGGACACTGGCATCCTTCCAGCTGCTCCACATGGCAATGGTGGCATTGCCTCCACTGACATTTACTTCAGCAGGCCAGTATTGGCGGTACCAGAAGTCCGGGTTGATATTACTGCCCTGAACGTATAACTCTGCTGCCCAGTTTGCGCTGAGCAGGTTGCCGGTCACATCCACGGCAAAGGAAAGCCGCTCACCGTACATGGATGGCAGCGGTGAGGTGCCTTCTACCTGCACCCGGTTGCCATCTGAGCGCAACACCAGGTCGACGTCGGACAAGAGGACAGGTGCCTGCCCAAGTGTCCCATCGAGCCATTTGATTTGGACATTTTGCAGTTCGATCAAGCGTTGGCCGAACAACCACTCTGCGAGTTCATTATTGGATATGTTATGTTGCTGGTTTTTGCCCGACTCCAGACCGGCAACATCAATGGAGCCGTCTTCCAGACGGGTCAGACCGAGTTCAAAACCGGATATTACCAGGCGATCCGGCACGATTTGCCTGAGCATGAGGGTGGCAAGCGGATCGATGCTGATCTGTGCGGATTCAAATTTGATGATGGTGCGAGTGCCGGCTTTGTTTAGCAGGTCGATATCTTCCAGATACAGATAGGGCGTCCAGCCTTGCCAGTCCGCCTTGATATTACGGATGGCGACCGGGAACTCCATATAGTTACTGACCCAGGCCTCGATCTCGCTCCGGTACATTCCGATATCCGGCAGCAACACACGTACCAGTGTGGCCGTAACGGCGGCCAGCAATACGCTTATACCAATGGTATAGACGGTAACCTGGTAGAGGCCTTTTAATATACGGGCAGACAAGCGGATTTATCGCCTAGTAAGGAACAATGTCATATTGTTCCTGTGAGTATTCCGGCTCCACCTGCAGGGTGATTGGTTTGCCGATAAACTCTTCCAGTTCTGCCACGTTCGCAGATTCGTCATCCATCAGCATTGCTACCACCTTTTCAGAGGCAACTACCAGCAGCTTCTGTGCATCAAATTGACGGACTTCACGTACGATTTCCCTGAATATCTCATAACACACCGTCTCTGCCGTCTTGACCTTGCCCCTGCCACTACAGGCAGGGCAGGGCTCACAAAGGATATGTTCCAGACTCTCCCGCGTCCGCTTGCGGGTAAGCTGTACCAGTCCCAGTGATGTCAGTTCACTGAAAATGTAGCGGGAGCGGTCATGTTCAAGATGCTTTTCCAGCGCACGCAACACCTGTCTTCGGTGTTCGGCAGATTTCATATCGATAAAATCAATGATGATAATACCACCTAGATTACGCAGTCTTAATTGTCTGGCGATAACCTGCGATGCTTCGAGATTGGTTTTGTAGATAGTCTCTTCGTGGTTGCGATGTCCCACAAAGGCACCGGTATTCACATCTATTGTTGTCATCGCTTCCGTCTGGTCAATGACAATATGACCGCCTGACTTCAGTGGCACACGGCGATTTAACGAACGCTGGATTTCATCCTCGACAGAATACATGTCCATGATAGGTCGTTCACCAATGTAATGTTCGATGCGATCAGTACATTCCGGTATGAACTCGCGGGTGAACTGTATGACACGTTCGAATGTGTCCCGGGAGTCGATCCTGATCCTTTCAATACCGGCATGGGCCAGGTCGCGCATGGTGCGTATAGCCAGTGGCAGGTCCTCATAGATCAGATCCGGGGTGGAGGCCTGTCGGGTCATCCGGCTGGTGGCGTCCCATAACTTATAGAGATATTCAATGTCCTTGTACAGTTCAGACTCTCCGACACCTTCCGCCGCCGTCCGCACTATAAACCCGCCCTTTTTCAGTAGTACAGATTGCTGAACTGCTGTGTGCATTATCACATTTGTCGCGGAAGAATTTACCGCAATGCGGGTGTCGCCCATATGATAATCCAGGATCACCTGCTGTAATCGTTCCCGTTCAACTGTATTTTCAATACGTTGGGATATCGCAATGGCAGTATGGTCAGGCAGATACACCAGATAACGGGAAGGCAGTGAAATACGTGTGGTCAGGCGGGCACCTTTAGACCCCAGCGGGTCCTTGATGACCTGAACCAGAATTTGTTGACCTTCGCGCAGCAATGTATTGATGGCAGTTTCCTGAACAGGACTGACGAACTTGCTGGATTCCAGCTCTTTGTGTGATTCAACAATATCGGACACATGCAGGAAGCCGGCACGGTCAAGACCAATATCGATAAAGGCAGACTGCATACCCGGCAGTACCCGTGATACCTTGCCCTTGAAAATATTACCTACCAGACCGCGCTTATTCGTGCGCTCAATATGGACTTCCTGCAATAAACCGTTCTCCACGATGGCGACACGGGTTTCCTGCGGGCTGACATTTATAAGTATTTCTTCACTCATCGGCCTGACTCTTTAAGCATAATGTGAGTAATAGCGCTTAACCATAAAATATTTAAGGAAAATCTGCCTAAATATAGCACTACGATAAAAAATTGGTATACCGAATTTATACCCCTTTAGACTGGCCACGGACAGCAATATATGTGACTAGGGCAGGCAGTGTTGATCTTTGCTAAAACGGATCCAGCGTGGTCAAACAACCCATCAACCACACTGACCAGGCAAACAGGTTATAAACCAATAAATACATTACTATCAATAATATAAAATTAATAGTTAATTTCGAATATCATAAATTATTTCCTCTCCAAAGATATCATCGCCCGCATCAATGGTTGGTGCGCCGTCATGGATCAGATAGAGACGTTGCTGCAGATAGGCCTCCCGGGTAAATAAATACGGGTCGAGTGCGGCCTCATCCAGCATAGTTTTGGCCTCCAGCAGGTTTGCCCGTCGATTAACAATATTTAATGCCGTGGCGGGCAGTGACACAGCCGATGCAAGATAGGATAGCGGATTAAGTAACAGGTTGGTGATCAGGTCCGGTGCATCACGTACTGTATTGGGCCCAAACAGGGGCAAGGTCAGGTAGGACCCCTGTCCACTCCCCCATACGGCAAAAGTCTGTCCAAGATCTTCCTTGTTCGCTGGTATGCCGAGGGAGGTGGCGACATCGAATAAACCGGCTACTCCCAGTGTGGAATTGAACAGGAAGCGGAACAGATCAGACACGCCCTGACCCAGCTTACCCTGCAACGATGAATTTACCACGACATTCAGGTAGCTGATATTGTTAAAGAAGTTGGTAACACCGGTCTGTAACAGATCCGGGGTCATGCTGGCATAGGTTGTCGCTACCGGCTTGATAAAATAACGATCCAGCCCATCATTAAATTGGTAAACATGACGATTGGTGGATTCGAATGGATCCACATTAATGTACTCCGGGTCTGCTTGAGATATTTTTGGCAGGGTGGAACATGCCGAAATGAGCGGAATGGTCAACAGTATAAAAATAAATCTTGGCAGTTTTGTACTCATAATCCGGTTTTAAAGCCTCATAGTGTCTTTAGAGGGTATTATCAGCCAGATACAGGAACAAGTTTTTCTACAGGCATCCAACTGATAACATTGAGGCCATTATAACTTTAACGGCACCTAGTTTGTAAGTGTGGTGGATGCCAAAACCCTCTTTAATCTGTCCGCAGGCGGAACCGACCAAGAGACGCCACCAGATATTTAAGTTAAAATATCCGCGAAATTAACAGGATACGGCCCTGTGTAAGCGTGACTCTACAATATGGCTATTAAAGTCATATTTATCAGGTAGTTAACGGCCTATCGCCATATAAAATATTCAGTAGTGTGAAACTAGGATGAAAAAAGAAATCAATACACCGATTCTGGACAAGATTGGCTCACCAAGGGACTTGCGTGCCTTGCCCGAGACTGCGCTGGAGCCCTTGGCCAGGGAATTGCGTGCGTTCCTGTTACAGTGGGCTAGTAATAACAGCGGTCATTTTGCTGCCAGTATGGGTGCAGTCGAGCTGACGATTGCCCTGCATTATATCTTCAATACACCCCATGATCGTCTAGTATGGGATGTAGGCCACCAGGCCTATATACACAAGGTTTTGACCGGTCGACGCGATAAACTGCAGACTATACGCAAATGGAATGGACTGGCACCGTTTCCGAGACGTGAAGAGAGCGAATACGATACCTTCGGCGTAGGACATTCCAGCACCTCCATCAGCGCCGCGCTTGGTATGGCGATCGCAAGTGAGCATACCGGTATCCCGCGCAAGGTCGTTGCCATTATTGGCGATGGCGGAATGACAGCGGGTCTGGCGTTCGAGGCACTGAATCACGCCGGGGATCTCGGTAGTAATCTACTGGTTATCCTGAATGATAATAATATGTCCATTTCGCCTAACGTCGGCGCGCTGTCGAACCGCGTAGCACAAATACTGTCTGGCAAGCTTTACACCTATGTCAGACAAAAGGGTAAAAAGGTACTGGCAAATATGCCACCTGTATGGGAAATCGCCAAACGGGCAGAAGAACACATCAAGGGACTGATCGTACCTGGAACCCTGTTTGAAGAACTCGGATTCAACTATATTGGCCCGATAGACGGGCATCATCTGCCTACGTTGCTGGAAACGATCAGGAATATCAATAAGCTTGAGGGGCCGCAGTTCCTGCATATCATAACCCGCAAGGGTAAAGGCTATGCACCGGCAGAGGCAGACCCGGTAAAATATCATGCGGTTTCAAAACCGTTTGACCCATGCACCGGGATGATAGGCTCAACAGCCAGCCTGCGGCCTACCTACAGCAATATCTTTGGCGACTGGATATGCGATATGGCGAGGCAGGATCCGAGGCTGGTCGCCATTACGCCCGCGATGAAAGAAGGCTCGGATTTGATCCGGTTTGCACAGGAATTCCCGCACCGGTATTTTGATGTGGCCATCGCCGAGCAACACAGTATCACCGTTGCCGCAGGAATGGCATGTGACGGACTCAAACCGGTCGTTGCGATCTACTCCACCTTTTTGCAGCGCGCCTATGATCAGCTGATCCATGATGTGGTGCTGCAAAAACTGCCTGTGTTATTTGCTATAGATCGCGCAGGTCTGGTCGGCTCGGACGGACCGACTCACAATGGTAGTTATGATCTCACGTTCCTGCGCTGTCTGCCGGACATGGTCATAATGGTTCCCTCTGATGAAAATGAATGCCGACAGATGCTGTATACCGGTTATATGCTTGATCAGCCGGCCGCTGTGCGTTATCCACGAGGTGGTGGGCCGGGTGTCGCACTGGAAGAGCAAATGCAGGTGCTGCCTCTGGGTAAGGCTGAGGTCAGGCGCAAAGGCAGAAATATCGCCATACTGGCATTTGGCCCGATGCTGACACCGGCACTGGATATAGGTAATCAGCTGGATGCGACCGTCGTCAACATGCGATTTGTCAAACCACTGGATGCCGACCTGATAATCAGGATCGCCGGTGAACATCAGTTACTGGTGACGCTGGAGGAAAATGTCGTTCAGGGAGGGGCGGGTAGCGCAGTGAATGAATTACTGTGCGAGCACGGAATTACGACCCGTATCATTAATCATGGTCTGCCGGACAGGGCAATTTCGCACGGTTCACGTGAAGAAATGTTGAGGGACGCCGGATTGAACAGTGCAGGTATACTCGCATTTATCGAATCCAGGCAATACGCTGAAAGACCGGCAACAGGCACATTGAAATCGGCCTGATTTGTCCGTCCAGATCAAAACTGATTTTAGATTAAAGTCTCAGAATGACAGTGCCGTCCTGTGTCAGACTTCGGTGATGCTTGTATAGTGGCAAGAGCCTTAGCCGTCATATAACCTGATTATAAAGAGCGAACATGCCTGTGTCAGTACCCAAGAAACTCGGTAAAATCGCGCAGACACAGATATATTATTTAATACTTCCGTATACGGCAACGATATATTCTGCGCCGTATACGGAAATCTGGTTCTTACTGGTATGTCGGGATCTTCGGTGACCCGTCTTTCCAGCGCCACAGTGAGGTGGGTGTATTCTGGCTGATTTCCCACCCTGCGGTTTCATGATTGAAATAAAGTGAGTTGTTTCTCAGCGCCTTGTCCTCATAAACAACTTCGCCTCCCACCATCGTCATGATAGGTCGCAATGTATCCAGATCCTCGATTTCGACTCCCATATAATCACCATTCAGGATTATCAGGTCGGCCCATTTGCCTGGTTCAATCGAACCTATCTTGTCGTCCTTCCAGACGGCATAGGCGCCCCAGCGGGTCATCATCAGCAACAGGGTAAGCCGATCCGGCACGGCCTCCTCCGGTACACCAAAGGCCTTGCCATCTATCTTGCGTGTCAACCATTCCACACCGTCCTCAAACGGGGAATGTCTGACCTCGCCCTGGCTGCCAAATTCGCTGACCAGTGCGCGGGCCCCGGCCTTCATCATGCTTGCTACAGGCGCATTAAAGGTCAGATATTCCTCTCCATACGCCTCTTCTATAACCTGGCTCGGTACCCGGGTGGCGTCACAGGAAAATGCCATGTTCAGCTTGGCGGCCATCTGAATCTGCTCGGGCGTGACCGAATGGCAGTGATCCACCTGCAGGCGCAACGAACGTAACTTTTCTATCGGGATACCGGCATTCATCACGGTATCAAACCAGGCCTGCAAAGCACCATCACCGGCCACATGCCAGCCTGGGATACTGGTTTGCCTGCCTGCCTTCACCAGCTCTGTCAGTACCTTCAGATGTTCAAGCCGTCTGAAATTGGGCGGGCTGGATTCCATCGTCGGACAGCGTTCACGTGCTTTTAGTTCCGGGGTCTTGGCGGGCAGGGAAGTACACCAGCCCACGCCACCGTTATCGAGCGCACCGGCACTGCTGCCGTTACTCCACATATGTTCAGACCCGTAACCGAGAAAATCACCGATACGCCAGTAGGTCTCGACTATCCACGGATTAAATGGCTGCATCCAGCGATGTCCCCAGGAGAAGCGGATAGGCAGCAGATTATTCCTGTCCAGATGGACGGACGCATTAAATCCGCCTTCACACTGGATATGCGTGCTGTGGGTGGTAACTCCGGTTTGCGCATTTACCTGCAAAACTTCAAGATAGGCCTTGATGTATTCATTCATTTTGTGGGCTTCCGGGACGACTATATCAAGACGGGCGCATCGGGTGCCGTCGGTCTGGTCACCGGAGAAGCCTTTCTCGCCATCTATCCAGAAGTCAGCCGGAATCGGGTTGTGATAGCGGGCTTCGATCGATTCAATACCACGTGAGCTATAAACCGATCCGCCACGGGTAAACACGACCACAGGATGTTTCGGTGCGATCGCATCGATCATCTGGCGGGTTACTTCAATGCCAAGCATTGGCACCACGACCTGGGCCGGCTCGGCTTCAATCTGTATCCATTGACCTTCCGGTATCTGTTCTACCCGGGCGGCTATCGCCTGCTTCATCAGGTTGAACATATCTGCCCGGGTTTTAGCTGTCAGTTCAATCTGCTGTAATTCGGGAATCGCCTTCAATACCCAGGGGAATGCCGACAGGGTTGTATCATACAAATGGTTATGTGTATCTATCAGGCCAGGAAGAACCGTATTGCCTTTTGCATCAATAGTTTCCGTCCAGTCGGCCACATATTTCTGGATATCAGCATTACTGCCAACCGCGATGATCTCCTTGTCACGTATAGCTATCGCCTCATGCACGCTGATATCTTCGATCTTGTCGGAATCCGCTGTAATAACCTTGCCGTTAATGACAACGGTGGTTGCATAAGGTGACTGGCCGGCTTGTATGCTGGCGCTAATAGACAATGCTGTACTCAGCATTAATACTACCCGGCACAGTGATGCCGGAAACTTACCCCTCACTCTAAACATACTCCCCCCACTCGATTTTGATAGGTACGTCTGGTTTATCAACTGAACTATACCGTCAGTTGATATATTCACACACAGGTATATTCCACTATAAATATACCACGCGTTCAGATCCTGTTTTACCAATGTTATAGATATTTCGCGGACGAATTACGCCGATAGGGTTAATATTGACATTGTTGAGCAAGCCGCATATTGTTTTTTGACAATTTTCCGTGCTTTTCGGTGCAAGCCGACAGGCGCAAACAGAGGGGGTCACGTAGTTATGGTTAAACGCATTATTGCAGGCATACTATTCATCGGTTTGGCAGGTCCGCTTGCTACTGTCCTACAGGCGGCTGATGAAAACATGGATTCTTCGGTTTATCTGACGTTTGATCCGGCGACAGGCCAGTTTACTTCGGCAACAAAAAACATCTCTGATTCTAACCAGTTTGTCGATACCGGTGTACAGCCGGAGCAGGCGGCTGTGGCGAATGACGCGGCCCCGACGGCCTCGTCATCTGCAACGCCGGTTGCCGCGGTAGTCGCTACAACTCCGCCTCTACAGAGTGGATCCGGGTCAGAGGAGGCTGGAATCGCGCCGTCTATTATGGTTATCGCCGGGGTACTGGCACTGGTTGTTTTTGCCGGTATTGGTTATTTGATGCGCAAGGGTCAATCCGGTTCTGCTGCCTGAAAACACAACCTCAGGTTGAGGTAACCCGGTGCGGGCTACCACAACCTGGGTTCACTATTTGTAAAGACTGTCTATATAACCGCTGTCATCCAGTTCCTTGACATAACTGTTATCAAAGAAGTGTTCCGGTGTGTATTTGCGCATTTCGTGATTATCATAGATCTCCATCACTTGTTTGACACCTTCGAGCGGATAATAAGGTTTACGTGGCATCAGTTCGACCTTGGCATAAAAGTATTCCAGCACTTCTGGATCAGTCATCTGGTACCATTTAGCCAGTGTTTTGAAGGTGGCCTGCTTGTTGGTCTTCAACAGGGCGATCGCCTCAACGGTGCTCTTGATGAAGCGTCGCGCCGCATCCGGATTGTTTTTCAACCAGGCACGGTCGACCGCAAACGCGGAGCCCGCAACCGGGAGATTAAAGTCAACCATATCCACAATCACCTTGTATCCTGCCTTGACTGACATGGTTTCATGCAGTTCGTCCGCCATAAAGGCGTCTACATAACCTTTTTGCAGCGCCTCAAGTGCAAGTGCTTCACTCATTAATGAAACGTCAAAATCCGGATCCCAGCCCATCGCCCTGGCAAACAGGATGGATTCCAGATGACTGACAGCACCGACACCGGAATAGCCGATACGCTTGCCTTTCAGTTGCTCTTTCGACGTAATATCACTGCCAGCAACGATACGCCAGCGTGTCGTCGTGTGAGTTGACCCCAGATTGATGGGGTCCCATGCGCCTGCCTCGGTGGCAAGGCCAACTATTGCTGGAGATGAGCCGCAGATACAGATCGGGGTTTCGTCACCGCTTTTCAGAATAAATTGCTCCGGAACATCAATACCGCTGCGGCGGATAGTGTTGACTGAACTCTGCGTGAACATCGGCACCACATCTAGGCCATTCTTTTTATAGATGCCCGCATCATAGGCCAGGATGAACGGCAACTTATTCAGCGAGACATCGCCCAGTCGAAGCTTGATTCCGGCCGCTTGTTCCTGGGCCATCACGGTGGATGTCGTTTCCGGGAGCAGAGACAGGTTAAATAACAATGCTGTCATCATCAGGGACCAGGCCAGTGGTTTTATGGCAAATGTCTTGCCGAATAATATCAGGTACTTCATTTTGTTCTCCCTGTACTTGGAAAAGGTAAGCGCGTAAATTTTATGACCCAGCTCTGGCCATTCCCTAATATCGACTGCGATGGTAGCACGTTGCTTCTATGTTGCCCGCGGCTAATATGTTACTTCGGGTGGCAGTGATCAGTCTTGTATGATCCGTGCCAGAGTCAGGAAAAGACTGCGTCACCTGTTTGACAACCGGAGGTCTTTGGTTTAGTTTTGCCAACAACCTGTTTCATTCCACCTGATCCTGGATATTAAAATGCTACGTGCTGCTGCAACTGCATTCGCCGGAATAGGCGCACTCCTTTACTGTATTGCCTCCGCTGCACAGAATGTATCTACTCCGTCTTCAGCGGACTATCACCAGACCGTAAACCAGTATTGTGTGTTATGCCATAACGATGCGACACGTACAGCTAATCTGTCGCTGGAAAAACTGGATATCAGTAACCCGGGTCGTGCCCCGCAGATATGGGAAAAGGTCTTGCGCAAGATCAAGTCGAGGACGATGCCACCAGCCGGTATGCCCCGACCGGATGAAACGGTATACCGTGATTTTGGTAATTATCTGGAGACAGCGCTCGACCTGCAAGCCGAGAACGCTCCGGCCCCCGGGTCGCCACTGCTACGCCGCATGAACCGTACCGAATATATCAATGCGATTCGCGACCTTTTCGCGGTGCAACTGAATGCAGACAATCTGTTGCCAGCAGATCACACGATGCTCGGTTTTGATAATGTGGGCAAGGTGCTCACACTCTCGCCCTTGCTTGCGGAGAAGTATGTTGCCGCTGCACGCGAGATCCGCTATCAGGTCTTGGGCAAGCCGGAAATGCCGCCGGAATTCAACATCTACACCGTACCTGCTTATCTGCTACAGGATGAGCAGATGAGCGAAAGCCTGCCGTTTGGTTCGCGTGGCGGTATTACCATCAATCATGCTTTCCCGCTTGATGGTGAATATCTGATCAAACTCAGGCTGCAACGTAACTCCAGGGATTATATCCGCGGACTGGTTGACAAGCATCGGCTGGATGTCAGTGTGGATGGCAAGCGTGTCCAGGAATTCAGTGTCGGCGGCGAGAACAAGGGCAGGTCCGCCGGACTGTTCTCCTCCGGTGCACAAGGTGATGTGGACCAGGAATTCTATGAAAGAAATGCGGACGATGTTCTTGAGGTGCGTACCTTTGTCAGCGCAGGTACCCATAAAATCACGGTGACGTTTCCCCGGGTCGCCACAATGCCTGAAGGTCCGCAACAACCCCGAATGTCGCTGGTTGATTATGCCCAGTACAAGGGCGGTGTCCCGGGTGTACGGACGGCGGCGATTCAGGGTCCCTATAACGCAGTCGCGATCAGCCAGACAGCCAGTCGCAATAAGCTATTGATATGCACGCCGTCAGGTGTGAATGACCAGGAATGTGCCAGAAATATCCTCGGCAATATTGCACGACGCGCCTACCGCCGCACTCCCGGTTCCGAGGAGATGGCGGTGCTGATGGATTTCTACAAATATGGTCAACAGGAGGGCGGATTTGAGGAAGGCATCGGCCTTGCCATCGAACGCATGCTGGCCGGCCCCGAGTTTCTGTTCCTGGTAGAAGAGACACCAGAGTCGGTAAAACCTGACGCCTTATTCAGCATTTCGGATCCCGAACTGGCGACCAGACTGTCACTGTTCCTGTGGAGCAGTCTCCCGGATGAGCTCCTGCTTGATCTGGCCGAGGCAGGCAAACTGTCTGACCCGGACGTTTTGCAACAACAGGTACGGCGCATGCTCAAGGATGGCCGTTCGGATGCACTGGTGCAGAACTTTGCGGCACAATGGCTGGCGCTCGATAAACTGAATGCGGTTTCCCCGGACGGAGAATTGTTTCCTTACTTCGACGATAATCTCAGACAAGCGTTGCAGACGGAAACCCGCCTGCTATTTGCGCATGTACTGCGTGAAGACCTGCCAATAACCGAACTGCTAACGGCAAACTACAGCTTTCTTAATGAACGGCTGGCCAGTCACTACAATATCCCGCAGGTCTATGGCAGTCATTTTCGCAAGGTCACTTTTCCGGATGACACGCGTGGCGGCTTGCTCGGCCAGGGCAGTATCCTGACCGTGACTTCCTATGCAAATCGCACCGCACCGACAATCCGCGGCAAGTGGATTCTGGAAAATATCCTCGGGGCACCACCCCCGCCACCCCCGCCTAACATCCCGGGACTGATACAGAAAAACACGGAAGGCAAGGTACTGACCATGCGTGAGGCGATGGAGCAGCATCGTGCCAATCCTGTCTGCGCGAGTTGCCACAAGGTAATGGACCCACTGGGTTTTGCCCTTGAAAAATATGATGCGACCGGCAGATGGCGCACCATTGATGCCGCGTCAAACAGCCCGGTCGATGCCTCCGGTGCCTTGCCTGACGGGACGACATTTGATGGTCCCATCGAGTTGCGCGAGGCACTGATCCAGAGTCGACAGGCAGATTTTATTCTGACTGTCATCGATCGCCTGTTCACCTATGCACTGAACAGGGAGCTCAGCCATAACGATGCACCGGCGATGCGTCAGATTATGAAAAAGACTGCAAATGATCAGCACAGACTTTCAGGCCTGATTATGGCAATAGTGGAAAGTACGCAATTCCGGATGAGGGGGGACTGGGGCAATGATGATATTTAAAAAGTATTTACCAAGGAGGACTTTTCTACGCGGGGCCGGTGCCACCATCGCACTGCCGATGCTCGATGCGATGTTCCCCGCACTTGCACAAACGAAGCTAAACCCGCAAGTGCCACGCCGGTTTTCTATCGTGTATGCACCAAACGGTATGCACATGGAACGTTGGACGCCAACAGAAGAGGGGAAAGATTTCAAATTAAGTCCCTTGCTTGAACCGCTCGCACCTTACCGTGAGCAGCTTCAGGTTATAACAGGTCTCAGCAATCTCGCCGGAGATCCACTGCCAGGTGAAGGCGAACTGGCCCCACACGAACGTGCCGGTGGCGTATTTTTAACCGGCGTCCATCCGTTACGCGAAGGCCAGACCGGAGTTTCAATCGATCAGATTATGGCCCGGCATCTGGGCCAGCAGACGCAGTTGGCCTCGCTTGAACTCGGCCTGCACAGCAAGGACATTGTTGGCAATTGTGAAAAGGGCTGGAGCTGCGCGTATATGAGTACACTCTCCTGGCGCACCCCGACAACGCCGCTACCGATTGAATATCGGCCGCGTGAGGTGTTTGAGCGCCTGTTTGGAGACAGTGTGAGTACGGCCCCCGAGGCTCGGTTGTCCAGGATTATAAAGGATAAAAGCATACTCGACTCTGTGACGGATGCGGCCTCACAGATGCTGGCAAGACTGGGTCATGGCGATAAATCGAGACTAACCGAATACCTCGACAGTATGCGTGACGTAGAACGTCGCATCCAGATGGCGGAACAGCAGTCCTCACGCGAGATCCCGGCGGTCGCCAGACCCGACGGTGGCGTGCCCGGTTCATTTGAGCAACATATCCGGATCATGTTTGACCTGCAGGTGCTGGCGTTTCAGACGGACATGACACGTGTGATCACGTTCATGATGGGACATGCGCAGAGTAATCGGACCTTTGGCGAGATCGGTATCCCGGATGTGCACCATTCGCTGTCGCATCATCGCAATGACCCTGAAAAGCTGGAGAAGATATACCGGATCAACCTGTATCACACCCAACTGGTTACGTACTATCTGGACAAGCTGAAAAATACGGCGGATGTGGATGGCAGCCTGCTCGACAACATGATCATTATGCTTGGTAGTGACATGAGTGATGGCAATGCGCACTCCCTGCATAACCTGCCGGTGGCATTGATCGGGGGTGGCAGTGGACAACTACAGGGTAGCCGTCATGTCCGTTATCCACTGGACACGCCGATGGCAAATCTGTATCTGAGCCTGTTGACGAAACTTGATATTCCGGTAGATAACTTTGGTGATGCCAATGGCCAACTGGATCTGCTCTCGGGTGTATAGTCCATTGAAGAACAAGATAGATGTGACCGCTTGCGAGTCCCGTTTATATATGTGCAGGACCTTACTCATTCTGTACGTAACATTGTCGGTCCCGGTTGTTTGCGCAGGTGAATCTGCACTGATCGAGGCCATAAAAAACAATCAGGACCAGGCCGGTATCGTGCCGTTGATCGACCAGTCAGAGAATATCAACCTTGCCGACATGGAAGGGGCCACGCCGTTACACTGGGCCGTGCAACGGGACAATACGGATATCGTTGTTAAGCTGTTGCAGTCCGGGGCCGATCCAGACCTCGCTAATCCCTATGGTGTTACGCCACTGTGGCTGGCCTGCACAAACAGAAATTCTGCCATTATTGAAAAACTGCTGTCATCAGGTGCCAACCCGAATGCCGTGCCAGGCACTAACGAGTCGGTACTGATGAATTGTGTCCGTACCGGTACCACCGTTGCAATTGAGCCGCTCATCAAGGCGGGGGCCGAGGTAAATCATCAGGAGTCAGAAAAGGGACAGACCGCACTGATGTGGGCCGCGGCCAGTAAATATCCGGATATCACTCGCCTGTTAATAGAACTCGGAGCCGCTACCGACGCAAAATCCAGCAGCGGATATACACCGCTGTTATTTGCCGTGAGCTCTGGTGATATTGAATCTGCGCGGTTATTGATCGAGGCCGGCGTCAGTGTTAATGAGACTCTGTCTGAATATGGCAATGCACTGGTTCTGGCCGCCGCCAGTGGCCATGATGAGATGGCATTGTTTCTGATCCGTTCCGGTGCGGACATCCAGTCCGAAGACAGCTGGGGTGTAACACCACTGCATTACGCCGTCCGTGGAGGTCTGTCCCTGCTCGACGGTGTCATTTATGATGCAGCATATCGCACCCGTCCACGCAGCAGTATTGAACTGGCGTCGACCTTACTGGAGGCAGGTGCTGATCCGGATCGGCAGATTAAAAAGAACAGGATGCTGGGGCCGGACGGCACACCGTTTTTGATGGAGGGGGCCACCCCGTTTCTGCTTGCCGCCGCGGCCGCTGATATCCCGATGATGCAGCTGTTGAAGAAATACAAGGCAGACATCGACAAGCCGACCAGCGAAGCTGTCACTCCGTTTATGGCCGCTACTCAGGCCACCTGTACCGGTACGTGCGCCTATCAGGAAGGCGGTAATGTCGCCAGCAAACAGGATGTCGAAAAGGCATTAAACGCCGTCCGCTTTCTGATGGAGGAGGGCGTGGATGTAAACCACGCAGACAATAAAGGCAGGACAGCGATGCACATTGCGGCATTTACCGGGTCGGATCCTGTTGTGCAATTTCTGGCTGATCGCGGTGCCCGGATCGACGTGAAAAACCTCTACGGAGAGACGCCCTGGAGCATGGCCTCGGGCATGAGTCCATCACTGGAGAACACCGGCCTGTATGGTAAACACGAGAGTACAGCGGCATTATTATTGAAACTGGGGGCGAGTCCCGTATTGTTTGAGGATCTGATCGATCCGTATGCGCCGGTACCAGACACCAAAGCCCGATAACGTATAATAGCCCGTTTATGGCCCGATGTGCCGGCCGGTATCTCACAGATCAACACTTCATAAAAAATATCAGCCAGTCTGATTTGCAGAGGGGGCAATGATGGACAATGACAACGCTAACACTAAAACCGGCAAGCTGAGTCGCAGGCAATTTGTCCGTGCGGCGGGCCTCGGTTCAACCGCGCTGGTGGGCGCCTGTGCAACGACAACATCACAAACACCTCCAACGGCTTCAGCGGATTCTCCTATGCATCAATGGGATTTTGAGGCCGATGTGGTCATTATTGGTTCGGGGCCCACCGGACTGATGGCGGCAATCCGCGCACGCGATGCCGGCGCATCCGTCATCATCGTCGAGACGAATTACGATATCGGTGGTCACGGTCTGCTGAACGGCGGCCAGATCCATCTGGGTGGCGGGACCACGGCCCAGAAAAAATACGGTATCGAAGACAGCCCCGACATCCTGTTTCGGGACCTGACCGACTGGTCCGTGGTGGAAACCAATGGCATGCCGGAATATCGCTACAATGATCGTGCTGTGCAACGCGCATTGGCCGACAACGAGGCGGCAACCTACGACTTCCTCGTTGAAAATGGCGTACAGTTTCTCGATGTCCAGCCAGTCGTGGCGGGTGGACATGCAGTCGGGATATCGGCACCGCGCGGTAACTATGTGACCTGGACGAAGGGGCAGGGTGCCGAGAGTCCGGCAGGAGCACCCGGTACCTCCATCTACCGGCCACTGGAGTTGAGTGCCAGAAACAAGGGGGTACAGTTTATCCTCAACTACCATATGGATGTGATCTATCGCGAACAACCGAACGCGGGTCGGGTGCTGGGTCTCCAGGCAAGTTATACACCACGCTATTTGCCAGGTGTATCGACCCCGATGCAGAGTTTCCACTCGACAGGAAATATTGACAGTTCTCGGCCGCAAATCACCTTGAAGGCCAACAAGGCTGTGATAATTGGTACTGGCGGCAGTACCGGCAATGTGAACTTCAGACGCATCTTCGACCCGCGGATGACCGAAGAATACCAGCTGGCCGGCGGAGAATATTCGCCACAGGATGCCAGTGGAGAAATGGCGGCCATGGCCATAGGCGCTTCCCTGTGGGGGACGGCAAACCAGTCGATGGAGCGCAATGGTTATCTGCGTAAACGAAACCTGATTGGTTCACAACATACCTATATCGCATGGGAACCGGAAAGTATCCTGTTCCCCCTGATCCGCGCAACCGGACTCAGTCTGGATGACTGGCAAAACGTCATTCTCGTCAATCAGGTGGGCAAACGGTTTTATAATGAGCTGGAGGGTAACTGGCCTAACGGCACCACTCACGGTTCTCTGGACCCGTATACTCAGGGCGACTGGAGAAATCCATCCCGTATACAGTACAACCCCCAAAATTTTCTTGATGCCGCCACGGCGCCGAACGAAGGCTCTCATGCACCGGATTTTGCCGCCGGACCGGTCTGGGCAATATTCGACTCTGAAGCGGTAAAACGTGAAAAGTGGGACATTAATCCACCCGCGACCGACCCGCTGTATTTTTTCAGCGCGAACACGCTGGAAGAGCTGGCTGAAAAGCTGCGGGGCAACTCGTTTCAGAAGGTAGACATGCCGGCGATAAATCTGGTCGCCAGCGTGGTCCGATTCAATGAATTTGTTGATCTTGGCGAGGACCCCGACTTTGGACGTCCCAAGCCGACCTTTAAGATCCAGACGCCACCCTTTTATGCGGCGTGGTCTACACCGGTGATTCATGATTGCTACACGGGCTTGCGTATCAACATGAAATGTCAGGTCATCGATATGCAAGGGCAAATTATACCGGGGCTGTATTGTGGTGGCGAATCAGCAGGTGGTTCCAGTCAGCATGGTCAGGGACGGTGTACTACGCAGGGATATATTGCAGGTGCACATGCCGCCAATGAACCAGTATGATCTTGTTTGTTGTATAAAACTTGCTTAGTTGTTTATTTCACATTAATATTAATTATATCATACATATAAGTTTATTCATTTTGTTCACATAAGTACTCATTCAGGGAGATTCCTAATGGTTTTATTCAAATATTCCAGACCGATTGCAGTTGCCATCATGGCAGCTACGCTTACTAGTCCGGTTATTACGCATGCTCAGTCCGGTCTCGAAGAGATCGTTGTAACCGCGCAGCGCCGCGCACAGTCACTGCAGGATGTGCCGATTTCTATCCAGGCCATCACCGGCGATGAAATGGTTCGCCAGGGTTTCCGTACCATGAACGATATGTCGGTCTTTTCGCCGGGACTGGTGGTCAAGGTGGAAGAAGAAGAACAGGGTTTGATGTTACGTGGTGCCGGTACCCAGTCGAAGGGTGTGGGCGTTGAGGCCGCTGTACCAGCCTTTATTGACGGTATCCATTTCGGTCGCGCCTCATCGTTGAAGAGTGCGTTCCTGGACGTAGAGCAGGTTGAGGTATTACGTGGACCACAGCCGGTCTTTTTTGGCCAGAATGCGACCGCGGGTGCATTAAATATCCGTTCACGCCGCCCGGGTGAGGAATGGCAGGGCAAGGCGATTGCTGAAATGGGCAATATGGGCCGCCAGTCGATTGAAGGCGCTGTTGGTGGACCTGTTACGGACACGTTTGGAATCCGTCTCGCCGGTAAATATGACCGATTTGAAGGCCATCTGCGTGACTGGTTGACCGGTGATAAATTCCCGGAACAGGAGTCACAGATGATGCGTGCCACCGTCCAGTGGACCCCAACTGAACAGTTCCAAGCGACCCTGAAAGGTCAGGTGGACAAGCATGACCACGGCCCACGTTCTGAAGTACTGGTTCGTGACAAGTGGCCGATAGCTTCGCTGGTACAGAGAAGATCCGATGATATCTTTGTCATAGACAAGGGCATAGATTCTGCATTCCCGAGTCTGGCCAATGCTGAAGTTGGCAAGGTGACTAACGTCGGTATCAAACGCGGCCCGTTGTTCCTGTCACCGGCCGGTTATACCATCGCCAATGCGGCTGATACTGGCGATGTCTGGGACTTCAGAGGTTGTGTGCCTGGTCAAACGTTTG